>MGTJ01000018.1 GCA_001799395.1 Desulfobacterales bacterium RIFOXYA12_FULL_46_15 | reverse complement strand
AGTCTTGTTAAGACCCGCTCTTAATTTCTTCACTGACCAATTTTCAAAGATCAAACTTTTCAAGTTCCCCTCTCAAGAAGAACTCAGGAAGAATATATGATAATTTAATAGATGTCAAACATTTTCTTAATTATTGTTTAATAATTTACCATTATATAATACAAGCCCGGCCGGGAGTTGTTCTCCAAATTGAATACTTCTTTCAGAGGCAGCTATTTCTGTTTTTTCATTTATTATTGCAATATATCCTTCTTTTGCATTCCGTGTACCAAGCCATTCTATAACCTTTTTTCTGCTTTCCGAATCTATATCCAGGGTCCTATCACCGGTTTTTCTTGCCATCTGAACCACCATATTTTCAACCGGGTCATTTTGATGCCAGACTTTTCCCATGATCTGATTCAGCCATTTCACTACTTCCTTTTCCGGTACTACCCTGTCAACCGATCCATACAACAGTTCTCTTGCACCTATTCGGGATAAAGCCCAAAACAAATTGTCCTGCTTTTTTGCAGGTTTCAGTTGCAATATAAGAAACTTTGCAAGGGAAATCTTATCCTTTACCAAAAACCGCTCCATATTCCCTGCCACCATCCAAAGCTCAACCTCTTCCTGTAGAGACAATCTTGCTTTGTTTCTGCTACCCGTTAATGAAGCCGAGACATCCTGATAGAACTGCCTTTGCTGCCCTGCATTCAAACCTGCTGCAATTCTTCTGATAAATATCCACCACTCAAGTCTACCTTGAGAAAATTTTCCAAAACTTAAACCGGACAGATATATTTTCCATAATTGAATGGCCCGTTCCTTATCAAAAGCATCACCAAACCCGGGACGCATACAAAATCCTGTTAGGTTAAGCCATCTTGCCTCATGTTCAGGGGAATATTTCCGGGTATTTTCAATGGCGATAAGGCTGTCTGCAATCTTCCGTAGAAATGATAAAGGCCAATTGTTTTTTTTCTGTCCAACAATTTCTTCAATGTTTTTGGTAATTGTGCTGAGCCCGTCACTGGTTTCAGATCCCTTTGAAAAAACCTGATGAATCTTATTACAAACCCTTTGTATCAAATCTTCATCGTAAACTTCGGTTTCAATTGAATCTATCCTCATCTCTTGATCTCTTAATTGGAATTCCAGTTTCCATTTGTGATCGCTGACTTCTGAGTGGCAATATATTGAGAGAGTTCCCATTTCAGTATATTCTGCCAGGAGGGTCACTGGAATAGTCTTTCTTTGGCCTGTTTTCCCAAACCTGATAACCGTCTGAAGCGGTGCCATAAGGGCAAAAGAATCATTGACAGCGAGAATGTCTCCAGGCTTGTCCCCAGACCGGTAACTGGAGCTGTAAACATGAAATGCAACTGGCTCATTGGCTCTTACCTCATATTTAATATCAGGAAGATCAATGTTCGTCCCTTCATCAAGGCCGCGTTCAACAATACAAACCGCTTTTAAAGTCTCCTCATCCTTGACTGAAACTCCGATATAATAACTCCTTGGGCTTCCGCTACCAACCTTGACGCCCTGCCCTATTTTGACAAGACCATAATATGAGGCTCCAATTCCGACCGCTAATTCCGGGACTTTATTTTCAAGTATTTGAGGGAACTCGGATTCTTTTACCTTAAACCATTTTCCAATGGCTTCTATGATCCTTTTTTGAATAATATCAGGCTTAAGTGTTCCACCATTGAATAATATGAAATCAGGCAACGGGTCTTTTAATAGATTTTTCCTGACATCACCCCTGTGTTTTTCCAGAAAGGAAAGTATATGTTTAGTTATTGCCGGCTCGTTTTCAAAAGGCAGACCAAAATCATTTATTTTTTTCCCATAATCAATATCCAAATTCGTATCAGGATCGATAAAAGGAAAAAATTCTTCAAATAATCTGCCCTCGATATCGTCTTTATTAAGGTCTGCTGCAAGCGTACCTGCTATCAATGATCTGCCTTCACCCTTGAGTGTAATCCTGACAGTGGTTTCTGAAGTATCAAGTATTTTTTCCTTGGCTTCCCTGCACCGATGACATAAAGTTTTCCATTTTTCAGATGTTAAGCTCGATTTGGATCTAAATTTTGACACAACAATTTCAGCCAGAGATAGATCAATATTATCTCCGCCAAGAATCAGGTGATCACCAACGGCAATTCTCTCAAATTTCGGGCTTCCTCCTGATTCCTTAAGAGAAATCAGGCTAAGATCCGTAGTTCCACCACCCACATCACACACAAGAATCAAATCATCCAGTTCTACATAATTCTGCCAGTCATTCTCATGATTTATCAGCCAATGGTAAAAAGCGGCCAAAGGTTCTTCAAGAAGAGTTACAGTTGCACCAAACCCGGCTATTTTCACAGCTTCCAGGGTAAGCTCCCTTGCTTCCTCATTAAAGGAAGCAGGAACAGTAATAATCACCATTTGATTTTCGAGAAATTGATCCTCGTCTTTCACAAAATAGTTCCACGCATTTCTAATATGCAGAAGATATTCGGAAGTTGCAACAACCGGTGATATTTTTTCAAACCCTTCCGATCCCCAGGGTAATATTTTTGCTTTCCTGTCTGCATTTGGGTTGCACAACCAGCTTTTAGCCGAAGAAACAAGCCTTGAAGGTATTTTAGAACCATGATCACGGGCAAAACTACCGGTAAATATATCTTCTCTTTTTTTCCATGGGTGTCTTAATGATCCCTTTGAAATATCATATTCTCCCGGAATATATAAAAACGAAGGAAGGATCTGCAGCTTTGTAAACTCACCATAACCGGTCAATTGAGGCACATTGAAAATTCTTACCAGGTTTTTTTTCTCAATCTTAAATCTTGCTTTCAATGTTTCATCAGATAGGGCCTTTATATCTACATATGAGACTGCTGAATTTGTGGTCCCAAGATCTATTCCGATAATATAGTGATGGCTTTGGAAATCCAATTTAACTCCCGAGTATGATATGACTTTAAATATTATTGAATTTCAACCTCTGCAGGAATAATAACCGAGGCATCCTGAATATCAGATAATTTTGGGATTTCGTTTTTTCCAGCCTTCCATCCCCTATGCTTCAAAACGCCCTTAAAAGGAGGTGTGCCGGATACATTTCCCACAAGTGTTATGGAATCAATATCAAATTCAGGTTCGATCACTATTGATTCGCCTTCTTCCTTTTCTATCACCGGTTTTGGGTCAATATATTTTTTAACGGCTCTTTTGCAATCTTCCTGGATACTCCGGACAGTTGCTCCGATTTGATCATCTTCATACAGACTTAAATCTTCTGCAAAAAAATCAAGGAGCCGCCCTTCCCGCTGAAGGATTGATAAACTATGCAAAAATAAACGTTTTTTTCTATCCTGTTCTATTTTCTGATCCACAAAATCAGCTTTGCTTTTTTTCTTTGAATCAATTACCCGGTTTTCAATTTGATTCTGTTGAAGCATGCCCTTGAGCGACGTTTTCAAAACAATCCACAACAGCACTCCGGTCAAGAGTATAATTCCTGTTATTGCCAGCATTATCCCCGTATATAATTTTCCGGATACCCAGCCAAGATATTTTACAATCTGAGGCATATCATTAACTATAAGATCTTTTCCTGTTGTGAGGACAAGGTTTAAGGACAACCATTTTATACAATAATAAAACCCTGTATTAATGACAGCACTGATGATTAGGACAAAGATAAAAATAATGATAAACAATCTTTTCGAATATTTTTTTGAAACTTCCAAAACATGTCTCTCCTTTCAAATTCCGGATAATACAAAACCATGCTGCGTTAACAGCATGGTTCAGATGATAATACAAAAATACGTGTTATCAAGCAACAGCTTTATAAAGATTGGGAATCAGGGGATAATTACAAAATTTTCATAGTTATTTATTAGTTACAACAATAAGATCCTTATTTGCATTAAATATCTTTTCCCCCACTCCTTTTACATTCATAATATCTTCAGGTTTTTGAAAGGGTTTGTCTTTTCTGTACTCAATTATTTTTCCTGCAAGTTTTTCACCCACAAATTTGAGTTTAAGAAGTTCCTGTTGCGTTGCACTGTTAATATTGATTTTATCACCATCGGCAGCCATTACAGGTTGGCAGAAAGAAAGCAGTAAGAGGCCTGCCATAATGATTAAAGATATCTTTTTGATCTGCTCCATAATTTTTTCTCCTTAAAAAAAGGTAAAAACGACATAAATATCCCTGATTCCCAAAACCTTAAAAACAAAAACCAGGATCAGGCGGGAATCGAACAAAAAATTTAACCTTGTGGCCACAACAGTTAAATAATAAAAATTAAGAGGATATTACGAAAAAATAATTGAAAAATCAATCAGGGAAAACCCTGAATTTTTGAAAAAAAATGCAAAAAAAAACGAAATTTTTAAACCTGAGATTATTTTTAGAATCTTGCTATTCCATTTTATTTTTTCACAATAAAATATATTTCTTTTTTTTGATATATGAACCGAATTGCCTTAAGAAATAGGATATAGCTTGAAAAATTCAACCCCAGTTTAATCGCTGCTTTGGCTGCAAATCGATCGAATCCGGTATATTTAATCCCATATTCTAAAATATTCAAATTTTGGGAACAAAGCAAATTTCCAAGGGTTTGTACATTCCATGAAAACAAATGATGATCATTATCAGAAGTTATAAATTTTTTATATTTTCGATTTTCCTCAAACGGTACAAAAATAATGATTTTCCCAGATTCATTAACTCTATTTTTAATATCGTTCAGCATATTTGCCGGGTTTTCAGTATGTTCCAAAACATGATGGCAAATAATCTTGTCGTAGTTATGATGAAGTCGGCTAATTTGGTTATAAAAATTAATTGATGAATTAAATCTTTCCGGTTTAGGGTAAACATCATAACCGGATTTTTCCCGGCACTTAAGACATTCTAAATTCCAACCATTCCCAACCCCGAATTCTAAAACAGAATCGCATCTATCAATCCATTTTTCGAGCTTTTTCGCGCGCATTTCTGCAACATATCTAAAAGCTTTTTGAGAAATTTCATGTTTTGATTTTTGATAATTACTGCCCAACTCCCCTTGATAACGATCGTCTGAATGATTAAATACGATTTTACTGTTTTCCATTTCTATTGAAACTTTTAATAGTTATTAAAATTATCCTTAAATTAAACCGTAGCATATGCATTTGAATATGATATAAGTCCTGTTATAATTTTACAACTATTAATTATAAGGGTTATCCAAAGAATACGGCATAATTCCTGTTACAGATTTTTGGAAGGATCTATATTTAACTATCCCGAGGATATGAAATGAAAATCTTATTTGTTACCACTATATCCACTACCATTAATGCATTCTTGATTCCCCATATTAAAATGTTGGTAAATGAAGGGCATCAAATCGATTTGGCATGTAATGATATTTCAGGAATTGATCATCAAATTATCAGTTTAGGCTGCAAACTACATCCTATAAAATTTAACAGATCCCTTTATGATAAAACAAATCTAATCGCCTATAGGCAGATAAGAAAGATAGTCTTAAAAGGAGAATATGAATTAATACACACGCATACCCCCATAGCTTCTTTTTTGACAAGGATAGCGTGTATAAACACCCACAATATAAAAATCATATACACAGCACATGGATTTCATTTTTATAAAAATGCCCCGCTTATTAACTGGTTATTGTATTATCCAGTTGAAAAAATTTTATCCCGGTATACAGAAGTCATCATCACAATCAATAAAGAAGATTATGAAAGGGCTAAAAAAAACTTCAAGAGCAAATATGTCCGATTTGTAAATGGGGTGGGCCTGAATTTAGATAAGTTTAAGAGGTCAAATCAAGCTGACAAAATACAACTAAAAAAAAAATACGGTTATCATGAAAATGATTTTATATTAATATATGCTGCTGAGCATAGCTATAGAAAGCATCAGGATTTATTGATCAATGCAATAAAAATTCTAAAAATCGAAATCCCTGATATCAAATTATTGCTTGCTGGTACAGGAGATTTAGCCCGGAATTATCAAAAACAGACCAAAAGATTGGATATTGAAAATCATGTGCATTTTCTGGGTTATCAGAAAAATATAAATGAACTGCTATCAATTTCCGATATCGCAGTATCTTCTTCCAGGCAAGAAGGATTACCGGTAAATATAATGGAGGCCATGGCAATGGGGCTGCCGGTTATTGCAACAAATTGCAGGGGAAACCGGGACTTGATCACCCATGGGTATAATGGGCTCATCGTAGATTTCGATGATGGGCAGCAGATGGCAAAAGCAATTAAACATTTATATTTCAATAAAACATTGCAAATAACTTATGGAAAGAATGGCTTGAACTTTGTGAGCAGATATTCGATCGACAAGATTTTAAAGGAAATGAAAAAAATTTATAAATGCGGGATGTTCTCTATGTGATGATATGGATGGTGCCTGTCTCATTTCTTATCTCTGTAAAAGAAAAACAATAAAAATATGACAAATAAAACATTAACGGCAACAATTGCCACTAATATTCCCTTTAATTGCCAATAATTTGCACCAACAATATAGGATGTCACTGCAACGGCTGCAACTCCACACCATAAAAGAGCCAGCAGATCAGTACGCATCTCGCAGCTCAATTTTAAAAGTAATTGTTGTGCAGAGGCAAAACAGCCGCCCGCCAGCAAAAGCCAAGGAAAAATCCAGCTATAAGGACGAAATTCAGCACCGAGAAAAAGATATCCGACTGTTGGATAACAAAAGAGGAGGATTATGAAAAGAATTAATGAAACAGACAAAATGCCAAATGCAATATAATGGTTAATTTTAAGCGTCTGGAGAGAAGCCGCAGCTTTCCCATCCAACCTTGCAACCTGGTAAAGAATCGGTTCCATGAGCAAGACCATAAAACTACTGATAAAAAGCATGGGAATAAATGCCAGTTGATAAACAGCAGTATAGCCGCCGATATCCATCGAGCTGCTGTAGTATCTTAAAACCCATCGTTCTGCCATCATCACGATCCAGATACAGGCATTGCTAAGGATCAATGGTAACTGGTAAGCTTTCATGGAATCACTGACTGTAAAAGAAACAGTTTTAAGACCACCAGGTTTTACCAATTGAGCAGTAATGAAAAACTTATATAGAAAAATTCCATGCCCTGTCACAACTAAGACGCCTGCAATCACAAATCCGCTAAGTACTATTTCCGTACGAGGTAATGCAAAAATGATGATAAAACCAACGGCAAACAAGAATCTCATGGCTTCAAAGGTGCCCTGGATAAGCCCCCTGAACTGTCTTAACCGTGCAGCATCCTCCAAAGCAAACGCAACACGGTTAAGGATGAGCAGAATGGAAAAAAGGCCGGTCACGATAACCAAATAATATCCTGGGGATATATCAAAAAAATATCCTGAAATCAAAGTGCCGATACAAAGCAGTACAATACACACGACCGCATAAATCAAAGATTTTTTTAAGCTTTGAATAAACCCATAGGGTTTTCCCGCCTCACACCAGCCTGAATAAAAGCGAACAGATGTCTTTCCTATAGGGTCTCCCAGAATCTGAACCCCTAAAGTTGCAAGGCTGATGGCCAAAGCCAGTTTCCCATATTCTTCTGTGGAAAGCAATATTGTCAAAAATCGGGTCCCGGCAAGAAGGGCTAAAACTGATGTTACAAGACCGAACCCAACCCAAAAGGCTTCTCGCATCCACGACCAATTACCTCGTAGAACAGTAAAAATTGCCTTCTTGTCATGGTTTCCGGTTATCAAAACTTATTTAGCAGCCTTCTCCATCACGAGTCTGACCTGCTCAATTACGAAATGAACAGATTCCGGTTTTAGGGTAGGATGTACCATTAGCATGATTGATGTTTCACCCAACTGTTTTGCCACAGGGAGAAAAACAGTTGCTTTATTTTTTTTTGAGCCATGGATTTTATAATATGCTTTTTCAAAGGCTTTTTCACGGTATATTTCAGGGCATACACCCGTATTGCAAGGAATTCCTGCCTTATCTAACGAATTGATTACCGCATCCCTGTTCCATGATTTCTTTAACTCATTCTGATTTATAAAAACATAATATTTATAATAAGCATGATATAAATCGGCACCAGGTAGGGTTGTCCTCAACCCCGGAATATTATCAAATGCCTTATTATACAAGTCTGCGAATTCTCTTCTTTTCTTTACCCATCCGTCAACTTTTCTGAGCATGACCCGTCCCATTGCAGCCTGCATTTCAGTCATCCTGCAGTTGGTGCCGAAGCTGTTTACAAGCCATTTGAACCCTGGTTCATGATCATGGCGAAACACAAGATCATAATTCTTTCCATGATCCTTATAACTCCATGCCTTTTCCCAAATATCCGTATTGTTTGTCACCAGCATTCCGCCTTCACCACCGGTTGTCATGATTTTATCCTGGCAAAAGGAAAAAATGGAGCAATCACCGAAACTTCCGACGCTTCGTCTATCAAATTTCGCACCCATGGCCTGGGCACAGTCTTCAATCAATACAATATTATTTTGTTCACAAAATGACTTGATTTTAATCAAATCACACGGCCAGCCTCCCAAATGTACAAGAATGACCGCTTTTGTCTTTGGGCTGATAGCTTTTGAAATATTTTCAAGAGTGATATTCTGGCTGACAGGATCCACATCAACAAAAACAGGAATTGCTCCTCTCAATGCAACACAACCGGCTGATGCAACAAACGACCGGGGAGTGACAATCACCTCATCTCCCTTTCCGATATTGAAGGAAAGAAGAGCGATATCTAAGGCGAGGCTGCCATTGGCAAGGGCTATTGCATGGCTTGAACCGATATAACTGGAAAACTCTTTTTCAAACGCATTAATTTCATTCCCTGTCCATTGATTGATTTTTCCGGATTTAAGAACATTTACGGCAGCTTGGATCTCATCATCGAAAAAAAATGGCCATGGCGCAAAATCCATCTCAGTTCTCCATATTCTTAATGATTTTAACCGGAATGCCAAATGCGATCACATTATCCGGTACATCCTTATTTACAAAACTATGGGCTCCGATAATTGAATTCTCGCCAATGGTGATACCCGGCATTATCGTGCTGTGGCTGCCGATAGAACATTTCTTTTTCAATGTCACTTTTCCCTTTTTTCCATCTATGGTTGAAACCGAATAGACAGAACAATGAGAGCCCAACTGAACATAGTCTTCAATCACCACTTTTTCATGAGCGTTGATATAAGTAAATGCACCGATATCTGTTTTATACCCGAGTTGTAATCCTGAAACCCCCTGAACAATCCATTGGTATTTTGTCGGTTTTCCGTCGATGATTTCCGGATATTCCCAGTTTTCAAACCTGTCACCCATTTCCTGCACTCCCCATAAATTCTTCTGTTGTTACATGGCCTTTCTGATGTATGCCATATTGTTTGTAAACCTGAATCAGGGTTATTAATAAAATTTTTAAATCAAGCCCAAAATTATGATGATCAACATACCAGACATCCAACCTGAATTTTTCCTCCCAACTGATGGCATTCCGCCCGTTCACCTGTGCCCACCCTGTGATCCCGGGGTTGACATCATGACGCCGGGCCTGCACAGGATCATAGCGATCCAGATATTGTACCAAAAGAGGTCTTGGCCCCACAAGACTCATATCCCCCTTCAAGACATTGATCAGCTCCGGCAGCTCATCAAGGCTTGATCGACGGAGCAAGGAGCCAAAGCGGCTAAATCTTTCGGAATCCGGCAAAAGATTTCCATTTCCGTCTTTTTCATCTGTTAATGAGCGAAATTTATATATCATAAAAGGTTTGTTATGGAATCCCGGCCTTACCTGTTTGAATACAATGGGATTTCCCAATTTGCACCTCACGGCCACTGCAACCAGGATAAACAAGGGGAATAGAATAAAAAGCAGTATCAAGGAAGCTGAAAAATCAAAAAACCGTTTCATTTATTTTATTTCCATTGGAGGATTGGGATTGTATTCTGGGATAATCTGTCGCAATACCTTCCTTATATGGTCCTGGTTTCTATTTTCTGCTGCATCTTTCAGTTCTTCCAGCCTGCCAAGCAATTCGCTTATATCTCCTGTATAACCGTTCAGCACCATAATCTTTTGATGACCGGTGGTAACAACATTCTCCTGATCGGTCATCAATTCTTCATACAATTTCTCACCCGGCCTTAACCCGGTATATTCTATCTTGATATCAACATCGGGTTCAAAACCTGAAAATCTTATGAGATCCCTGGCCATGTTATCAATCTTTACAGGTTCACCCATTTCAAGGATAAAGATTTCTCCACCTTTCCCCATGGCCCCGGCTTGGAGGATCAACTGGCAGGCCTCAGGAATCAACATAAAATATCTGATAATTTCAGGATGAGTTACAGTTACCGGTCCTCCTTCCTCAATCTGCTTTTTAAAAAGAGGGATTACACTTCCAGCGCTTCCGATCACATTGCCAAATCGTACTGTGATAAATCCGGTTTTTAAATTTTCTCTTAAGCTGTTATATTGGAGAATCATTTCTGCAACCCGTTTGCTAGCTCCCATTACATTTGCAGGATTAACCGCCTTATCCGTTGAAATCAGAACAAATTTTCTGCTTTGAAATTTTATGGCGGCATCAACAAGATTTTGAGTCCCGGTAATATTGTTCTCCACTGCCTTAACAGGGTGCAGTTCAAGCATGGGAACATGCTTATAAGCGGCGGCATGAAATACAATGTCCGGTGTATGCTTTTCAAAGATGGCTTCTATTTCATGCCTATTTTGAATATCCCCTAAAACAGGAAGTATCTTGATATGGGGAAATTCTTTTTTAAGTTCGAGATCAATTTCATACAGGGGTGTTTCAGCTCTTTCAAAAAGGATGATTTTTTCCGGGTCAAATTTACAAATCTGCTTACATAATTCTCGCCCTATAGACCCCCCGCCACCTGTTACAAGGACTGCTTTTCCCCCCAGATAGTCGCCGATTTTATCTTTTTCAAGATTAACCGGTTCCCTTCCTAAAAGGTCCCTATATTCAACCTCTCTTATGGAGCTGATGGTAATTTTTCCATTTATTAACTCACTCATACTTGGAACGGTTTTAAAGACAATGCCGGAATCCTTACAAACATTGACGATTTGCCTCATCCTTTCCCTGCTGAGAGACGGAATGGCAATAATTACTTCCTGTGACCCTGTTGAAAGGACAGCGTCGGTCATACGGTTGATTCCACCCAGAACCGGAATACCATGTATTTTTCTTCCGGCTTTTGAATCATCATCATCTAAAAAACCATTAACATGATATTTAAGAGAGGCATCCTCATTAATTTCCCGGCAGATTTTTTCTCCGCAATCCCCAGCACCAATAATAATAACGCCCTTGCTGTGTTTTGAGGTGATTCTAAATAATTTTAGAAAAGCCGCTTTTAAATCCTGAAAGCTGATATTTTCTGTAAATTGCTCAAAAGCCAGCCTTGTTATCACACGCAAACCGGCAATACTGATTAATGTGAAGCACCAGTCAATAATAAAAACAGATCTTGAAACATTTTCAAATCGATTCACATATAAAACAACGGCAATAACGGTCAAACTTCCTATAATTGATGCTTTGACGGCATTTAACAAGTCATTTATACCTGTATAACGCCACATGCCTTTGTACATATCAAAAAAATAAAAATATAAAATTTTAATTCCCAAGACATAGGGCAGCATATTAAAAAATTTTTCCAGTGCATATTCAGGAAGAATAAAATCAAATCGAATCAAATGGGCTATATAAAAGGAAATACACAAAAGAATAATATCAATTGTCAGAACAATGTATAAATTTCTTGATATTCGAATTTTCATAGGTCAAATGCCTTTTTCCGGATCATATAAGAAAAGCTGATGAAAACCATGCCGCATACTGCATAGAATAAGAACATTAATCCAATACCATATGATCTCAAAAAAAAAGCAGCAGAGCCGATTATCAACTGGCAGGCGCCATATCCTGAAGATATCTTCCAATGATCTTTTCCCATTTCATTTGCCAGTATCTGGTAGAGATGTCTTCGATGGGCTTTGAGTAATGATTCTTTTTTTTTCAATCTGATTGCCATGGTCGTCAATTCATCCATATAAAAAAGAAAAAGAAAGCCAGTCATACAGAAAAAATCAGCAATATCCCTGGCAACAAAAATAACGATCAGAGCAAAAACAAATCCTAAAAAAACACTCCCCACATCCCCCATAAAAACGCGAGCTGCAGGAAGGTTGAAAAATAAAAAAGCCAGCGATGAAAAGGCAATAGACAAGGCTAATAAAGAGAATCTCACATCGGCCTGAATGCTATGTATAAAAAATCCGAGTAACCCAAAAGACAAAACAGCCGAAATTCCTGCAATTCCGTCGATGCCATCCATAAAATTATAAAAATTGGCTGTACCGACAATAAATAGGGCCATCAAGGGGAACAGGGCACAATTGCCAGACCCGGTCTGAAAAAAATAAAAAATTAGGACAATGACAGTACATAAGGTCTGGACAAAAAGCCGGAAAGAAATCGGAAGATCAACCCGGTCTCCCAAAAGACAGACAAGGGATAGAAAAACAACCGGTATCCAGAAAAAGCCGGAAAACTCAAGCAGGAGCGATGAAAAGATAAATGTGATCAAGATCCCGATACTACCGCCTTTTGGTGTATTTCTTACGTGGGAACTTCTATTCGTGGGCAGGTCCATAATCTTGAGTCGTTGCCCGTATCGGGATACAAACCAGGCCCCCAGGCTTCCCAATATAATCGGACAGACCATATACCGAAAATAAGATACTATTTCCATAAATGCTTCATTTTGCACTTTTCTTTTCCAAATACCAGTGAATGGTTTTCCGGATGCCCTCATCCATCGTCATTATAGGCTTCCATCCAAGATAATGATTAATTTTCCTTGAATCCACCGCCATATTCCCCCACAGGCTCTCATATATCTCCTGCCGGCGAATAAGGATCAACACGTACTTGAAAAACAATGAAGGAGAATAAAATAACCTGGGTTTGAATCCAAGCGCCTCTGATATTTTCTCAATCAACTGAGGTGTTGATAAGGGCTGATCATCGCTGACAAAAAATGTTTCTCCGGCAGCTTTTTCATGGACAACACATGTTGCAATCACATCCACAAGATTATCCACGGCAATAAAACTTCTTTTATTGCTTATACCGGCAAACGGTAAGGGCAGCCCTGTATTAACAAGATCGATCATTTTCAAAAAATTAGCCTTAACTCCAGGCCCGTAAACAAGGGGAGAACGAATAATAACAATTTCAAGGCCTGTTCTCGCCGATAGTTCCCTCAATACCTTTTCTGCCTCAAATTTTGAAGCAGTATATGCGTTGTAAGGTTTTTCGTCATTTTCCTCATTAAAAAAACCAGGGGTTTTGATTGATTTGCCGTTTACCCCGATGGAGCTGATAAAAACAAACCGTTTTACTTTATTTTGAGCCGCCTGTTCTGCAAGGTTTCGGGTCCCATCAACATTCACCCTCATAAATTCCCTTTGCAGGTCACCCTCATGTCTTTTACCAATATGAACCAGTGCTGCCAGATGGATAACGACATCAATGTTTTCAAGAGCTTGCCTGAAATCGGTTTTCCCATCCAGGGTATCAAAATACCGAATGCCGAACCCTGCCTGCGAAACATTATTTATATCAGCGGTCTTATTTCTAAAGACACCGGTAACCATATGGTTCTGTTTTATCAAAAAGGGAATCAACCATCTTCCAATAAAACTGCTCGCACCGGTTACAAAGATTCTCATTATTTATTATTCCAGGTGACCCGTTTGTCTTTTTTAAAAAAATTCCCAATGACACCGATAAGAGCTCTTAAAAAAAAGACCGGTTTAATCAATACCGCACACTTGCCGAAATAATATTTTTTATATAGATAGTAAAAAGCAAAATAATAGGACCAGACAGCCCGATAACTATTCAATTTACTGCTCTGCCCGCCGAAGTGGATCAGTATTGCAGAAGGGTTGTACATAATCTTCAACCTGCGATCCCGGACCTGTCTGCAGATATCGGCATCTTCCGCGTACATGAAACTGAACTCATCAAACCCGCCGATATCCCCGAACAGCTTTCTTGAAATCATCAGGGCACCGGCAGAAACCGTATCAACCGTTTGCTCAATGGAATAATTCCTTTGATCCTGATAATATTCCAAATTTTTTCCTGACAATTTTTTTTTTAAAAATGGAAAAAATTTTGTCAGGCCAAAGATAATACCTGGAAAATTTCTGCATGAAACCTGTAAGGTGCCGTCAGGATTCAAAAATTTCGGCCCAACAATGCCGATTGCTGGATTGTGATGAATCTTTTCAAACAGAAAAGACACGACATCATTTACAAAAACCATATCGGAATTCATAAAGAATAAATAATCACCTGAAGCTGCAATTGCAGCCCTGTTATTTGCCTTTGAAAAACCGGAATTTTTTTCATTATAGATATAGTGGTAATTTTCATATTCAAGGGTTGAAAGGGCATTACGAGAGCCATCACTTGAGGCATTATCAATCACAATCACTTCGAAACAGTTTTTTTGGGTGTGGTAAAAGATGGAGTCAATACAATTTTTTGTCAGTTCCCTGGTATTATAATTAATAATAATGATGGAAACCTCTATCTTTTCTTTTCCCATTACGCTGAATCCCTTAATTTACAAATTACATCACTCCCTTAAAAAAAATATAGCTTGTCAAAAGATGGTCATGAATTTAAAACTCATCCTGTTCATCGGCCTGAAAAAAGCTTAAACAATGCCCAACATAAATTCATCCGAAACCCAATCTTTTCTAAAAAACCATATTGGTTGTGATCAATAAACGGAGATGTATTTTTATCATGTCTCCTATATTTTACAAGCGCTTTTCCACAAAAAAAAGTTTTTCCGAACATTTCGGCAACCATACCGATCCACCAGTCATGCATAGGGATTGTTTTGGGGAACGGCAGTGATCTATCCAGCACAAACCGATTGAATGCCATACAGCAACCCACATAACGGTTTTTGATCAGATTCTTTAATAAGCCTTTTCCGGATCCTCTCAATTTAAAATAAGAATCATTTATGATATTTCCGTTTCGGTTTATAACAGAGCAATCACTGACAACAAGATCATAGTCTTTCAGATATTTCATCATGACATTAATTTTATGGGGTTCCCAGATATCATCCTGATCTGTCAGAAAAAGATATTTACCGCAGGCATGTCTCAGGGCATTTTCAAAATTCAGGATTAAATTATTTGTGTTTTTATTTTCTATCAATCGTATTCTATGATCATTCAAACCCTGGACAATTTTTAGCGAATCATCTGTGGAACCGTCATCAGAGATAATAATCTCATCTGCATCTGATAACTGAATTAAAATAGACTTTAATTGTTCCTCAACATATTCGCTGCCATTATACAATGCCATGCAGACAGAAACCCTTGTCATCATATCCTTGCTATGTCCCCTGTCAGAATTTTCTTGTCCATCCTAAAATAACGATTCCAGATACCTGTTTTGTACGGCTCATTTAGAAAAGTCGCTCCTGTCAATCGCTTTGGGATGGTTCTGTCCTGGTATACTTTGATAATTGCCATCGGTCAATTTTTTTCTCCGCTTCTTTTTTTCTTGATAGCCATATAGTTTTTGTTTCAGTTAGTGTTGATTTCTTTTTTGAATTCATGATATCAGAACAAAAGTTAAAAAAGACCTGCATACTACAAAAAGGAAAACATAGTTTATGTCTAAAGCTCTTGAACCACATGAAAACCTTGAACCGCTTGATAAATCAAAACACCAGGAACTCAGATTATCAAAATTGCAAACCTTTAATTTTGCAAAAACCATTTCATCGGTACCGATTTCTTTTTCAGAGATGCTGCCGGTATCACAATTTTATCCCATCATCCTTCCTGCCGATGGCAATCCGACCCCCATGGCCCTGCTGTCCATTAAGGAAGGAATGAACCGATATGTGGACGAACAGGGCAGATGGAAAGCCCCCTATATCCCTCTTTGCATCCGGCTATATCCCTTTGTTTTTGCAAAAATTGAAAACAAAGAAGATCAATATGCCCTATGCCTGGACCGGAATGCCGAACATTTTGCTGCGGGTCAGGGAGAGCCCCTTTTTACGGCTGACGGAGAGCCCAATGAATTTATTCAGGGTATTTTTAGCACATTAAAGCTTTATCACCAGGAATTGGCTGTGACAAAAACTCTGTTCACTGCACTGGCTGAAAAAGAATTGATTGCCGCACGTAAATTTGATTTTCAAATTAACGGCCAACAAAGAAGCGTTAATGGATTCAAAGGTATTGACATGGAAAAATTACTTACCCTGGATGACAAAACCATTGCCGGTTTTGTCAAGAACGGAACCATGCCGATGGTATATACTCATTTACAGTCTTTATCCAAATTTGCCTTTCTTGCATAGTTTGTACAAAACTATCTCAGTGAGTTACCAAGGGGCCGTTTCCAAACAATGAAAACGGCCCCTTGCCATGACAATTACTCACGTAGTGCCGTATCTACATTTTTCAGCAATGGTCCCAGAAGATAACTGATTACAGTCCGCTTTTCTGTCGTAATATAACAGGAAACAGGCATTCCGGGCGAAAGGTAGGCATTTTTAGCAGCCAGATCTTCCGGGTCTATTTCCACATGGGCTTCATAATAAGACACAAATCCCTGGGCGTTCTGTTGGCTGAGCAAGTCCGGTGACACATAGATCACCTTTCCTTTTACCGGCGGTGTTGATTTTCTCTGAAATGCGGCTAACTGCACCTTGGTCTCCTGTCCGGCTTTTACACTCACAATGTCCTGGGGCCGAACCTGGGCTTTTATGATCATTTTTAAATCTTCAGGCACAATTTCAAGCAAGGGCATTCCAGGCCGGACCACACCGCTTTCTTCAGAATGGATCTGCATATTGATCACTGTGCCGCTGACCGGTGCCCGTATCTCCAAGCGCTCTTTTGCATCCAACTGGGGCTTGATCTGTTCTTGTATCTCAAATATGGCGTCGGTCACCTGCCCCAGTTCCGAAACCGCCTTTTCCTTATACTGGTTTTCGGTGTCCACGATACGAAGTTGAAATTCCTGGATCATTTGATGAAACTGGGCAATATCCTGGTTGAGCTTTCCCCTCCGCCCTTTTTGTTCGGACAGGATTCGTTCAAGTTCAAGGACATTGGTTTTCCCCAGATATTTGTCCTTTACAAGGGGTCGTTTGCTTTTCAGATCTTCTTCCAGATTCAAGATAATTTCCTCAAGGCTTTTCAGCTCTTCTTTTGCACCTTCAATCCGATTCCCCAGTTGCTTTATCTGGGAATTATACAATTCTACTTTTCCTTGCAAATCAGAACGTCTTGATGAAAAAATTTTTTCTTCCGTGAGAATAATTTCGGAAATTTCTCTATTCCCCTTCAATTTTTCAAATTCTTCAGACCAGGCTATTTCCGATTTCATCCCCGCTTCAGCCTTGAATCGTGATGCCTCAGCCTGTTTGCCCCATAACCTGCCCTGAAGAAGATCTACATTTGAGCTGACTTGGGAACTTGCCAGTTCAATAAGCACATCTCCTGAGGAAACCCTATCCCCTTCCTTTACAAATATTTTATTGATCAATCCACCCTCAAGATGCTGTACCACCTTTTTTTCCCCAGACACTTTGACCACACCCGAAGCAATAACAGCACCCTGGAAGGGAAAAAAAACCGACCAGGCTGTCAGACCACCAAAAAACAGGACAATAACGAAAAGCCCTGCAATAATATACCGGGTCGGATCAGTATTCAAAATTGTATTTTTATCTTCCATTTCTACACTCCTGCTGCCTGGGGTTGTTGCCTGTTAACGAGCTGATTCAATACGTCTTTAGCAGGGCCGTACATGGCCACCTGACCATCCTTGATCACTAAAATTTTATCCATATTCACCAACAGATTGGGGCGATCCGTAACTATCACGGTTGTAGTTTTTTCAGTTTTCAGACGAGCCATTGCCTGGAGCAATATTTTAAACCCCTGGTCATCCAAATGGGTGTGAGGTTCATCCATGACTACAAATTTTGGATCACCATAAAAAGCCCTTGCAAGGGAAATCAACTGACGCTGAGCAGCTGAAAGATTTTTGCCGGTCAGATCAATTTTGGTATCATATCCCTGGGGGAGTTTTAAGATCATTTCATGAACCCCTGCTTTTTGCGCAGCCTTTACCACTTTTTCAGAATCCACTTCCCTGAGCCGCGAAATGTTCTCAGCCACATTTACCGGGAACAATTCAGTCTCCTGGGGCAGATATCCCACATATCCGCCAAATTCATCCATAGGCCATTGGGAAATCTCCGCCCCATCCAGCCTGACTTTCCCTACTGCTACCGGCCGGATTCCCAGCATCACCTTGCACAAAGAGGTTTTTCCTGCAGATGAAGGCCCGAAAACCCCCAGACTTTCACCAGGATTCAAGGAAAAAGAAATATTATGCAAAATCGTCTTACCGTTCAATGCCAGGCCAATTGCTTCCATATCAAATTTCCCCTCAGGAGCAGGCAACGACAGTTTGTCTTTTTGTTTTTCTATATTCACAAATTCTTTTAACCGGTCATATGCAGCCATGGCCTCTATGGAACTCTTCATATTAAAAAGACTGCATTCCAAAGGATACAAAAGCCGGGCCATTATCAATACACTTGCAAAGACAGCCCCAACCGTAATCTCACCGGAAAAAAACACCACCACGCCTGTCCCGAAAACCAATACTGAAACCACAACATAAAAAAAACGGAGTGCAGCTTCTATTCCTGACTGAAATGCGCCTGCCTCAGCCCTTAGTGCCATGACCTGATCATCGGTCTCCCTGTATTTTTCCATAACGGCACTGTACATCCCCATACCGGATACAAGTTCGGAATGGGATAGGGATTTTTGCAAAGAATCTAAATTGGATTTAAACGCAAGGTCTGCAAGAATATATCTTTTTTTTTCAAGCACCCTGTGCAAGGCGAGTGAAATTCCCGCTATGAGAACTGCTGTAAAGGATATTCCCCCGATAAAAGGATGAATAAGATATAAAATTATCAAATAAACCAGCATCCATGGCAGATCAAGGACATATAAAAGTTTACCCCCGGCTAAGGCATTTCTTAAAAGTTCAAGATCTTGAAGCCCTCCAGCATAGACAGGCAAACTTTTAATCACAAAGGGTTGCATTTTTTGAACCAGTCGATTGCCTGCCAGGTCCAGTATCCTCTGGCGGACAAAATCAATTCCCCCCATCACTAAAAGGCTTATCAGTACACCCGCTCCCAGAGTATAAAGTGTGGCCTGGCTGGAACTGAACAAGACCCTGTCATAGACAATCATCATATAGACCGGAACAGCAAGGTATATCAGATTGATACAAATTCCAAAAAAACCTGCACCGATAAAAAACCTAATCCCGGATTTAATCATTTCCTGCATTCATTTTCTCCCCACCCTGTACCTTATTTTTGCTGCATCATTTGCCCAAAGATCTTATTTCTATCACCGAATCGAACCATTTCCCCGTTTTCAAGAACCAAAATTTTATCCACTGTAGATAAAAGGGCTGGTTTGTGTGTAATCATAATGGTTGTAGCACCCATGGCCTTAAGTTCACGCAGCGCCCTCATCAGGGCCTGCTCACCTGCTTCATCCAGATTGGAATCAGGTTCATCCAGGATCACCAGCTTCGGATTCCCGTATAGGGCTCTGGCAAGCCCCACCCGCTGTCTTTGACCACCGGAAAGGCTCTGCCCTGCCTCTCCGATATCGGTATCATAACCCTGGGGAAATCTTAAAATGATTTCATGTGCACCGGCTTTTTTTGCCGCTTCAACTATTTTCATATCATCCACTTCCCCCATCCTGGCAATATTTTCCTTAACCGTGCCAGAGAACAATTCCACGTTCTGGGGCAGATATCCAAAGAACCGACCCAATGAATCATTGTCCAATTGAAACACATCAAGCCCGTCCAGTTTCACCTCACCCAGGCTCGGAGCCCACATTCCCAGGATCATCCGGCACAAGGATGTTTTTCCAGCGCCGTTGGGTCCGACAAGTCCCATGATCTCACCGGGTTTTAAAGAGAAATCAATGGATTTCAAAACCCGGGCGTCACCAATATCAAGGCTGATATTGTCAACTTTCAGATTTCCGTCCAGGGTTTCAAGCGCCAATGAAATTTTATTTTCAGATGTTTTTAATAGTTTTTTTAAATTATCATAAGCGTTCCTGGCATCTGAAGTCTGCTTCCAGGCTGCAATTCCCTGGTTCACAGGGGAAAGGGCCTGACCCATGATGATGGAGGCGGCAATGATCACCCCGGGATCGGCTTTATGGGCCACAACCAGGGCGGCTCCTGCGCCAAAAATAATGACCTGCATCAAGACACCGAAACTCTGGCCGAATGCACCCAGAATATGGTTTATATTTCCAGCCTTATCCTTAAATTTGATCTCCCGGTCATGGATTCTGCAAAAACCCTTTGCCGCAGCATCAATCATCCCCATACTCTGAAGTTCCCGGGCTGTTCTGAAACTTGTCGAAACCCATTGCCGGCCCTGGTTGTTGAATGAAGCGGCGACGGCCAGATCCTTCTTTGTCAATAAATTCTGCAAAAGACCCAGGGTTAAAATCATAATTGCCCCACCCGTGGCTGTCATTCCCAATACAGGATGAATGAGGAAGATAATCCCGAGATAAATAAAGATCCAGGGCACATCAAAAAAAGCAAAAATAGAACTCCCTCCCAGGTAATTACGCAGGGTATTGATATCTTTCAGCCCTGAAGTATATTTCATACTGTCCGCACGGCACATGTCCTGGAGCATATCTTTTAACACCCGCGGACTTAAGAGTTCATCCATCTTGATCGCGGCCCGGATCAGCAGAGTGGACCGGCAAAACTCCAGGCATCCTGTGACGACCAGTGCCAGAATTGCAATAACCGTTATGATAGAAAGCGTAGACAGGCTGCCGCTGCTTAAAACCTTGTCGTAAACGGAAAGCATATACAGGGAAAAGGTCAGACGCAGGGTGTTGATAAAAAGCGAAAAAAATCCTGCAAACACAAAATATTTTATACAGGAACGAAGAAAATTAATCATGCCGCCCCTGCTAATTTTGCAAAGACTTCATCTTTTGTCCCCAGCATGGCAATGCTGCCCTCCCTCAACACCATGATCTTGTCCATGGACTGCAGCAGGGATGGTTTGTGGGTGACCATGATGCAGGTACAATTCCGCTCCTGTTTCATATTCATCAAAGCGGTCAATAACCGGGTTTCACCCTCTTCATCCAGATTGGAAGTGGGCTCATCCAGGACGAGCAGCCTGGGATTCTGATACAAAGCCCGTGCAAGACCGATTTTCTGTTTCTGACCGCCGGACAGCTTCAGCCCTTTCTCGCCTTCCAACTGAGTTTCAAGTCCATTCGGGAAACTATCCACCATTTTTTTGATCCCGGTGATCTCAATGGCTCTTTCAATATTTTCAGCTTCAATTTTTCCGAGCCGTGCAATATTTTCAGCCACAGTACCGGGAAACAATTCTATTTCCTGGGGCAGATACCCGATGTATTCTCCAATCTCTTCTTTGTCCCATGAAAAAATATCTCTTCCATCCAGGTATACTTTTCCGCCCATGGACGGCCAGATCCCCAGGAGCAGCCGGCACAGGGTTGTTTTACCGGCACCACTGGGGCCAATGAGCCCTAACAATTCCCCAGGTCTTAATTCAAAGGACACTCCTTTCAACAGGACCCGGTTATTCATTTTCAACACAGCACCCTCGACAGTAACCTGCCCTTTTGGAGGCGGTAAAGCCATTCCCAGGACCTGCTGCTGCTCAATAAAAGAAGAAAAAACTTTCAGTTTCCGGTAAGACTCCCTGACCTGTGTCGTAAACCTCCAGGAAGACACCACCTGCATCAACGGTGCAAGCCCCCGGCCCATAATAATGGATGCCGCCACCATAAGCCCGACGTCAAATCCGTGTCTAACCGCATAATAGGCACCGGCACAGTAAATCATGACCTGGATCAGATTCTGCATGGGCTTGATCACCGCCTGGATGGCAGCCGCAGCATTACTGGATTCGGTCTGATTCACCATCACCCTGCTGTTGCCCTTTAAAAACCGGTCACGGATAGCGCTGATCATACCCATACCATTGATGACCTCTGCATTTCGCATAAAGGAATCAATAAACCGGAAATTTTTTATATTAATAATATTGGCCTCTTTCATGCTCCTGCGGACAAGAATCTCCTGGAGCCCGCTCAATCCCACCACAACCAGAGCCCCAACTGTGGCAACAAGACCAAGGACCGGGTGAATAAAATATATAAGACCAAGATAAAAAGGAGCCCATGGAGCGTCAAACAGGGCATAAATCGCTGGTGATGCAAAATAATTGTGGAGCGCATCGAGATCATTGAGCCCCCCCTGGTAGGCTCTTTTGCTGTCGATGACATTCGCCTTCACCATAAAGGCATACACCTTCTCTCTCAATGCCAGGTTCAGATTTTTACCGGCCATGGCCAGCAATCCGGATCTCAGATAGAGAAAAAGCCCTAAGACCATAATTGAAAAAAAGGCAGCAGTTGTAATATTGGCAAGGGAGAACCCGCTGTAAGAAATCATGACATTGCGGTATATGGTAAACATATAAAATGAAAAAGTGAGCTGAAGTATATTCACAAAACAACTTAACAAAGCGGCAAATGTGAAATACTTATTCCATTGTTTCAAAAAATCAGTCATGGATCATATCCGGTTCAGGTGGGCATGGATCTCTTCTTTTGTCCATAATGCCGGATTTTTTTTTTGAGGGGTTGCAGGTGCCTGTCTTTTTGCGGGTTTGTTCAGAAAATCAAATAAAACATAGATGGCAAACAAAACCACAGGTCCCAGAAGGGTATACAACAACAAAACATTAACGGCAATCAAGACTCCGGGTTCGTGCACTCTGCCTCCTAAAAAACCTTTTTATGGCCAGGGGGGCCTTCAATTGGAAAAACCCTCAAGCCCATGGTCAATGGCTGACTAACATTAATCAGAATAGAGGACATGTCAATAGATAATTTTATATCGATAGGGTTAATGGATGGGCATGAAGGAAATTTTGAACACAATACAGAGTGATTAATTATAGCGCATTCAAGCCAAAGGTCTGCCTTCGCCGTAACCGAACGTTAAATAGTGTAACAAGGGATTGATGCCGACCAGTTTAACATCCGGGTTGGCGTCAAGGTAGCCGCTGGTGCTGAAGTTTTCGGAAGGGTCCCGGTTCTCCTTCCAGCCGAATTCGATATAGTGGTCCAATGGATTCACGACGGCGGCGCTAACATCGGGATTAGCCGCAAGATAAAATTGAACATCGAAAAAATTATTGGGATTGCGTCCTTCGAGCCAGCCAAAAGTGTTGAAATGCATGACAGGATCAATTCCGGCATAGGCCACATCCTGATTTACCGCCAGGTACATGGTGGGGTCAATCCCTTTTGCCAGTGATGGAAGGTCCTGGACACTTTGTGATACTCTTTGGGGTTGACCATAAACAGCGACAATGCCTGCAATATCGTCGGCTGTCAGGTCCACTGTGCTGCCGGAGAAACGATACATCAAAGCCGAGGATAAGGAAGAGTGAGCAAGTCCCAAAGCGTGACCGATCTCATGGGTAACGGTCGCAAAAAAGGACCACTTGCCGGAGGGCGGGCTATTTGTGCTGAAATCAGCCTCTGGCATGTCGGCCGAATCGATCTGGATAGCAGCATGGTTAAATATATTGTTTGTCGACCAAACAGTGGCCTGACCTAAGGTTCCGCCACTCAAACTGCGACCATCAATTGAGTCCAACCCGATTCTGACCTTGGTGGCAGAAGAATCATCCTGCTCGACAAAATCAATATTGGCAGCATCCTCCCAGGCTTGAAATGCACTTTGCACCAATTGCTTCTGGGTTGCATCAAAGGCAGCCTCAAAATCAGGATAATCGGAATAACTCCGGCTCAGGATCTGATCATAGGTACTATCTTCGGCAAAACTCCACGTGATGGTCGCAGGAGAGCCAATCCACCTTTCCCCCATGAGGGAATACTGAAAAGCCTGCCTCTCAATTTTGTCATTTTGTTCCGGATATAAGGTCATGGTCTCTATTTTAAATTAGCAAATCAATCCTTTAAAAGGATAGAATAGAAAGGGGGTTTTTGTCAAGAATACATAATATCGTCCAAAATCGAATACCTTAAAGAACCTTTGACAACAAACACACACTGAGAAGTGAACCCGTTACAGAATGCATTTGCTTATTTAAAAGATGCTACTTTCGATACTACATACCTGTATTTACCGGAGGCATCCCTGGGGATCTCATCCACAAAATTGACCATCACATTCACCTCATTGCCCATTCTTTTTTTAAAGCCTTGAACAATACACGTCTGTCCATTGGCTGGAAAAATTTCAGGATGAATTTTGATCAGGACCTCAACCTCATCCGGCCGGTGCTGAATAATTTTGAATTCATCAACCCCTTCAATATCCCGAACCACATAAATCACAGAAAGGGCATGCTGCCACCGCCCATCCGGGGTAACAATAAAATCGGTAGTCCGGCCCCTGATATTCCGGATAGTTCGCCAGGTTCTGCCACAGGTGCAGCCGCCTTCACCCGGCTGAGCCACATCGCCTGTCCGGTACCTGATAAAAGGCATGCCCCAGGCATCAAGATGGGTCAGAATCACTTCGCCGTCTTCTCCTATGCCGACATCTCTGCCATTCTGCAAAAACTCTATGAGATAATTGGGCTCAATCACATGATACCGACCCTGTTCGCATTCGTGACAGACAAACCCGCCTTCCCGGCTGCCATAGCAATCGGTTACCGGAACACCCCCAAAGCTTTTTGAAATGCTTTCCCTTTGGTGATCGTACAGAACTTCAGCCGTTGAAAAAACAACATTGACTCCTTCTTTATCAAGCCGGTAGCCAAATTTACCCGCAACCTCGCAAAACAAAGCAATGGTGCTGGGATAACCAAATACACATTTGGGCTTAAATCTTTTTATTTTTTCCATCATCTCCGGGATTTTTTTTTCAGAGATTTCAAAGGCACTGATCAAAAGGTCATTGGTCAGCCAGTCCCGAAAATCTTTCATCTTATCCTGCTTCGTGATCTCAAGGGGAGATCCCCATAAATATAATTCCTTATCCCCGATATCCACACCCCACCATTTATGGGTCAGGGCCCTGGCAGCCGCATCATAAGCCTGGCGCCGCCGATCAAAATAAAACACAAGGGGTTTTCCGGATGATCCGCCGGTATTATAGCGAAAAAGCCCTCCCGGAGTATCCTTCCATTTCATCCGGTCAAGATTTTTACGGATTTCTTCCTTGGACAAGAGCGGTAAAACCCTAATATCCTCAATGGCTTGCATTTTTTCAGGATTAAACCCTGCATCGGCAAACCGCTGCTTGTAAAAAGATATATTTTTACCGGCATGAATCAGCAGCGCTTTCAGCTTCCTGAACCTGAGTAATTCAAGTTCCCGTCCGTCAAGATACTGCTCCTTTTCAAGACGACCCAGAAATTGATAAGTTTCTCTGCCTAGTATTTTTTCATGAAGCGGGAAAATAATATGTTTTACAAACTTATTATACATTTTACCCCTTTTATTAACTCTTAAGGTTTAACCGGTTGCGGTCATCATTGTCTGTGCCTGCATAAAGCAGGGACAAAAACGAGAAAAAATAAAAAAGAAAGGCTATCCGGGGAGAATCAAAAAGGCTGTCTATAAGTCCAACGGTAAAAAACCCACAAAAAGAACTGAACAGTATCAAAGACAATAGATCCTTTTTTGCAATACTTTGGAGAAGGATTATAAAGACAAACAAGACAAACAACGAAAAGGCCGATAAACCCAATAATCCTGTTTCAAATAACAGGCTCACCCATAAATTTTTGATATGCCACGGCAGATGATTATCCACAGTAAAAAACCAAAAATGGCTGCCTTTGGAAAAATCACCATTTTGTATGAGGTTATCCCCTTCACCGTCAGTCAGCATGATATTATCAATATCAATCACAGAATTACCGCTGCCGTTATATATGGCTATCTCAACCGGCCGTTTCTGATAAAAACTTCCCTGCCCGATTTTAAGATCAGGGTAATCAATTTTATAAGGTTCCCAGGTTTTGCCATCACCTGTTATTGCTATTGTCTTCCAATTACAGTTAAATGAATGCAGTATGGATTTTTCACAGACAGGGAATGTTAAATCGCTTCCGGACCGGCCGGACCTTGCAAAAAATGTTAGAGTATATGTTTGATCCGGTTTCGGTAAAATTCTTTGACCGAAATATAATGAATCTCCTGGATAGAGCCTGAGAAATTTATTCTCTTTTTCCGTCATGATCTTGTAGATACCAGGTTTGATATAATCAGGAATTTCAAAATACAAGGCTGGAAAAGTCCCTGGCCCCATGCCGAAAAAAATGTTTGTTGAATCCGGGCTCATTTTCCGGTAAGCATCGTGCCAGTGCTGCAAACGGATGGCAATACCGTCAGCCAAACCGCTAAAACGATCTTTAATATATCCTCCTTTTAGAACCGGCAGTGTCATCATAGCCGTCACCATGATTATCATGATGATCAACAATGTTGTTTTCCATTTTTTTGCATGGACCACAATCCCGCCGATAGCCAATGGCATCATAGACACAAGGAACGAAGCATAACATATCCGCGAAAAAGTGACCAGAAGTGCATACAGCCCGGCACAGAACAATCCGAAACCTGCAATTTTCACGAGCGGATTCTTCCAGAAGAAAAAACAGGCAAAAATAAAAGGCAGGCTCATGGACAGATAACCGTCAATAAATGCACCTCCCGTATTCATTTCAAAAAAGGTCGAAGTAATTCGGTAATCGTTGGAAAAATTAAACAGACCTGAAAAAACCTGGCGCTCCCATAATACAAATGCTGCCACAAACCCGAATCCGGCCATAAGGCCAGGAAGGATGAATTTCTTTATGTTTTCAGAATAATAAATTCCCTGCTGTAAAAAGGGGATCAACAACACCGCAAAAATATATCCCTTTATCATCCGGAGGCTTGAATACCGACTGTAGGGGTGGGCAATCCGGTCCCATTCAAAGGGCTCAAAAGGATAGATACCAAGCAGAACACTTACACCATACAGAAAGGACATTATTACGATCAATAATTTTGCCCCCCTGGGAAATGAAAGGGTTTTATTGGTCTTATACGGTTTTAGATATAAAACCAGGCATACGGTCATAACCACCATATCAAATTCATTGAAAAACAATATACCCGTCACAGGAGAAAAATCAAATACCGGTACTGCCGCAGGTACGATAAACATCCAGGTTTTAGGGTATATCCACAAAAAGCAGCCCAAGGCAAAAAGAACCATGCCGGGCAGTATCCAGCCCGGAGGATAAGTGTAACAGGACACCCCGAGAAGAACGGCTGATGCAATGGCAATCGATTTATTCATTATACAATTGACTCAGAACAGGAAGAAAATAACCCAACAGCTTAAAACCGGTGATAACCGATACACCGGCAACAAGAATATTGGTAAAATCAGGATGAAGTCCGGCTTGGAAAAGTTTTCCCGATTCTACGGCAAATGCCAGGCCCACAGCAATAAAAACCGACAGGGACAACCGGAAACGGAGTATCCATCCTACCATTCCGATGGGTACATATAGACCGAAACTCAGAATAAGGCTGAGAACAGCCCGGGTTTCTGTTGTAAAATAATGGAAATAAAATGGAATCAGCATGTGAAACTCAAAGCTTGAAATTGCGCTCCTGACATTTATCCAACCCGACACCCCCCAACCATTCAGTCTCAGACATATGATCAGGTATAAAGGCATTGCACCGGCCGCCAGAAGGCCTGCAAAGGGTTTGAAGAACACCCAGTAGCGGTTCATTGGTATTTTTGTGATCAATAATCCAGCAAAGGCCCCTGCTCCCTTTACCAACACAGAAAAAGGCTGTGAAATACCGGAGACTAAAAAAAACTGTAAAAATTCAATTAGAAAAGAGATAATTAAAGCAACAGTCAGTGTAAAAATCATTTTTCTTTTTAATGATACGTGCCTGAGTTTCAGACCAATGTATCCCCCTAAGGGAATAAAAAGCATGGCTTCAACAGGAATTTTTAACCAGAAAACAAAACCGGAATCCAGGAACGGCTGGGTTTTCCATGTCTGAAATTTTTTATGGATCTCCTGTATTGAAATCAAAAAGTCAAAGGGAAAAAGCGCAATACTGATTAAAAAGATCACATAAAAAACAAACATTGCAGTCAATCTGGATTCCGGACGGCTTTTGCACGTCAAAACCTGCCAGGTTTTTAACAGCTTTTGCCCACAGGCCTGCCATAAAAAAACACCAGCAAGACTTCCGATGGTTTCTGCAATCAGATCATTTAAGGAAACGGTTCTGGGAGAAAAAAAGATTTGAAAGAATTCGACAAGAAGGGCAACCAGTAGGCAGGAAAAAAAAACAGCCCCGGAAAGCAGACTGTTTTTTAAAACCGAAGTGGATTTAGAAAATACCGCCCCGGAAAGCAAAAAACCAAGGGGGGTGTATAAAAGGATATTGGCGACCCAATCTGCCCTAGACCCTGCCTCTAGATTCAAAAGGGGGATCTGTCTGAATAAAATCAAGGCATCAGAAAAAACAACAGGGCGGATATGAAACGGAATCAGGCTCCCATAAACAATGCATACCAGCCAGATCAAAGGGGCTAATGGTATGATTTTCAGGGTATCATCATTCAAAATGCTCAATTTCCATCAACCAGGTTGATAAACAGATTCATACCGGTTAACCATGGCCTCTATGGAGAAATTTTCAATAGCCAGTTTCCGCCCCTGCTCCCCGTGCCTGACCATGATATCCGGTCCGGTAATATATTCCATCATCCTGTCCGCCATCCGGGCCGGTTCCCGGGATTCCACAAGAAATCCGTTCACGCCGTCTTCCACAATTTCCGGATTCCCGCCGGCATTGGAGGCTATCACCGGCAGCCCGGAAGCCATGGCCTCCAAAATGGTATTGGATATGCCCTCATTAAATGATGGCAGCACAAACACATCAAAACACCGCATCAGTATATCCGCATCTGAACGATACCCAAGAAATAGTATATTTTCAGACGCTTCGGATTTCAAACGTTCTGCTTCAGGCCCATCGCCCACCACCACCAGTTTTGCAAAAGGATTGCTTTGGAAGACAATTTTAAATGCTTCAAATAATGTCGAATGGTTTTTGATGGCATCCAGGCGAGCCACAATCCCAACAATAAAATTATTTGGTGAAAACCCGAACTGCTGTTTTAAAGCAGATTTTTCTTCCCGGTCTGCAGGCCGGAACCGCATCGCATCAATACCGTTATAAATCTGGATAATGTTTTTTTTCACTCTGACTTCATGTTTGAGCCAGAATTCAAGCTGCTTTGACACACAGGTGTAATGGCTCACCAGAAAGGAAATCAGTTTTCTGACCCTTCTTCTTTTTTTGTCTGCGCCCGCTGGATCGAACATGTCCCAGCCGTGCTCACCATGAATAATGGTTTTCACTCCGGCAAGCTTTGCCGCCAGAACACCATCCATACCGCTCCAGTTCCTTGTATGGACAACATCCGGATGAATGCTTTGAATCAACTTGGATAATCCCCATATAAACCTTAGGGAATTACCGTGTTGCTTGTCCAGAGAGATAATCCTTGCAGGCCGTTTCAAGAACCTTTCCGATTCCCGGTTGCCACAAAGGCTGATGATGGTATGCTCAATATCAGGAGACCCATGGTTGATCAGGGTGGTGATGCCTTTTTCAAGACCGCCGATCCCAAAGGAATAAATCACATGCACAACCCTGACAGAAGTCATATCCGTGATCAACCGGCAAAATTCTGATGCCAGAGATTCAGCATCATGATGATCCAGAGTTCCGTAGACCGGTTTCTCAGTCCGCTCTGGTGTTCATTCCAGAATTTTTCCAGCATGGATTTTTCCAGGTATTGCCGGCTTGCCCCGCCTTTTAAGACCAAGCTTTGGCCGTAATCACGCAGATCTTTTCTCAGCCATTCTTCCACCGGAACCCCAAACCCCATCTTCTTTCGATAAAGGATGTCGTCGGGCAGGTATTTTTTCAGGGCTTTTTTAAAAATATGCTTCCCATCTTTACCCTTCAGTTTATATTTTGACGGGATTTTGGCTGCATATTCCATGAACATGTGATCCAGGATCGGGCACCTGACTTCCAGAGAAACAGCCATGCCTGCCCGGTCCACCTTGGTCAGGATATCATCACACAAATAGGTCTTGATATCTATGTATTGAATCTTTGACAGGTGATCAACGGCCGGCGCTTTTTTATACAGATCATAAAACAGGTCCCGGGTCTGATAACCCCCGATTTCCTTCAGGATATCCGGGCTGACCAGATTTCGCTTTTCTTCACCATACAGAGCACTGACGGAAAAATAATATGCATCCACCGGATCACGGGCCACATTGGAGATAAAGGCCTTCCCCCTGAAAATCCGGGGCAGGTAATCGGCTTTGGGATAGAGCCTGCCCATGGTGCCGAATACCGGGTTTCTCAAGACAGCCGGAATCAGATTACGTACGGCGTTTTCCCGCATGTCAAAATAATACCGGCGGTAACCGGCAAAATTTTCATCCCCGCCATCCCCGGACAAGGAAACCGTCACGCTTCTCCGGGCTGTTTCAGACACATAATAGGTCGGGACGGCTGAAGAATCTGCAAATGGTTCATCATAATGCCAGGCCAGCTTTTCTACAATGGGCACTGCCTCGGGCGTGACATGAAATTCATGATGATCCGTGTTAAACAATTCTGCTACTTTCTGCGCAAAGGCAGCCTCATTATACTTGGCCAAACTGAAAGATATGGAATTGGTTTTCACCGGGATAGAAGAGGCTTTTGCCATCAATGCCACCACCGCGGAGGAATCCACCCCTCCGGACAGGAATGCACCCAGGGGCACTTCACTGACCATCCTGATCCGGGTAGATTCTTCCAGGATATTCAAAAGATCCTCCATCATCCTGGATTCAGTCAACTCATTATCCGGAAAAAAAGATAAATCCCAATAGGATTCAATCTTTATGGTATCAGCCGTTACCATAGCCCAATGCCCTGCCGGGAGCTTTTTTATGGATTTGAAGATGGTTTTCGGAGCCGGCACATACAGCAGGGACAGATAATCATAAAAAGAGGTATAATCGATCTGCCGGGACACTCCTGGTGCCTGGAGGATCGCCTTGATTTCAGAACCGAACATAAACCGCCGGGTATCATCCAGATAATACAAAGGTTTTTTACCGACTCGGTCCCGGGCCAGAAAAAGCTGGTGCTTGTTTTCATCCCAAAGGGCAAAGGCAAACATGCCCCTCAGCTTTTTGACTGCATCCGTCCCCCATTCTTCATAGGCATGCACAATGGCTTCAGTATCTGATTTGGTGCGGAAGATATGGCCCTTTGCTTCCAGGTCCCGGATCAAATCCTTAAAATTGTAAATTTCCCCGTTAAAGGAGATCCAGATGCTTCCGTCCTCATTGCTCAAGGGCTGCCGGCCTGTGGCAAGGTCAATGATGCTTAAACGCCGATGGCCCAATCCTGCAGAACCATTGTCATTGACAAAATAACCCTCTTCATCCGGACCTCTGTGGATCAGGGTCCGGGTCATCTGTTTCAGTAAATCCAGATTTACTTTATCATTGCTTTTGCAGAAATATCCGGCAATCCCACACAAATTTATTTCTCCCTTAAAATTTCCTTAAACATTGTCAAGACCTCGTCAGCCACATTGTTCCAACTTCTCCTGCACGCATAAGATGATATTTTTTCATGATCCCAGCTCTGCCCCAATGCTTTTTTCATCTTGGCATACAATGCTTCCGGATCATCAAAGGGAACCGTATAGCCCAGGTCATCATGGGTTATTATTTCTTTTACACCGCCGACATCAGTTGCCACCACTGGCGTGCCACAGGCCAGACTTTCCACAATCACATTAGGCCATCCTTCATTGGCAGTCGCCAGCACAAATATATCTGCGGCAGCATAATAATAAGGGAGTTTTTCCGGGGGCTGGAGACCTTCAAACCGAACAACATCCTCCAGGCCGAGTTCATTTACCAGTGCCCTCAATTCCCCTGAATAATTCCCTTCAACAGATTCACCTCCTACAATAATAAACAGGATATCCTTAAAATCCATTTTCATTTTTTTCAAATGCGGAATAACCCTGTGGAATCCTTTTCTTTTAACCAGGCCCCCAACAGAGAGGATTATTTTTGTATCGCCCTGAATCCCCAACCGGGTTCTTGCCTTGCTGCGATTCCGGGGATAAAAGATATCGGTATTAATCCCGTTGGGGATAATTTTCAGCTTAGCCGGTTCAGCACCCAATTCCGAGGCGATCTCAGAAAGGGATTGACTTACACAGATGATTTTATCTGCTTTTTTAAACACCCATCTCATCTGCCATCTTCGATAAAATGAGGTTGAATACGGGACTTCAGTTCCCCTTAAGGTGACACTGAAAGGAAGACCCGATTTTTTCGCCAAAAGCATGGCGGCAAAACCGTCAGGATAGGCAAAATGAGCGTCAATGATATCAATGCCATTTTTTTTGATCAGCTTTCCGACAGGGTTTAATATGCTCCTATAATACAGATAACCATCCAGAAATTTGAAAATGCCCGGAAGGCATAAAAAACGTATATACATCATCTCCAACTGATCTCTTGTTTCTATACCTTTTCGGGCAGGTCTGAATTTTTTTTTAAAGAATCTGATAAATGAATCAAACGGGGACCAGGGAATGGGAGAAACCACAAAAACATCGGATTTTTTTGCCACATGTTTCATCCGCTCATAAACAAAAAGGCCATAAAACGGTAAGGCTTGATTAGGAAAGACCGATGATAGGGTGAGTATTTTCATAAATACAACCTTTTCCCCTTTTATCCAGTATATAATTCTCTTTGCAAAATTGCTCCGATGGCAACATAGCAATAAAACAGATCAAAATAAGCCAAGCTTAAAAAGGCTCCGGATATTACATATCCCCATATACCGATTTCCAAAGACAGGGCATAGTTGGCAATCCATTTTTTTGATTCAATTGTGAAGGCTCTGTTTCTTATCTTTCTTAAGTCATATAGGGTACAAAGCAATAACAAGAGAAATAAAAAAAGTGCAATAAACCCATGATCCCCTAAAATCTGAAAATAAATACTATGTGCTGCCCTGGCTTCAGTATATCCTCTTGATATATATTCGGGGGCTGAATAGGAAAGCCAGCGGTACTGATCCCGGCAGCAGAATTCAAACCCTGCACCGGTTAAAGGATAATCCACTGCAATATTCCATGCAACAGACCAGGCCTGAATTCTTGTCATGGCTGAATCATCCTCTTCATAAGTGGCAATAGTTTCTGCCCGGTCAAAATATTTATCCGGAATTTTGGTGATTCCAAATATAATGACGGGTATGAGCAAAAATATGATCAAGCCCTTTCTCTTAAGTTTGGGAAACATAAGTGCGCTGACAACGACCAAACCTAAAAGAGCCCCGCGTGAATAAGTAAACAACGCTGAAATTGCAATAAGCGGGGCTGCACATTTTAATCCTATCTGCAGATATCGATTGGATTCTTCCCTGGCAATAAAAATGAACAATGGAAGAATCATATTAAAGGCCAAACCCATTGAATTATTATCACCTATAAATGAACCTTCGGGACCCCATATTCTAAAATTTCCCCCTGTGGCAAGGGAGAAGATCCCTCCTTTGATACCATAAAACCCAATGGATAAGGCGACAACCCAGACGAAAATTCTGATTCTGTTTTTGCCGTAAATCAACATACTGCTGACAAAAGACATTAAAAATATCTTAAATACAAATAACAGTTTATCTAATGCATCACTCGGCATCCATGGTGTTGTAAATGTTGTGATAACAAACATAATGAATATCATGGCCATCAATATAAGGCTCTTGTTCCAGGGGACAGGCTTTCTATTGGAATCAAGAAGCAGGGCAAACAGTGCCGTCAAGCCGATTACCTTTGCAACAGGAAAAGTTTTTGCAATTCCCCATGCTGCCGTATGCGGATTCATCAGACTCAACCAACTCCACATGAGAACACCGATCCAGGGCCGCATTAAAATTAGAGGTATAGAGCCGAATATAATGACAAGTAACAGGTAATCACGCATAATGCTGCTGTACCCATTTTATGGTAAGATCAGACACTTGTGCTTTCCAATGTTTTCTGGAAAAAGTATGATCAGCATTTACAAGATCATGCCATTCGATGTTCTTTTCCCAAATCTTTTGTTTCCAAATCGCTGATGAATTGACCAAGTCTTTAAATTCTGTTGCCGTCAAATCATTTCCACTGACAATAAACAATATTTTTCCGGTAAATTCAGAAATCGCCTTCTCCATTTTCTTTTGAAACGGCAATGATTTTTCATCAGAAAACAGCATGTTTTTAATCTGGCTAACGATAGAACGAAAGGAGTCTGAATAATCAAAATCAAATTTTAAAATCTTAAGCCAGAATTCTTTTTCAAAAAATCGTGCTGTATAATAATGTTTCAGTCGGGCTTTGGCAATTCCCGCTTCTGTCCTTACCCAGGGATTGGCCAGGACCATTGTCTTGACCCGTTCGTCAGACAATGAATATATTAAACAGGCAGAAGCGGCATCACAAAGCCCCCATAAAACAATCCGTTCAAGACCGGGACAATTCAGCATAAAGGTATCAATGGCTGTTTTAATATCCGGTTCACTTTCTTCAAAGGATATACACTCTCCCTGGCTGTCACCCATTCCCCTGTAATCAAACCGCATGACAGGTATACCTGCATTTGCCAGATCCCTTGCAAGAGTCACAAACTGTCTGTGGCTGCCGGCCCGGTACTGGGGGCCGCCGACCACAATCAGAACCCCGGAAGAACAGGATGCTTCTTTTGGCAGGTGAACAATACCGATCAATTCATCTGATCCGCACTGAAAGACAACCGGCGTTTCAATACCCATACTTACCCGCTTATCATTGAATTTGTAGTGGATGTAATCAGATCAGGCAGGATTGAAATTTCAACAGAGTTCCAGAAGGCATTACCTGTAATAGATTCAGCATCTATCCGGCATCCGTTTTGTTCAAAAAGATCTATCACTTTCCGGTTTGCAGGCCCGATATCAGGGGGAGCATTCAATGATATGTTTTTCCAGATGATCCGGCTTCCTTTCGGAGGAGACAGATCTTCCATCTTCATATTTTCAATGGCTTTCACCAAGCCAGGATTCAGTTCATATCCCCCGATTTCAACTGTTTGCCCCCGGCCTATTGTTTCACGGATTTCCTTTAAGGATTCGCCATCCTTTCCCATCATCCGGGAAGCAGAGGCCAGCCTAAAAAATTGATTCATAGCCAATGCTCCTTTCAAAACCGGCTGCCAGAAAATATATTTCTCTATGGGAATCAATGCATCTTTTGCCCAGTCCATCATTAAAAGCGCGCCCAGCCGGAGACCCCATAAATGGATAGAGCCGTTCCCTTTCATGTTCAGCCAATGAATTGCCGTATTAATACTATCTTTCCAGGCGTCCCATGAGGCCCCGACAAACTCGCTCTGACTGTCTCCACAACCCGGAAGATCAATCTGAAGCACGCCAAACCCGGCCCTGGCAAACGACATGGCCTGTAATGCCGCCATCCGTCTGGATTTATTCATTTCATCGGCAAAGGGATGGATATAAAGGATCACTTCTTTTTCAGGAGAATCGTTTATTGGGTGATAATAGATGGAAAACAGATCCCCTTTTTCAAAAGGCAGAAAAAAGATCTCTTTTTTCAGGTTCTCAATAGACAGCATCACATCTTTTGTTCAAGAAAGTCTACAAGCGTTCCCACCGTTTCAAACACTTCAGCCGTAATTTCATCATCTTCTATAAAAATCCCCAGTTGTTCTTCAAGGGTTGTGATGAGGGCAACCACTGCCTGCGAGTCGAACTCGGGCAAATTGCCTAGAAGTTGAACATCACGGTCAAAAGGGATACCAATATTCAGTACGGATCTTATAATACCTATGGTTTCTTTTAAAATATCCATATAAAACTATTCAATTCCTTTTTTAATTTTTATTATCTTTTCAATCAATAGATTCTTATATATCTCGAAATGAAATATATTTCTTTTTTGGGTAGACCAGTCAAGCTGGTCTTTGTTCGCATTGGTATAGGCCTCCATGACCATATATTTGTTCCGGCCGAACTCATGCTCAATAAATTTATATTGTACAAGACGACCTGGTGAATAGTCTTGAAAATTTTTATTAAAAGTGGTTTTCAGAAGAATCAGCATCCTGTCATTGGAAATAGTCAGAATTGAACCTGCCGGTTCATTATTGAAATACAATTCATATACTGCAGCATTTCCGTTTTTTGCAAAACTTGACAATACATCATCATAAAATTTCCCCTGAATGTTATCAGGGTGAATAGCCGTGCCTGCGTCACCTTTCCAGCTCTTAGTTTCCAATAACCCATAATCTCTTACACCGGTTTTGACATCAGAAGGGGAACTTCTTATGATAAAATCATATTGAATACTGTCTTTTTTTAATCTATTAAAAGCTGTACGAATATTTTGCTTAAATTTTTTGGGTCTTTTTTCCCAATAGTTTTCAAAACCAGTATCAAATTTAACACTTGTTGTAGTGCAATGGTCATATCTGCCGTATCGACCCCCAATTTTATCACTCAGAGGGGTATTTAACGGATCTTGATACAGCATCTCCAACATCAGGCAATATCCTGGTATCGAGTCCATTAGCTTTTCAAGATGTTGCGAAATTTGCTCAAATGGTAATAATACCGGTGCTATCTGTAACTGTGATGGAACAAATAATGACCATAAACCTGGTAGTCTTTTTGTTAATAAAACCATTCCATTTACAATTCCTTCATTATCTTTCAACATGGCAAGCTTAACGGCTTTGTTTCCAAAATAGTTTAAAAGGGGCTTTACAAACCTGCTGTCAAAATAGGGATGATGGTTATAATATAATCCATTCAGGCGATCCCAGTCTTCCCATTTTGAATCAATCTCTGATACAGGATAAATCTTCCAATTCATGCTCATAATTCTTTAACCGCTTGTACGATAGCATCAAGTTCATACTTTTTCAGGCTTTGATGACAAGGCAACTGAATCAAATGTTTTGAATAATACCGGCTTGTCTTACAGTCAGACATGCATAGTTCTTCCCATCTCCAAATGGGTATTTTCTTCTTTTTTAATTTGATAAAATCAGTGTCAGGATTCTTTAAAACAAGTGGGAACATATATGGAACGATATTTTGAGGTAATGTCGAATAGAGCGGTGTAACCGGTTTCAAACGATTGAAATGCTTAAGGAGATATGAAAAATTTTCTCTTCTCATAGTGCAGATCCGGCCGATATTTGAATTTTCGACAATATATTTCGACAACCTGGAAATTTTTTTTGTTTTTTGATCAGGATCGAACCAGGATTGTATTTTTAAAAAATCAGATAGTTCCCTATCAAAATCAACTAATTCCTTTTCATCACTATGTTGTCTTTGATGCCTTAGTTTTCTAAAAACTTCAAATATTATCTTTATGGATTCCAACCTTTTATTTAGCACGCTTTCTTCTAAAAGATTAATCATATATTTTAACTGCGTTACTATCTTTAAGGATGTTTGATAAGGCTTTTTATCCATATTGCCTTTAACGGCTAAAACACCTCCGTCCGCAACCGGGAAAAATTTCTTAAGGCTGGCAATGGCAAAATCGCCTGAGCCACCAATTTTTTTTGCACCCATAGTGCCGAAAAAAGCATGCGCACAATCTTCAATCAAACTAATATTATATTTCTTACATATTTCCATGACCCTTGAAAGATTTTGAGGGAAACCAAAATAATGAACCACTACAACAGCTCTCGTTGAAGGGCTTATTTTATTTTCAATATCAACGACATCAATGCTTAAATCTTTTTTGAGTTTATAAAACTGAATATCAGCACCTGTCCAAAAGACAGGCGCAATCATTGAAAGACAATGATAAGACGGAATCAAAACTGAACATTGTGGATCTATATCGATAATTTCCAAAGCTTGAGAAAAAGCATAGCGGCCACTATGTGAATATATATTTGATTTACTAAAAAAAACACTCTCCGTGTTGTTGTGGTTGCCATATTTTTTTGTCGAAAAATGACAATCTATAACGGGCAGAATCGGTATATCGGATTTGGGAAATTGGGCCCAATCATTATGAGGTTTTGTAACAATCAACTGCATTTCTTCTTGTATTGTTTGGTTTGCCGGAAGTATTTTTTTTATCATTGCCTTAAGCAATTTCTGATTATTTTATCAAGTTTTTTTAATTGAACATCTCTTGAAAAAGATTTTATATTATTTTCAGAAATTATATTCAGCACATGATTATTGCTGATTTTGAAATTTAATTCGGAAAATACATTTTTTATCAGCTCAGGGGATTCATATGGCGCCACATAACCTGCATTGAGAGTCTTTATCAGTTCTGTCAATTCGCTTGTTTCAGAAGAAATACTTAAAATTGGTTTTCTAATTCTCAGATATTCATAAAATTTGGCCGGAATCTGCATATCCCAATTTTTTGCTCCTCCGATTAAAAGCAAGACATCTGATGCCAACATAATCTCAATCATTTTTTTGTGACTTACTCTTGGAAAAAATAAAATAATATCTGATAGTCCATAATCGTTAACAAGCTCTTTATATTCATTTACCAATTCATCATTTCCAGAACCGTAAAAATGAATCTGAAACTCTCTGAAACCTTGTGCTGAAATCTTTCCGTCACACAAAAGTGCAATGCCTTTAATTAAGGTTCTCGGATCTCTTTCACCATCATAAATCGTTCCTGCATGGATATAAATTGTTTTCTTTTGTTCAGTTTTTGTATCAGATCTATTTTTTACCATAGAAAAGTCTTCCTCAAAGAATCCGTTTCTAATCACGTGGCAATCAGAAGCGTCAAGAAATTCATAGCGTTCAAGATAGTAATCTTTCATCTTTGATGTATTAAAAATAATTTGATATGATTTTTTGATAATTAATTTTTCTAATATTTTCCACAGCTTTCTTTTGATCCGATCTGATGGGTACCCTATCTGAACCATAGGATCTCTGAAATCAGTTATTAACGGAATTTTAAAAATAGCAGAGAGAATAACACCTGTGATGCAGGTTGAAGGAAAAGGATAACTGCATAAAACAAATTGTGCCTGGTGATTTTTTATCATTTTGCAGCCTGCAATCACTGCTGGAATGATCCAGGCAACAAGATGATCAGGATATGCCATAAAGGCAAAGTGTTTGCCCCTTACTGAAAGATCTCGTTTGGAATCCAATGCAAATACCCTGCAGACAAAAACATCCTTTGGAATTTCATTCCTTCTTGATAAATCCACATAATCATTTTTTCTCGGCTTTGTTGTAAGAACATTTATCCTGATCTTATTGAGGTGCAAAAATTTTGCAATACTGATAAATCTTAATGTTGCAACATTAAACACAGGAGGGAATATATGAAAGATAAGCAGCCCATTGATTTGGTTTTGTACGGTATTTTTATTCATTAGAAATCTCGTTAGATAATTTTATATAGTGCCAGGAAACCTGTGATTTCGAACAAATAAACATTTGCAACACCTCTATTTTTGAAGTTTTATCATTTGATTTTCTATAGCTGTGTTTGAAGGGAATTGTTTTTGGGCATGTTCTAAAATCTTTAAAGCCGATATTCTATCTCCAATTAGTACGTAAGCATTGCTAAGTCCGATATAGGCAGGGATATAATCTTTTTTAACCTTAATAATTTCCATATACTGCTTTGCAGCTTCTGTGTAATCCTTTAACAGCATAAGAGCTTTTGCCTTATGAAAAAGGACGTTATAACGAAAAAAATGGTTTCGCTTCATACGTTCCAACACATAATTGAATCCTCCAATGCCTTCCCGCAAATAAAATTCAGCATTTTCAGGATGCTGTATTGCATAACTGGTTTCATAAAGGCCTTGACAATAATGATGCATATGTTCCCATTCCGGACCAAACTTTTTAAAAAATTTTTCTTTGTCTCTCATTCTTAAATCACCAAAATGAGTATATCTGCACCATTGCGGAATAGTCGGGTCTTGCCGGAATCCTTTAGAATATCTTTCCGAGTAACTCTCACCGGATGAATTCGATATTGCGCTACAGATGATCAACAGAACCGCCAGAGACAAAAAAAAATTATATTTCATATAAAAATCCTCAAGGAATAAATCTGTCGCAAAATTCAAATTCGTTGTGGACCAGGATTTTATCATCAGTCATCAGTATGTTTTCTTGCTGCTATCGTAAAAATACCCATGCCTGAATAATCCCATTTCTTTGCTTTGGTTAAATGATAATATTGAGATAGATTTCTTGTAAGATGCAATGGGTCTTTTATAATTGATTTCAACACATGAAGACTTGAAGGACCTTTATAGTTTACACTGCCGTTCCAATCAGGACGGAGAACCTTATCAGAAAATTTAAACCCTGAAAAACCGGAAGATTTAAGAAGCAGTTCTATGGATTCCGGAGAAAAATACCACCTGTGATCAAGTTGATAAATCCAATGGCTTATTCCTCCAGCCAAACGATCAGCACTTTTATAATTGCCGGATTCTATAACTATCCACCCTCCATTCTTAATGTATTGCTTGGCGCAATGAATTAACTCAACCGGGTTTGTTGAATGTTCAATAACATCCCACAATGTCACGATATCAAACAATTCTCCTTTTATAAGTTGTTCCACTTTCCCTTTAATCGCCCGTACCATATGGTTATTTTTGAACCGATCGATATCTATGGCATTATCTACTGCTGTTACAAACCAATTGTTTTTGGCTGCTAATTCAGCGAATATACCGGCTCCTGCCCCTATATCCAATAGTTTTTTTTCTTTTACCGGCAACATGGATATGAAATCATATTCCAATTTTGAAATTTCTTTTTTTCTATTTTCGTTAAAATAGTCTGAAACATTTTCCACTTTTCCGGCATAAGCATCTTTAAAATACTGGACGCTCTCTTCTTCGGATCTGACGCAAGGATTTTGCCAGGCAAAAAAGCAATTCACACATTCAATAATATTGACAGAAGCGCCGGCAGAATCATGGGCCTGTGCTCTGAGTTCTCTTAATTTGGCAGATCCGCAAATCAAGCAAGTATTGCTTTGTGGATCAGGCTCAATTTTTTTTATGGATTGTTTTTTCTGTTTAATCAATTTTCTTTTCAGACTCAATAAATTAAAAAAATACCGAGAATATAGAAGATACCGGATACCACCAGGAAGAAAAAGGCTTTTGACATGAGACAACATTGCATTTTGATAGTACCCTGCGTTTAATTCATGGCCGGATTGATCATGATAAGCAGCACTCATTTTTTTTAGTATTAGGATTCTTACCTTCCATGGCGGTTTTTCCGCTAACATTCTTTTAAAGAGAGGAATAAACGCATTTTTGTATTGAGATGATTTTGACAATGACCCTGTCGTATCATTAATGCGAAAAGTTGCCTGATTAAGAACAGCAATTTTTTTTGAATCCAATGCTATTTTATATGCAAGCCACGTCCACTCGACATAAGCATGATATTCTTTGAAATAATCCACACCGATTGAAGCTGAACGATAAAGGGCATTATCGCTGCACAGCCAAATTGATTCAAAAATGGATATCAAAGGCATTAAAGCTGCATTTTCCAGGCATGAAGAAAAAACTTCCTCTTTATCATTCCTGTAAATAAAGCCATTGGTCACAACCAGATCGATATCCGGGGATTCATTAATGACCGATAGTCGCATATCAATAGCACCCGGGAGATATTCATCATCATCATCAAGTGTTGCAAAGAATGGCGTTTCAACCAACGAGCGGCCATGAAGAATTGCGTCTGGTAATGATGGTTTGGAAAGATACTCATAAGAAATATCAGTTTGGCTCTTCAACCAAAGGCAAATTCCTTCATCAAATCGATCACCATTAACAACAACAATAATTCTTATAGGATCATCAGAAGAGTTTCGTACTGAATTGACAGCTCTTTTGATTCCTTTTTCGCGGAGTTTTTCTGCTGTTGTCGGAATAATGACGGTAACAAAATATTGTTCCATTTATTTATTTATTTTGCCTTTTTTAATCCCACACTATTTTTACTCTTACCTATTTGATTTATGGAATATTCTATAATTTTACGTTCAGGCCCCCACGGTTGCCCGGCAAATATCCACAACAATAAAATGCTTAGCCCGTAAACAAAAACACCTATAAAAACCATACTGATTAAAACCAAAATCTCTTTTTGATTATACAATTCATATAGCAAAGGCTGAGATGCTTTCACACACAGCCACATGGCAATAGAAGCCGTAGCAGGTCTAAAATGAAGCGTAAGGATTCTCCGCCAAGGTATTTTTAATTTCAAATGAATCACACTGCTATACATACAAAATGTCACCATAGTCGTCCATAGGGTGGCCAATGCCACCCCTTCCAAACCATAAAGCATGGGTAAGCCGATAAGGAGAGGTATGAGAATAAGAATTCTAAGAAAATCCATGACGCATGAAATTTTTGGTTTTCCCATAGCGATAAAAACAAAACCTGTATTGGAATTTAAAGCCAGGAGCAGGCCACCGATTGCCAAATATTGGACAAGAACAATTGATTCATGCCATTGTGCCCCCAGAACGACAGGCACCAGAGTTCCCGCTATGGAGGCAACACCCACACCGGCAGGGATTACAATAAGAGAAATGGAGGACATGATGTTGATGTATAGATCCTGTAATTTTTCAGGTTGATGTGAAATTTTTGAATAACCGGGATATGATGCACGATTGACAGTGGCAGCAATCTCGACAGTCGGTATGGTGGATATTTCCTGGGCTATGGTAAACAAACCGGTTGCTTGCGGTGACAAAATTTTCCCTATGATCATTTCCGGAGAACGTGTATTCACAAAGTTTAAAAAATTATTAATTATCAACCATTTGGAAAAATTAAAAAGATCCTTTCCGGATGAGAAAGTGAATTTAGGCCTAAAACTGTGCAGAATATAGCTGTTGATTAATATACAGCTCTTCCAGACCAGGGCTCCGATGACCAGTGCCCAGTAATTTCGCAACCAGAATGCAAGACCTATGGTACAAAAGAAACTGATTAGTTTAGGGATAATCTGGAATTTAAATTCTTTGTCAAAAGTCATGTTTTTACGAAAATCAACAACTCCGATATTCAGAAAGCCGTTAAATAAAAACAATAATGACAATGCCAACATGATGGGCTGCAGTTTAGTATTCCCATAAAAATCTGAAATAATCCCGGATAAACCAATGACTGTAATACATGAAACCACACCAAAAGTTACATTAAACGACCATGCCGTATGATAGTGATCAATAGTAGCGTTCTGTTTTTGGATTAAAACCGTGTCAAAACCAAAATCCCCAAAAATATCGATTAACGAAAAAAAAGACATGATGATGGCAACCAATCCAAAATCTTCCGGGGTAAGCAAGCGGGCTAATATAACTGTACTGACAAAAGCGACCGCTCTAACGGTTATTCTTAATCCCATCGTCCATATGACGCCCTTGGCGACTTGTTCATTTAAACCCACCAATAGTTATCTTTTTACCTCATCAGCGATCAAGACCTGGAATGTTGTAGTCATAAATTCCAATCTGCTCTCATATTTGCAGCATCCAATGTTTATTTCTCATCTCAATTTCATGGCAGCATTCTTTCAACCGGCGCTATATGCCCTAAAAATCCCAACGGACTGCTGGAATATCCATAGGCCCCGGAACAGAACACAGCAAGAAAATCTCCAATGCAGGCGTGGGGAAGCTGCACTTTTTTGCCAAATGAATCAATGGGGGTACAAAGGGGTCCAACCACATTGACGGGCCGGGTCATTTCTTCATCCATCCGGTCAGCCAACACCATGGGATAAGGCTTTTTAATAATCTGCCCCAAATTGCCGGATGCAGCAAGGTGGTGATGCATACCGCCATCCAGAACCAGAAATGTCTCTCCACGGGATTGTTTTTTGTAAAGCACCTGGGCAACATATACCCCTGCTTCGCCGATCAGATAACGACCGGTTTCCACAACAAACTGGGCTTCTTTGAATAATAATTTCTTATTCCTGAGTAATTGCTCCAAGGTCTTTCCTACAGACTTGATATCCAGTTCCGTATCAGCGGCAAAATAAGGGATACCGAACCCGCCGCCAATATTAATCATCCGGGGAGAAACCGGGCAATGGGGCAAGAGCTTTTCAAGCACAATAAAGGATTTTTCTATGGCCGTGCTGAGAGATTCATGATTCAGGTTCTGTGACCCGGCAAAAATATGGAACCCGATGAAATTTAAATTTTTCCATGAACTGAACCGTCCAAGAATTTTTGGTATCAATTCTTCATCTATGCCAAAGGCTTTGGGACCCCCTCCCATATGCATACCAGAAGCCGTCAACTCAAAGGCCGGATTGATGCGCAGAGCCACGTTCAATTTTTTATCTAAAGCTCCTGCCACCCGGTCGGCCTGATCAAGCTCCTGTTCAGATTCCGCATTCAAACTGCCGATGCCTGATTCACAGGCAGCCTTTAATTGCTCTGCTGTTTTTCCCGGGCCTGCAAACCCGATATCTTTAGCCAGGATACCGGCAGCCAAGGCTTTGTTTAATTCACCCATGGATGCTACATCCGCCCCGCAGCCCAGGTGTTGAAAAAACCGTAGAACTTCAGGATGGGGGTTGGCCTTGATTGCGTAGTGAATTTCCACATCAGAAGGAAGGGCCTGCCGCAGCATATTGTATTTTTTTTCTGCTATACTGAGATCATAGACATAAAACGGGGTTCCGATCTCTTCTGCAATTTCCTTGCAGGTTTTTCCCCCGATTAAAAGTGAACCGTTTTTGACCCGGAAATATTTGAGTATGGATTTTAAAGCTTTGTGATCTTTCATTCAGGTTTCCTTATCCTTAAAAAATCGGATTTGATTTTATTACGGTCAAGCTTTCCCGTGGGGTTCAGCGGCAGTTCATCATAAATCACCACTTTTACAGGGACCATATAATTGGGAAGCCTTTTCCGGCAGGATTGAATCAGCTCATTTTCATCAAGGATCATATTTTCCTTCAGGGACACGGCTGCAACCGGTACCTGGCCCAGAATACCATCCGGGATGCCGAACACGGCCGCATGCTTTACCTTGTTGGTTTTATAAATGGCTTCTTCGATTTCAGCGGGGCTGACCCTATATCCTGAAGTTTTGATCAGCTCATCCGTCCTGCCTTCATAATAAATAAACCCTTCTTGGTCTTTATATACGGTATCACCGGAATACACTACTTTTTCTTCGAACTGGAGTCCGGCCAAAGGGAAAGGATGGGATTTAAACATCTGAACCGTTTTTTCAGAATCATTCCAATAGCCCTGGGCCACATGGGCGCCTCTTTGCACCAGTTCACCCTTTTCCATGGGCCGGCAAAGCTTACCCTCTTTGTTGAGAATCATGATTTCTGCATTGGGGATGGCCTTACCGATGCTGCCCGGCCGATGATCCACCTGATCAGGGTCCAGATAGGTTCCCCGGAAGGCTTCGGTTAAACCGTACATTAAAAAAATTTTAGTATGGGGAAGGCGCTTTCGAAGCTCTCGAACAGCAGTTTCAGGCATGCGGCCGCCGGTGTTGGTAAGGTAACGCCATGTCGGGAAGTCCTCAAAATTCCATTCTTTTTGCAGAAGCTGGAGCCACAGGGGCGGTATCAGGCCCAGGCCTGTAATGGATTCGGTTTTCATGGCCTTAAAAATATCATTCAACAGCAGATAATTGATCAATACGCAGGTTGCACCAGTATAAACACTGGTGGTCAACTGGTTTAAACCGTAATCAAAGCTGAAAGGCAAAACGCTCAGAATTCTGTCATCCCGGGTATTGTTAAGATAACTTGCAACACTTTCCGCACCCGCAACCAGGTTCCGGTGAGATAGAATCACACCTTTGGGTTTGCCTGTTGACCCGGATGTATACACAATGGCAGCAATATCATTTTCACTCAATGAAACGCCCTGGATCAATCTGTTATGGCCTTCATCTTCCTGGTATCTTTCAATCACATTGAGGCGGAACAGATCTAAGGTATCCCCTTTACCATGAACAATAACCGTTTCAAGTTCAGGACAATTCTCCATAAGATTTTCCAACTGGAGCAATCGCTGCTTTGTAGTAAACAAGAACCGGGCGCCGGAATCTTTGAGTATGTGATGAACCTGGTCTTTTTTATGAAGGTGATTGATATCAATGAATATGCCGCCAACCCTGTTGGCTGAAAACATGGAAACCGCCTCTTCAATGGATTTTTCCATATAAACGGCACACCGGTCATTTTTTTTTATTGCGGCGTCCAGAAGTTGGGAGGCAGTCAGATCCACTGCCTGATCAAATTGTTTATAGGTGAGTCTTCTGTCCCGATGGACCAGGGCTTCTTTATCCGGGAAAATTCCTGCGGTTTTTTTAAGGCAGTGTGAAACTGTTATCCTCATGATTCTATCCGGTCTTTTTTTAAGTTGTTCAAATCTATAATTTGTCTGTATTTCTCTGCCAAACAGATAATCCGTGCATGAAAAGGGCCAGGGAGAAATGATCCACCTTATTCTGCCAGGGTCTATAACGGCCCCAGGAAAAAGGGTTTGTGTCCGGGGTGTTGATTTCCGGCACGGTTGTCACGGCAGCCTTATACCCGGCCTGTTTAATGACTTGAACAATGCTTTCATTAAAATCCCGGGGTTTGCCGTTGGGATAGGCAAAAAAACGAACTGCTTTGTCGATTTTCTGTTCAATGACCTGGCAAGAGGTTGTAAGTTCCCAATCCAGTTCTGAAGCCGGCAGGTTTGCCAGTATGGGATGTGTCATGGTGTGGGAGCCAAAGGTGACGTTATGGTGGCCCATCTCTTTTATCCGGGTCCAGGTTAAAAGGTTTGAAGCGTCTTGTGCTTTGGTTGAAGAAATGCCAAGTTCCTTCAGAACATCAGGGACGATTTTTTTTCTTTGGGCATTATCTGGTTTTTTCAATTGTTCCAGCATGATACGGGCAGCATGTAATTTTTCTTCCATACTGTCCATTTTAAAAACAGCCTCGGTGATGGGACATGCAAACCTTTTTTTATGGGTGGCCTTAAAGGCTGACAGAATCTGATCAAACCATAAAGAGGCCTGAGTCTCTATACAATTCACCGTAAGAAATATGGTGGCCGGCAGATTGTATTTTTTCAGGATGGGATAAGCAAAGGTATAATTGTCTGCATATCCGTCATCAAAGGTAACGGCAAGGCATTGACCGGGCAGGCGACGGTTGCCGGCTATGTAATCATAGATATCATCCAGGGCTAACACACGATAGTGCTTTGAAATATAGCGCATCTGGTTTTCGAAATCGGCGGCAGCCACACTGTCGATGGTAAAAGGATCATTAAAATCATTGACCCTGTGGTAATTGAGTATCCTGAAGGTATCTTTTTTACCGGGCGAGAAAACATTCTGCAGCTTTACAAGACCCTGGGTCAATCCCAGGCGAAAGGATAAAACAGGAAAAACTCCTTTGATTTTTGCTGCGATCACTGGTTCAGCCACATCTCCAGAATCAGAAAAACCCAGAGATTGTCTCCATAATAGGTGGATTCATCTTTTTCAAATGAGGATTTCATCGTCCGGATAAACTCACGTTTGATATATCGGCTCAGATTCGGTGTTCCCGTAAACAGGGTCTCATACAAAAGGGCCTTCATCCCTTTATCCTGCTTGAACCAGGGGGTAACCGGCAGGCCCATGCCGTGTTTTGATTTGGTGATGATCTCATCGGGCAAAAATCCTTTCATGGCCTGTTTGAAGATATAACGGTTCTTTTTCCATTTGACTTTCAGGCCGGGCGGGACGGTGGCTGAAAAATCCACGAGATCCCGGTCCAGCAGAGGATATCGTACCCTGAGGCCTGCGGCTTCCACCATCTGTGTGACCTTCCGGATATCATTGTCGGTAATGGTAAACTTCATATCCAGATACAGAAGCCTGTCCGTATCATTTGCCGGGGCTGCATTTTGATAATGTGTTTTGGCAATATCCAGAAAAGAATTAAAATTGACCGCATGGATAAAATCATCCTGGAAAATCAAGGCAGGGTTCACTTCAGACAAAAGATTATAGGAGTAAAATCTCTCGGGATTCTGGATATTGGCCCGTCTGATATAGCGTTTGGCTTTATGGAACAGGCCCTGATCCGGCATGAAAGACAGCATGGGTTCAATCAGTTTCCTGCGGATTAATTCCGGCAGTTCAAGGTATTTTTGAAACATAAGGTTGGTAACATAGCGTTCATTACCACCGAAGATTTCATCCCCGCCGTCACCGCCGAGCATGATGTCTATGCCGTTCCGTGCGGCGTGTCCGGCACAATAGAAGGCCGGGATGACGGATGCATTGCCAAAGGGTTCGTCATATATCCGGGGCAGTTGTTCGATCAGATCCATCACGTCCCGGGGGGTGACACAGTATTCATGGTATTCTGTGTTAAAGCGTCTTGCAGCAATCCTGGCATAATCCAGTTCATTGTACCTGGGATCGTCAAAACCAATGGAAAAGGTTCTGGCAGGCTTTCCGGACAATTGGGAATAAAACCCGGCAATAGAGCTGGAATCTGTTCCCCCTGAAAGAAAACATCCGGTCCGGTCATGGGGAGAAAGCAGGACATAGACATTCACAGCCTTTTTAATTTCATCCCGGATCAAGGCTTTCCAGTCTTGTTCACTGATGGCAGGGTCAGGGTTGTACCGGATGTCATAGTGGGTAAACACGCGGGTTTCCCGGGTGGTTTTGTGAAGCCCTTTTCCAGGTTCCAGCTTTTTGATGTTTTTATAGATGGTCAGGGGGCTGCATATGGCCTGGAAAAAAAGATAATGAAAGATGGCATCCGGATTGATGGTTTTAAGAGACGGGTCTGCCCAGAGCAGGTGTTTGATTCTTGAGCCGGCATAAAGGGTGTTGCTGTGTTCCCGATAGACAACAGGTTTTAATCCATAGGGATCTGTAATCACATAGAGAGTTTTCGTCATCCCATCCCAGAGAGCAAAGGCAAAGCTGCCGCGAAGCCTGTCCACAAATCTTTCGCCATATATTTGATAGAGCAGCCAAATGAGTTGGCCTTTGTTTATATGTGCGCTACCCTGCCCTTTTTTGACCAGGTCTGATAATTGTTTCTCATTGGTCAGATCCATGTCATAGACCACAGCATGGATTCCATCGGACCAGAAGCCCTGGTCGGGATTTTGTTTAAAGGTTGCCAGGAGAATATGATCGGATTCAAAATAAAGGGTATCCGCCTGCCTGGATTCCAATATGTGTTTTATGTCGGACAGGTTCCGGGTTTTGTCTGCAATGGCACAGAACCCGCCGGATGGAATGATAAGGTTCATCGGGTCAAAACCTTTGAAAAACGGTTCAGGTCATCAATGGATTATTTTGTATTTTTTATGGTTGCCAGGCTTGAATAAATTTTCTTATAAACTGAGGTTGTGGCCTCCCATGTATGGTGTTGTTTCACCCAGGAGATGCCTGTTTTCTGAAGGGTGGCTTCAAGCTCCCTGTCCTTTAGAATCAATTGAATTTTTCCGGCAAGATCATCAGCATCTCCTGCCTTAAAAAGAAGCCCGGTTTTTCCATCCTGGATCAATTCTTTATGACCACCCACATCGCTGGCCACCAATACTTTTCCCATGGCCATGGCTTCAAGGGGCTTCAAGGGAGTCACAAGTTCAGTCAGGCGCATGGAATACCTGGGATAGGCCAAGATATTAATAAGGGCATATACGCCGGCGATTCTTTCATGGGGGATTCTGCCGGGCATGACCACCCGGTCCTCCAGCCCAAGGGTTTGAACGGCAGAATTCAGTTCCTGCTTCATTTCACCCCCTCCGACCAGGAGCAGCATGACGTCGGGTTCATCTGCAGCCAGGGCGGCGAAAGCCTTAACGAGCAGGTCAAGCCCTTCATACCGGTAAAAAGAACCTACAAAACCGATAACTTTTTTACCTTCAAGCTTCCAGGCTTTTAAAAATTCCTGGTCCGGAGCCGTGGGCATGAGTTCTTCCGGATTGATGCCGTTGAACACCGGTGTGATTTTTTCTTTTGGGATACCTCTTAAAATCAGATCATTTTTCAGGCCGTTGCAGAGGATACAGATATGGTCTGCCTGTTTGCACACCCGGGTTTCAAGAAATTTTGTCAGGCTATATTTCCATGAATTTTCAGCATAGGTGCCATGGTCAACGGCTGCATCTTCCCAGAAGGCCCGGATTTCATAGACTATCGGGATGCCAAGCCTGCGGCCGGACCTGATGGCCGGGATAGCGTTAAGGATGGGTGAATGGGCGTGGATGAGATCGGGTTTTTCAACAAAAGACACCTGAATGATGCGCCTGTACAGGCGGTACATCAGATCAAACTCGGATGCCATGGGTAAGGATATCGGGGTGACCGGTCCTGTCCTGTAATATTTCATCCCATCAATCATTTCCATGTCAGGGCAGGATTTCCCAAGACTTTGTTCATGTTTGGGAGAGGTCAGCACAACAGGGTCAAACCCCATATTTTTCTGAGCGGCAAATATATTCCGGCTCCGGAAAGTATAACCGCTGTGCAGAGGTACGCTGTGGTCAAGGATATGAAGAATTTTCATTTAAAAAACTTTCCATGTTATGGTCCCAGTTAAAATTTTCAATAATATGGTGTCTGGCATCCCGGCCCATTTTCTTTCCCAGTGGTTCATCCTGAAGCAGTTGAATAACCTGAGCGGCAAAACGGTCCGGGTCATCTTCAATTTTCAGGAGAGCATCATCATACACTTCAATCCCCTGAACCGCCGGGGAAGTGGTGACGATGGCCTTTGCCATGGACATGGCTTCAAGGACTTTATTCTGCACACCCCTGGCGATTCTCAAGGGAATGACACAGACCCTGGTGCTGGCATAATAGTCCCTGATATCTTCAACAAAACCAGTCACTTTTATGCCGGGATCGGTCGTGAGGGCTTTGAGTCTACGGTCAGGATGACTGCCGACAATATAGAACAGGACTTCCGGGACTTTTTTTTTAATGAGCGGCAATATTTTACCGGCAAACCACAGGGCGCCATCTACATTGGCATAATAATCCATGGCTCCAAAAAAAGAAATCACTAAGAAGGGGGCCTTTTTTGAAATGATTATTTTTTCAGGGTCGAAATAGGCATGATCCACACCATTGGGTATAATGTCTATATTTTTGGCTTCCGGGTTATATGCTTTGAACAGGTCGGCTTCTTTTTTGGATATAAAGACGGATCTGCCAAAAAGCCTGTTTATTTTTTTTTCAAAGGATAGCAGCCTGCGGGCTTCCGTACGATAAAACAGGTTCAAGGGAAATGTTTTTTGATCAGCATACTGGTTCCATTTGTCGGAATCAAGATCGCAGAAATCCATGATCAGGGTCCCGGCAAGATCTTCCATTTTTTTTTTTGCCTTGAACACATATTCGGCCATGGGGGAAGAAAAACAGATCAGGGCGTCATATTTGTGGGAATCGGTCAGTTTATCAACAGCTTTTTGAAATTCTTTTTTATAAAAATAACCCTGAGAGATGCTCTGGCCTCTCATGAGGCTGAGTGCGCCTTTCAGGGTTGCAAGCTTCTTGTTCAGCGGGAAAACCATGACCTGCCGGCAGTATTTTTCTAAATCAACTGCATATTTCATATCCTCCATATTATCGGCCAGGGTGATAAGATCCAGGGTGCCGGTCCGGGACAAGAATTTGATCTCGTTAAAAGATCTGATTTTATCGCCTTTGTTGGGCGGGTATGGAATCCGGTGGCAGAGATAGAGAATTTTTTTCATGCAAGGTTTCTGGCGATCAGCGGGCCTATCAGCCGGGTCATGATATGAGGCATTTTTTGCCACATCTGAATTTTTCGCTGGTATTTGGGGTTAGCCGGGCTCAGATTGGGAATATCAGTGGATTTTGCCAGGTGGTATTGGTAAGACAGGGGTTCTGGTTCAAAGCCCCAGTGCTTTTTAAAATTAAAAGAGCCTGTGCCTTCCTTGCTTCTGCCAAAATCAAAGATCCGGCATTTTTTTTCTACAGCATGTTTCATCAGCTCCCAGTACATGAAATCGTTAGGGCCCAGGTTCCTGAAAATAAAATCCGATCCGGCATAGTATGGAATCATCTGGTCTTTGAAGATGAAAAACAATACGGCTGCGGCAAACTGCCCTTCTTTTGTCTTTACAAGAAGGATATCAGCATTCCTGCCGAATTCGATAAGAAAATTTTTAAAAAATTTTTCAGAAAAGATGGGGGTGCCGAGTCTGTGGTAATTCAGAGCCAGGATACGATAAAATTCGGGCAGAAGATGGTGTCCGGTTTCAGAGACAAGGTCTTTTTTAATGGCATTTCTCACCATAGCCCTTGATTTTCTGGGAATGGCATTGAGATTTTCATCAAGGTCTGATGAAATTTCTTTCCTGAAATTATAATATAGGGATTTTGTTTTAAATCCCTGAAGCTCTTTTCTGTTTCGCAGTTCCAGATATTGGGCGCTGTGAGCATCTGTGATCGAGGCGGCATTTTGGATCAGGGTCTGCTCGATATCCGGATTGTCTGCGAGTACCCCGCCGATTTCAGCAAAAGGAACAGAAACAAAATAATGGCCGAACAAAATGCTTTTGATTTCAAACAACGGGAGTATACCGCAGATTCTGTTCTGCTGCGTGGCCATGATATAATAGCTTTTATGGCCAAAAGAAATTTCAATTACTTTTCTCCAAGCTGTCAGATGAAACACTGTGCCCTGAGGATGGGCTAAGACGTAGTTGTCCCACATTTCCATGTCGGACAGGACTTCTGTTTTAATGGTACAAGACATTGGAAAATTAGTGCCCGGGTATTGTCTCCTGCTTCTTGAGATAATCTGAACAGGTTATGAATTCATGATCAATAAAGTTTGAGATCAATGCTTTGAGTTTTTTTTCAGTACGATTGAGATTGACATAATGCCGAAATTTAAAACCGCGCGAAGCCGGTTTCACCCTCGGTTGTGAAGGATCAAATTCCCAGGGGTGGGCGTAAAAAACAAAGGCTTTATCCTGTTTGAGGACAGATGCCATGCCTAGTTTAAAAAACGGGAATGGGAAAAGCCTGAAATAACCGCCACCACCAAGGGGGATAACAGTTTTTTTTATTTTCAGATTACTGACTGGCAGTTCAAAAAAATTCTCATGAATCTGATATAATGCGTTTTTACGCTTGGTATTGGAGAGATTAATTTTTCCATACCTTCCATGGGCTGAAAAAGAATTATAGCTTGAATCATAGAGATACCCGGCCAGGGCGATGGTTTTGAGTACCCTGTCATCAATGGCAAAACTAGGGGCTCTGAATCCATAAACCTTGCTGTTGATGATGGCCTCAAGACGCTCTTTACTGGATTTCAGGTCCCTGATGAGGCCGGATTCGGTCAGATCCCTGCATAAATGGTGGTTATTGCCGTGGGAAGCCACTTCATGCCCTCTTTGATGTATCTGCCGCACAAGATCCGGAAGCTTTTTTGCAATCCAGCCGAGAATAAAAAAAGTGGCTCTGGGTTTGAAGGGAAAAAAATCCAGCAGATCAAGAATTTTATGGGTGTTCTTTTCCACCCTGAGTTCAAAAGAATCCCAGGTTGAAAACGATATATATTCCTTAAAGTTCTCAACCTGGAACCAGTCTTCAACATCAAAGGTCAATAGGATTGTTTTTTTCTCTTCCGATTCCATGGTATTCAAATCCGGCTTCCGTGAGTTCTTCCGGGTTATATTGGTTACGGCCGTCAAAAATGATCCGATGTTTCATGGTACCGGCCATGAGATTGAAATCCGGTTGCCGGAAGGTCTTCCATTCCGTAACCAGGATCAGGGCATGGGTATTTTCAAGGGCTTTATACTGGCTGGTTTCAAAAATGAGCCTGCCGGATTCAAACCAGTCCAGGGGAAATTCCTTTTTAGCCTGATCCATGGCAACAGGATCAAAAGCTTTGATTGTAGCGCCTGATTGAATCAGTTCCCGGATAATATCCAGGGATGAGGCTTCCCTGACATCGTCAGTGCCGGGTTTAAAGGCAAGCCCCCACATGCAGAAAATTTTTCCGGAAAGATCCTGGCCAAACCGGCGGATGATTTTGGAGGCCAGAAGTTTTTTCTGAAAGGCATTTCTTTTTTCCACAGCATTTAAGAGAACAGGTTCAAAATTCATGTCTTTGCTGGTTTTGATCAGGGCTTTTACATCTTTTGGAAAACAGGAGCCTCCATAACCGCAGCCCGGATAAATAAAGGAATATCCAATACGTGAATCTGAGCCTATACCCTTTCTGACATTTTCCACATCAACTCCCAGGCGCTCACAGATATTAGAGATTTCATTCATAAAGGATATTTTGGTAGCCAGCATTGAATTGGCTGCATATTTAGTCATCTCGGCATCACGGACATTCATTAATAAGACCTTTTCCCGGTTGCGGGAAAAGGGGGCATAGAGGCGTTTCATGATGGCTGCGGCCTTGTCTGAATCGGCACCGATAATGATTCTATCGGGTTTTAAAAAATCATTGACCGCTTCCCCTTCCTTTAAAAATTCAGGGTTGCTGACCACATCAAATTCAATATCAAGATTTCTATTTACCAGTTCAGTTTGAATAGCGGCCCTGACTTTGTCTGCCGTTCCCACCGGAACTGTGGATTTATCTACGATTACGGAATACCCGGTGATATTACGGCCGATTTCCATAGCGACCTGCAATACATATTTCAGATCGGCAGCCCCATCCTCACCCGGCGGTGTTCCCACAGCAATAAAAAAAATATTGGAATTTTTTGATGCCTGTTCAAGGCTTGTTGAAAACATCAGGGTGCCTTCCCTGTGATTCTGAAGCACAAGATTTTCCAGGCCAGGCTCGTAAATGGGGAGAACCCCATTTTTGAGATTATTGATTTTTTCTTTATCAATATCCACACACGTCACATGGCTGCCCATTTCTGCAAAGCAGGCGCCGGTGACAAGGCCTACATATCCGGTTCCGATCATTGTCAGTTTCATAAATGCTTATTCCTGTAATTTTTCAATTTTCATTTCAACCATATAAACAAGATATACCAGGATCAGAGCTGCTCCGAAAATAATAAGGCCGGACATGTCATGAAGAAACCCATGGGCCGTTTCAGGGCCGATCCAGACAGCCATTGCACCGGTGATGGTCAACCGGATGACATTGACGGCAACGGCAATGGGCACAGCAGAAAAAAAGAGAATCCATTTTTTGGCTGTGCTTAAGGGGGCCAGAAAGGCAAAGGCCCCGGTGAGTGCAAGAAGCGAGGTCAAGGATCTTATTCCGGAGCAGGCATCCACAACTTCAAGGGAGGTATTGGCCAGATGCAGGATATTGCCTTCCCTGAACACCGGGATATTGAGCAGATGAATGGTCTGTGATGAAAGTTTGGCTGCAATCAATTGAAGGGGAAAGGCTACCTGATTCCACAGGATAGAGGGTATGGGAATCATCATGATGAGATAAACAACAGGTACCAGAACTTTTTTGAAAATTTCAAATCCGCAAAAATAAATAATGATACCGGAAAGGGTGATAATCATGGAGAACCGCATTAAAAAGAATTCTGATCCCAGGTTTCCCGCCATATGGATCACCATGCCGCAGACAATGATCACGATGCCTGCCAGGGATGGTTTGAGGCTTATTTCAGCCAGCTCGTTTTTTCTACACCAGATCATATACAGAGCCACAAACGGAATTAAAAATCCATGAGAAAAATTCGGATCAGCAGACCAGTCGGAAATTAATTTTAAAATGGCCTTCTGATGGACAATCACAAAAACTATAATGATAAGTGAAATTTGTAAAAGGGTTTGTTTTTTCATGGCTGTTTTCATAATGATATCAGTTTGGAATATGCTCGTTCAGATATGGGTATGCTTTTTGAGCAAATTCTTTTAAAAGGTTAATGGAAGTGATTTCATCCTTTTTAACCGGAGTGATCAAACGAACAAAGGAGCCGTCGGTTCTGTGCCGGGTAATGGAATCAATAACCAGCCAGACCTTTTCCATATACTCAGATGAGATGATTCTTCCCCTGGATTGAAACCAGTAAAGGGCAATTTGTTTTTCAGGTCCTTTCCGGAGTGTCAGCTTTATGACCTTCATACTTTTGCCGTTAATATCCAGAGGGATGGTTTCGCTGCCGGTTTCCATTATATTCCAGCCTGCCCCGGGCATACAGTTTTTCGGGGAATGGATAATATCACCCTCTTTCTGGCTCTGGTAAAATCCTACATAGAGATTCACCGCTTCCCCGGAGGGTTTCCGATAATCAGCAAGGATATAATCTTCCACACCCAGGATATTATAGACTTTGTCATCCAATTTGCCGGGAAAGCCTTTCCACTCTTCAATCTCAAGGGGGAACTCACTGAAGGGCGTATTGGGTGAAATTCTTTCGGTTTGACCGGCAAAAAAAGTCAATGCTCCCGTGATTAACAAGATTGCAACAGTGATGAATGTTTTTGTGTAGGTCATAGGTTCAGTCTTTCTATACAATCTGCCACACGTTTCGCTGTTCTGCCGTCCCAGAGGTCGGGGCGGGTTCCTCTGGAAAAATTACCGGCAAGGGCAAGGCCAACCATATCTGAAAGGGTATCCGGGCTGCACAGCCTGTTTGTTCCCTGGGTCACGGTAACAGGTCGTTCCGTATTGGATCTGAGGGTAAGGCAGGGTATACCGAGATAGGTTGATTCTTCCTGGACTCCTCCTGAATCGGTTATGAGAAGCCTGCTGCCCATAACAAGGTTCATGAATTCGGTATATCCAAGGGGAGTGGTCAAGGTTATGGTCCCGCCCCCCTCAAGCAGGCTCATATTGCCTGTCTTTAAAAGCCGGGCTAAAGTTCTCGGATGCACCGGGAAAATCAAAGGCAGTTTGAGAGATATCATTTTTAAAAGCTTGCATAATTTTTCCAGGGTTTCCGGATTATCCACATTGGATGGCCTGTGGAGAGTTATAAGCCCATAGCTTCCTTTTTTCCGGTTAAATTTTTTCGGAACATCCATGTTTTCAATGGTAGACCGAAGCATTTCCAGGGAATCGATCATGATGTTGCCGACACGGGTGATCTTTTCTTTGTGAATCCCTTCATTCAGCAGGTTCTGATCTCCATCCGGAGAGGGTGTCCAAAGATAATCCGCTATTGAATCCGTAACAATCCGGTTGATCTCTTCGGGCATGGTCCTGTCAAAAGACCGGAGCCCGGCTTCAAGATGGGCGGTTGTGATACCCAGTTTGACAGCAGCAAGGGTAGCAGCCACGGTGGAATTCACATCTCCGACGACAATCACAAGATCCGGTTTTTCTTTTAACAGAATTTTTTCATAGGCTATCATTACATTCCCTGTCTGCTGTGCATGGGAACCGCTTCCTACTCCAAGATGAATATGGGGGTCAGGAAGATTGAAATCTTTAAAAAACACATCCGACATATTCAAATCATAGTGCTGGCCGGTATGAACAATTACAGGGGTCAGCCCCGGTCTCTCTACCAGTTCATGGAAAAGCGGAGCGATTTTCATGAAATTGGGTCTTGCGGCAGCTATCAAATGGATTTTTTTCATGGAATTATTAAGAACTCCCTTTTGTCAATGCTGAAATAATTCAGTTTCAAGAGCCTGTCTGTTAGATGACAAGTCCATGCGGACAGGCTGTTCCGGAATAAAATTAACGGAAAGAAACGCCCTGTTTTCCGTATAATCACCTCTCTCAGTGATACCGTCGGTATTAAAATCAGAATAGGTATATGATAATTTAAATTGAAGCCATCGAAGAGGAAGCCAGGAAAGGCCGCAGCCCATGGTTATTGTATTGTCTTCCCGATCAATTATTGTTTCCTGGTAATCATTTAACCTGTATGATCCGAAAACATTGGAGGACAAATGCTTCAAAAGCTGATAATTCAATTGGGCACCAGTCTGATAGAAAGTTGAATATCCAAGACTGGCTGCTGTTTCACTGGCTTCAGTATAACCACTGGAGCCTGTAATGGATAATGAGCCATGTTTGCTGAAATTAAATATTTTATATGCATCAATATCAAGAAAAGGATCGGTTGAGTCATTGTTGGTGTTATCCCATTTATGAATCAAGGCACCGATACCAAGAGAGATTCCTGAATCTTTGGTCACTTCCCAGTCAAACCCCAGGGAGGGGTGGTAGATTTCGTGATCACCTGTTTCTCTTTGTGAGTAGGAATGTCTGTATTTTAAAAACCCGTCAAAATGTTTTGAAAATTTCCTAAGATATTTGAGATGGCCTGAATAGGTTTTTATATCATTGGAAGAATTATCAAAATCCGTATTTTCATAGGAAAGATTTGAATCCAAACCGTTTAGCGGTGTAAACCAGTAGGTAATGAACCCAGAGGGGTTGAATTTTCTATGTTCATCCGCATCTGAGGTTGCAGATTTATCAAAGGAATATAAAAAGTTAGTCCCGATTCTGTCGTTTTCCCCAAATTGATTGGTGATTCCGGCCGTGGTTTGATTTGTATCATGTTCCCGGTAATTACCCGTCCTTTCCTGCTGATCAAAACTCCTGGAATAATTTTCAGAATAGTTAAGATTCGTGTTTTTTGTAATTTGAGTGTTTCCAAATATGGAAGCCGAATTCTGCCAGGCATCCCCGGTGTTATTATCACTATTGCCGGAATAAGCCATTCGAGTGCTGATATCGGTAAATTTTGTAGGATTAAATTTACCATCCAGTGTGGCTTTGTGCAAAAAACCATCCCGCTCATCCAGATTCTTATAGTCTTTATATTCCGGATTATAGGTAACATAGATTTCGCTTAATTTGTTTATAAAACCGATGGAAAACCCTAAACCATAGGTTGTAATAATTTCTTCCTGTTTATTGGTTTGTGTTTTCAGGTAATTGTCACTATAATCTTCAGATATGGTCAATGTCGGCATTATCTGGGTTACCATTCTCGAAAATGCATTGGAATAGGGAAAAAATGCAATTATCAGGGCTGATATAAACAGTACTGCAAATTTTTTATAACAAGTTTTTTTTTCCATTCCAGACTCCCTGTTATCTGAAGTTAACCTAAGGCACAATGATGATATCGTCGGCTTTTAGAAGAATGTCTTTTTCCAGTTTTCCTTTTACAATATCATCATAATTGATTTTAATGACCTGTTCCTTTCCAAGTTCACGTCTGAAAAGGATAATCTCGCTTTTCGAGGCCCATTCCGTAAATCCCTTGGCAAGGGCAAAGGCTTGAACAGCAGTCAGTTTTTTCATCAGCGGATACTCGCCAACCGCTTGAACTTCACCAAGAATATAGTATTTCTGGCTGACAGGTCCGGCAAGGGTTACTGTAACATTGGGCGCCTCCACAAAATCAGCCAGTTTTTCTTCAATAACCTCTTTCAAGGATATGGTGGATTTACCTTCTGCCTGGAGGTCACCTAAAAAAGGAAAGGTAATTTTACCGTCACGCCTAACCTGAAGAGCATCAAAAGAAAGATCAGGCTCTTTCCAGGTACTGATTTTTAAAATATCACCGATACCGATCAGATAATCGTCAGCAATGCATAAAGAAATTGAAGATAAGAATAAAATTACAAAAAGAATCACGGATTTAATCTTAAACATGGCTCCGCCTTTTCGATTACATCGAATATGTAAGTTTAACAATGTGTTATTATAAGGTTAATCTAACTAATTATCTTGCACCCCGTCCAAATAGAACGGTTTTAACCGTACGAAGGATGATTATGGCATCCATGGCCAGGGACATATTTTTTATATAAAAAAGTTCATAATTTAATTTTTCAACAGCATCCTCTATAGTGCCGCCATAGTCATAAGATACCTGTGCCCAACCCGTCAGGCCAGGTTTAACATGAAAGCGCTGGGAATAAAAAGGGATTTGTTTTTCAAGTTCATCTGTAAAATGTTTACGTTCAGGCCTTGGGCCGACAAGGCTCATTTTTCCGGTAAACACCTCCCATAGCTGGGGAAGTTCATCAATTCTGAATTTCCTGATCACTTTTCCCACTCTTGTAATCCTGGCATCATTATTCCTGGCCCATACCGGTCCGGTCAGTTTTTCAGCATCCACAACCATTGACCTGAACTTGTGCATCATATATTCTTTTTGATTAAGCCCTACCCTGTCCTGGGAGAAAAAAACAGGTCCTTTTGAATCGATTTTAATCAGGATTGCAACAATAATAAGTAAAGGGAAAAGCACAATGAGCATGATAGATGACAACAGTATATCTTCAATTCGTTTTAAAAAAGTTTTAGTTTTAGATTTTCTAAACCCGTGGGAAAAAATCAACCAGGACGGATTGATTTTAGTCACAAGCACCTTGCCTGTCAACATCTCATAAAATGAACTCCCTTCAATGACTTCAATCCCTGCAGTTCTGCATCGAATCAACTCGTCCGCTGGAAACACCCCTCTTCTCTCATTTAATGCAACAATAATTTTTTTGATAGCCATTTCAGAGGCAATCCGGCAGAAATCTTTTTTTTCTTTTTGCACAATAACATGATCCGGCAAATCCATAGGATATTTTCCATCCTCAGAATCCGGAATCATGATGGAAACCGTATATCCGCAATCAATTGTACTGTTGATTTCTTTGAATATCTCTAATGACAGACTGCCGGAACCTAGAATAATGATACGCTCATTGAATATCCTTTTATTCAGGATCTGGATATAAACAAGTCTCCAGCCGATGATGAAAATCAGGAGAAAAAGAATGCTTAAGATAAATATTCTCTGATCAATGATGGCTAAGGGGAAAAAAAAATAAATAAAGGCAAGGGCAATTGAGGTTACCCCTAGTGCCTGAAGGAGCCGGATACTGGTTTCTGCAAATGTTGAAGATACATCAAAATCGTACAGGTCATTGTAATAAAGACAGGTCTGACAGATAATGGTTATTAACATAATCCTGAAAACCAGCAGGACATCATATAAGTATGAATCGGAAAAAGTTAAAAGTATTGTAGACAGAAGAATGGAACCAAAGATAATCAAACCTTCAAAAATAAAAAACACTATATTTCTTATGGGAAAATATTGTTTTAAAAGTCTTAACATGTTTTAAGAGACCTTAATCATTGCCGTATCCATATCCGTATTTATAATACCCATATCCATAACCGGTTCTTTTTTCAGCAAAATTTTGAACGACACCTATGATTTTGTCTTTGCCGTAAATATTGATAACATCCTCGACATCTTTTTTCCGGGTTTTCCCATGACGAATCACCATGATAACCCCTTCTACCTGCCTGACAAGGGCGTTTGCCTCAGAAGTGATATAAGGCGGCGGAGTATCAATAATGACATACCGGTCACTGTATCTTGATCTCACTTCATAGATAAGCCTTCTCATCTGCTCGGAGGATAATAGTTCTGAAGGGTTTTTGGGGTTGGCACCTGCTGTCAGAATGGTGAGTTTGTTTATAAAAGATTTTACAAGCAATGATGATAACGGCTTTGCTTTGGATAAATATTCACTTAACCCCGGCCCTTGAGGCAATTTAAAAATGGAATGAATTTTAGGGGAACGAAGGTCACAATCCATTAAAAGGACATGTTCGTCTATGTTCTGAGCTATACTGACTGCAAGATTAGAAGCGACAAAGGATTTCCCTTCCCCTGGTGAAGCACTCGTAATCATGATGCTTCGAGGAGGTGTCCCTTTTTCAGGAAAAAGGATATTATTCTTTAACAGCCTGAATTGTTCGGCTTCTATGGAATCCGGTCTTAAGAGAGTGACAAGAGATGAATCCAGGTTTTGGGGAAGATTCGGATCAATTTCCGATATTGATTTTTTTTTTTCTTTATCACTAGTTATCACTGATGGTTCGGAAAAACTCCTTTGTATTTGATCATCACCGGAAAGGGATCTTTTTGTCTGTCCGACATTATCTGCAATCACATTTTTCGATTTTTCCAGTGCTTCAAACATCTTACCCAATTTTATTGCCCCCGGATTAAATACTTACAATTGATTTAATAAAATTGATTGTCCGATCAAGACCCTTGTAATTCAAAATTGCAAAGAAAGTAAGAAAAATGATTGCATAGGCACTGAAACATGCAAAGATAATAAGTTCGATTTTATTTTTAACCTCGTCCTTTGGCAATTTCATCGGCGGGATAGCAGCAAGAATCTTCAGATCAAGTTCCTTTTCAATTTGCTCTTCTCTTCTGATAGAGGAATCAAAGACCTCTAACAGGAAGATGACACCGGCACCGATACCAAGACCGGAAGCTATGGAAAGCAAAAACAACAGTTTTACATTGGGAGATATGGGTTTTTCAGGCAGCCTTGCATGATCCAGTATCCTGAACTGCTCACCTTTCTGTTTTTTCTCCATATTAACGGAAAGTTCTGCTTCAAGTTTTCTGTCCAGAAGGGAATTAAACACAGTTTGAATATTTAAATAATCTCTTTGTAAGGATTGAAGTTCCAGTTCGCGTTTGGGTGTATCCTCCACTCTTGCCTGATATTGTTTCATTTGCTGTTCCAGATTTGCAATGTCGGATTCTATTTTCTGGATTTCATTTTTGATTTGTTTGACTTGAGCTCGCTGTTGCATGCCGGCATAATCAGGCATAGAGCTTGTTAAATCATCAGAACCTGATTTAGCTTTACCACCGGATTCAGGATCGGTTTCTGCTGCTTTCTTTTTGTTCTCTTCAATGTTTTTTTCAAGTTTATCAATTGTTTTTTTGAGCCTGCGGGCATCCGGATGTTTTTCCGTGTATTTTAATAAAAGAAGGTCATATTCTTTTTGTGCTGCAGCAAGTCTTTCTTCATCCCCTGATGCCTTAAGAAAATCATCTCCAAAATCCGTTGAAGAAAATGAATCATTCATGGTTTGTGATGACATTTCATTGGACTGGGCAATCTGGGTTTGAAGCATATTTAATGAATTCCTGGCTTGTGTTAATGCATCATTTCTTATGGTGATCTGTTGCTGAAGTCTGTCAAGGGTCCTTAGATTGGTTTCAAGTTCATCAGGAAGTCCACCCATGTGGTGTGATCTATATTCCGCGAGCTGTCTCTCCCGTTCTTCAAGGTTTTTCCGGGTTTTTTCCAGTTCAGAGTCTAAAAACTCACTAGTTCCAACTGCCTGGGCTTCCCTGACCTTTAAATTTTCATCCATGAAAAAACTGGCAAGGGTATTGGCTACTCTCATGACGGTTTGCGGCTCGTCACCCTGAAAAATTATGGAAAAAGCTTCTGCATCCGATCTTGTTCTTTCAATCTTGACCTGAACCCGTTTTCTCAATACTGCCACTTTTTCTTCAAGATACATGCCCTGTGCTTTCTCAAACAGGCCGAACTGGTCTATAATTTTCTCCAGATTACTCCGGCTTAAGATTTGCTGGGAAATTGTATTGATTCTTTCATTAATCGTAGAGGTAACAACAGACCTGACATAATTGGTCGGCACCTTCTGGGGTTGTACAAGAATCAGTGTAGATGCTTCATAGGTTTTACCGGCAGTCAGGGTATAAAAAAGCCCTAAGGTTATCGTGATACAAAATGGTATAAGAATAAACCATCTTCTCCTGATAATAATTTCCAGGATCTGATCAGGCTTAATCGGCAGTTGAGATTGAAACTGATCGGCCATGGTATTCCCCGGGTCAATGACCTCCGGCAAAGCCGGGGGCTTACCCAATGAGGTTTAAGCTAATGGTATTTTTTTATGATACCTGAGTTTGTCATTCTTCATCAAGAATGTTTTTTTGTCAACCCAAAAATCAACCAAACTGTTTAATAATAAGGTTTTTCAGATTTTCAGCATTGATTTTTTAAATTTCCTTTTATATAACTCATCTTAACGGTCTCATTTTTCTGATCTTTTGCCGGACCTGCCGTTGAACACCAAAGGGACTCAGCACCACAAACCATGATGATAAAAAAGGAGGGAAAATGAACTATCCGTTTAGAAATCTGGTTTTTGAAGGTGGCGGAGTCAAAGGGATCGCCTATGTCGGCGTCATGAAAATCCTGGAAGATCAAAGCCTTAAGCGCATCCCGGAGCATTATAAAAAACAGAACGACTCCTTTATCGCAGCCTCTCCCCAGAGCAGCCCCTATATCTATAACAAGGAAACCCTTGGATTCCGGCTGGATTCCGCAAGGGAAATCGCCATATTCCGTGACGGCCAGGAGCCTCAGCACATAAAAATTGACAATTTCCTGAACTATACCCTCCAGTTGATCGAAACCATCCTGGATGCCCAGAACAATCAGCATCTTCACAGCGATGACTGGCACAGGACCATCTATGTAGATACGCTTGGGGTCAGAACAACGGAATTTGACATGGCCGATGACAGGAAAAACGATCTGATCAAATCCGGGAGCGATGCAACCGTGAGGTATCTAACATGGTGGAACGACACCAGCCATGACCCGGATGTCAATCACCCTTCTTCAACCTAATAAAGACGGAGGCATATACCATGAATGACACCCTTTCATCCTTGATTGCGTTTATCGGGTTTCTGATCGTTTTTTCCATGCTGATCCAATCGGTCCAGGAAGCCTTGAAAAATCTGTTCAAACTCAAAACCGGGGTATGGGAGAGATTTTTTTTAGACCTGTACAAAACCGATTTTCAGATGAAGGACCTTCAGCCGGAAACCCCGTTCTGGAAGCGAGTCAAATCAGGTTCCTTTGTCGGTGAATTTGAAGAGCGGCTCAAACGGATCAAAAAGGTCATTATCAAAGCCGACGGGCTGCTAAAGGACACAAAAAAGAAACTCAGGGAGATCATGGGAACGGATCTGACCGGGCTGGATGACAACAAACCCGCCCCCGCCCTGTTGAAAATAGAACGCTTAGGGGAACAGATCTGCAAGATCACGGCCATGAAAATCGATTCCATGTTGGACCTGTACAATAAAAACAATAAGGATGTCATCCATGAACTGCTTGAAAAACTGGCAGTGCTTTCGGCTGTATTTGATGATGTTGAAAGCAGACGTCCTGAGGATATAAAGGACGTCTGCAAAGAATTCCATGCTGCCGTCCGGGAACTCGAGGCCCGGATATCTGCCTACCGGGTACAGATTGAAAGCAAGGCTGATGCCTGGCTGGTCCAGATAGAAGGCGAATACAAAAAAAACATGCTCAAATGGACCCTGATCATCAGTATCTGTTCAGTGGTCATACTCAATGCGGATACTTTCAGCATTTACCAGTATTTTTCCATCAATTCCAAGGCCCAGGAATTGATGGTAGCCAATGCAGCCAATGCCGTTGCCAAAATAAACGACCTAAGGGCAGATGATTTGAACGCTATTGACAGGGCCATCCAGGCAGATGAACCGGACAAGGCCCGGGAAGGCATTCTGGCCCTGTCAAAACAACTGGCCGAAGAATTTGCCTTGCTGAGCGACATTGCCGATAAAGACAAGGCTGAAGCTGTTCTGAAGGACACTCAAGGGTTCGGGCTTACCGCTGAAACCGGCCAAAAATTTTTAAAAGACCAGTATGGAAAACTGACCGCTCTGTATATTGCATTGCAGAAAAAATCCATCAATTTTCAAATGGAGGGGCTGAATTCCACAGGCCTGCCCCTTGGATGGAGAAATGATTTCAACACCATCCGGCAGGCAGAACGTTCCGATTCCCTGATTCTTGTGATAAAAAAACTTGTCGGCCTGACCTTGACCATCTTCCTTGTTTCATTTGGAGCGCCCTTCTGGCAGAACATCATAAATGCGCTCATCGGCCTTAAAAATATGAATTTAAAACCCGGTGCAGGCGCCTCGTCAGGTTAGCAGGTTCGGATCAGCCTGCCCAATATTTTCTTTACACTGATTTCATATCCTGATACTGATTTTCTGAAAGGGATTACAATTGTTTCCGGTCGGGTATCATTTGAAATGACATGATATGCAGATCAGTACAATTGATTGTTAGCACATTGGCTGAAGAGATGTAGTCACCATCTCGATAAATAAGCAGGCTTCTATAAAAGAGGAATACAATAATGCTGGAACCAAAAGGTCATTTTATTCCATCGGGGCTAATGGCTATATTTAATTGTCCAAGCAACCAAAGTGATCCTCAATATTTGCCCTATCTTAGTGCTTTTGGGCATGAACAGTGTCATTACCTTCAATATATAGGAACCAGCTGTGGCCAATTTCTTTCAGATTTGGAAGATATGTGGGCTGACGCAATTATTGGAAATGTGAGAGCACTACTTAAGGAATCAAGAAACCCTAAATTACCACTGCTAACCTGGATGCAAACTGAAAGGGATCATAACAGGTTGCTCATCCGTAGTGCGCTATATATCAACACTATGTGCCAAAGGATAAAAGATATTCTTCTGTTAGGCGGCCCTCTGGAAGAGATAGCCATGTTTCAGTTTCTTTATCGTAAGATCCTTAAAATTCAATCAGAACATATTTTGCCAACTTGGTATGTCGATCTAAAACATTTGCCTAGTGAACACTTTGAAGAACCTCAAATCGATGAGATGCGAGACAATATTAAGACGGGAGGTCATCTAAGTAGCTTGTTTGGGAGCAAATCAATTATGGAATGTGCTGCTATATTTTATCAGCTATCACTGATGGGTCGAATAGAGGAAGCAAGTGAAGCGTTTAAGATATTGCCGGATGATGTCAAAAAAGGTCTTCTAAATTCTGAAGGCAATGAGGAACACGATGCAAGACTTTATTCTGTACTTGATAGCTTCTACTCGGAGCCTTACCGTGCTATAGAAGGGTACCTTCCAGACGTTCTAATCGAACGAGCGCATGCGTTTCGCATTCTGTCTGATCTATCCTTAATGACACCGTTAGGAAAGTTTAATTGTCTTATTACAAATCCTTCGCCCTTTGATTTGCTCCCCAGTATTAGATTGTTTCGAGCAGCAGAGGCATTTCAGCGGCTGGGACTTACTATAAATACTGCGGATCTACAATTATGTTATAGAGAAAATGTAGACGCCATATGCGTAGACTTGGGATGGCCTCAACCGGAATGGATTGCCATGCATACTCCAAGATTATCTAATACCGATGTACCTTTTGAAAACCGTGGCATACTGGACTTACAACTGTTAGCTGCCAGCTTGAGAAGAAATGATCCGTCATCATTTGCATTTCCGAGAGCACCCCTTATCGATGAATTAAAAATACCCTTTGTTTTTTACTCCGATGGTTATTCTAAGCATGGTGTCCCGTCACAGATGATAGGCTCATTGATCGGTCGCTATTATAAATGCTTGGCCGCCGAGTTCTGGATTACCGGATTAAGACCAAAATTGCCGTTTAACGACAAGGATACTTTTGCTGATTTTTTTAATCACATCTTTGGTATTGAAATCAACAGTATGGAGGCAATATGAAATATTTCATATCACTTGCTGGAGTCCCAGATTGGGCAGTGAAATCGTTGTTGCAAAGTATTTTGGAGAAGAAAGAAAAAGACAACCTTGATTTGAACATGACTGATCATCCTGGCAGCCATACAGGCTTTGCTGATTTTCCCGCCGAGTTATTAATCGAGGGAAGCAAAGCGGCTTTAGCTTTGGTGATACCATTCATTTATGATTGGTTAGTAAAGAAACGAATTAAATGTGAAATCAGAAGAGAAGGCGACAAGGAAATTATTACTATTTCGGGGCATGGCATCGACAAAATTATTGAAGTCAAAGAAAAGCTGCTTACGGAGGTCAAACGCAATGAGCCTGAAAGATAAGATTAAAGAGGAGGAAGATCTTGTCAAATCTTTAGCTTATTCAATGGTTATTAAGAAAGGTGTCAAGAATAAGTCTTTCGGCTATTATTATGTTTTTGAAAGTCAGTTCGGGAGTTTTTCTGACAATATGGATACGCTTGTGAACCGAATTATAAGACTGCAAGGCAACGATCTTAGTGTATGGCGAAAGGAAGTTAAGGCTGAGATCTTATCAGAAATATTCCCACTCGATACCGATAGGCTTCTTATAATTGTTATGTGCTGTCAATGACGTGTTGATTTAGTGACTTGCTTGATTTGATTCCAACCAGACGCACAAGCCGACGAGCGGCTTGTTGTTAAAATAAAAGGGTATCTATGACAAAACGATATGATCTTCCGGAGATTTATAAAGGAATATCTCGTGAATCATTAAAATATAAGTCTTGTAAACTTCAAAAGGAAATTATGAGGACATGGTTTTATCAAAATTATCAAGACCCTGTCCATATGTGTCCATACAATAGTCGTGAAGGTGGATATATATTCGTTTTTGGTGGGCCTTATTCTGCTGAAGAAGAACTTATCTCTGAATTTGATGAGGCTGTTAAAGAAGATATAATTAAAGAGCTTGCGGGTGAGCTTTCTGGAGAATGTTTTGATTGGTCTGGAATTCAAAAAATGGAAGATATTGATGAATATTTCTTCGACTTTGTAGATACAGCACAAAATGCCCTAATCAAACTTGAAAATTCCCTTGAAAAATTGACTAAGCTTATTGCTATCGAAATTGATGGAACACTCCAACAGACTTATTTACAGATGATTTATGTCAATGTGATAACAACGCTTGAAGCATATTTGTCCGAATTTTTTATCGGAAGAATCGATCAAAGTGAAATTAACTTAAGAAAATTTGTTGAGTCGAATCCTGATTTTAAAAATGAAAAATATTCTCTATCAGAAATTTTCATTAAGAAAGAATCCTTAAAAAGTCACGTTAAAGAGTACCTTGTTAATCTACTATGGCATAATCTTCCTAAACTTAAACCTATGTTTAGGATCACATTAAGCATTGAGTTTCCGAAAGATATTGGAACATTAATAAAGTCTGCACACAAAAGACATGATTTAGTTCATAGAGGCGGTAAAACAACTCAAGGAGATCAAATAATAATAGATAAATCAGAAGTGGAAAAACTTATTAATGAGGTATTATTATTTGCAAAGCATATTGACTCAAATTATGAAAATAATGAATCATTTTAACAAGCCCCCTTCACCCGATCGGGCTACAGCGCGCCTTGATTAGAGGTTGTCTTCATTCAACCTCTTTCATTTTATCAACCGTTTTCCTTATTCGCCGCCCGCCGGGTGAAGGGCGCGTTGGGTGACTTGTGCTTTATTTGATTCTACAATTTTACAGGGGAAATAATATACTCATAATGCTTAATACGATCTTACAAGCGAATAACTTTGATTTGAAAGATGTTCGCCTTTTGCGTCATAAGGATAATCGAGCGGAAAAAGGATGTACACCATATGAATTGTTGCGTGATAACCGCTTTTCGCAAAAACCTATTCCGGCGCCGACCCGCAAATGATGGAAGCGGACATTTTCAGATCAAATATTCTACAGCCCCTACTGGATGAAGGGATA
>MGTJ01000017.1:13812-20382 GCA_001799395.1 Desulfobacterales bacterium RIFOXYA12_FULL_46_15 | reverse complement strand
GTTTCTTCCTGGACCAGGATCTGGGTGTTCCTGGAAATCCGGGCCGACAATTCCGTGGGCAGGCCCACGGCTTCGTCAAAGGAATTGGTATGGAGGCTCTGGGTGCCGCCCAGCACGGCAGACAGGCATTCCAGGGTGGTCCGGACGATATTGTTGTAGGGATCCTGCTGGGTGAGGCTCCAGCCCGAAGTCTGGCAATGGGTCCGCAGCATTTTGGAGGTTGGGTTTTTCGGGTTGAATTGACCCATGATTTCTGCCCATAGAAACCGAGCAGCCCTGAGCATGGCAATATCCATGAAAAAATTCATTCCTATACCGAAAAAGAAGGACAGACGCGGGGCAAATTTATCAATATCAAGACCCGTGGCCAGGGCCGCTCTCACATATTCAAGCCCATCGGCCAGGGTAAAGGCGGTCTGGAGAACCGAATCGGCCCCGGCCTCCATGATATGATACCCGCTGATGCTAATGGTATTGAATTTGGGCATATGGTCTGAGCAGAAAGCTATGATGTCGGAAATGATTCTCATGGACGGGCCAGGCGGATAGATATAGGTGTTCCGGGTCAGGTATTCCTTTAAAATATCGTTCTGGATGGTCCCGTTGAGCTGGTCATGCTTCACACCCTGCTCTTCGGCCGCCACGATATAACCGGCCAGAATGGGCAGAACCGCGCCGTTCATGGTCATGGAAACCGACATCTCACCCAAAGGAATCCGGTCAAAAAGGATTTTCATGTCTTCGACGGAATCAATTGCTACACCGGCTTTTCCTACATCGCCGGCAACTCTTGGGTGATCAGAGTCATATCCCCGGTGGGTGGGAAGATCAAAGGCCACAGACAGGCCTTTCTGCCCTGCAGCCAGATTCTGCCGGTAAAAGGCATTGGAATCCCTGGCTGTTGAAAAACCGGCATACTGGCGGATCGTCCAGGGACGGCCCGAATACATGGTGGCCTTGATGCCCCGGACATAGGGGTCAAACCCCGGAAGTGCGTTGATAAATTCTACGGTTTCAAGGTCTTTGGCTGTGTATAAGGGCTTGATATCAATACCTTCCGGTGTTTTTTGGACGAGGGTATCAGGAGATTTCCCCTTAAGTTCCTTTACTGCAAGTTCCTTCCATTGATCAACAAGATCAGACATTTGAGACATGGTTATCCTCCGGTCTAATTTCAGGTTTAAATCCAAAATTTATCGTTCACACAATTCCACAAGCACCCCTGATGTGGCCTTGGGGTGAAGAAAGGCGATTTTTGCGCCGCCTGCGCCGATCCGGGGTGTCTGGTCGATGAGAGCAATGCCTTTTGCCTTTAATTCGGCAAGGGCTTCTTCTATGTTTTCCACCCGGAAAGCCACGTGCTGAATCCCCTCCCCGCGCTTTTCAATGTATTTAGCCACCGGGCCGTCTGCTGATGTGGATTCCAGAAGCTCAACCTCGCTTTCACCCACGGGCAGAAACGCCGTGGTGACATTCTGCTCCTGGATGGTTTCCTTTCCTTCAAGGGTCAGCCCCAGAACATCGGTCCAGAAATTTTTCTTTGCATCAATACTTGAGACGGCGATCCCAAGATGATCAATTTTTAAAAGTTTCATATCCATATTCCCATATTATAAGGTTATCAAATTACACTCATTATCTATAGTTGGTTCAAATGCTGAAAGTCAACCCCAAATTGGTATGAATTCAGACACCGGTATTGACCCGGAAAAATTAATTTGTTAGTGTTTTTCATAATGAATGGTTCAGTATTTTCAAAAACCCGGTCATTGGTCATTATAGTTTTAAAATAAAAAAAGGCATGATAATGAAAAATTCGGATTCTCCTGCCATTCTTGTTGTAGACGATTCCAAATTAATCCGGACAACAGTGCAGAAAGCCCTGGAGGAAGAAGATTACAGAATTTTCACAGCCTGCGACGGGGCAGAAGCCCTTTCACTTCTTACCCGGCCGGATGCCCCAGAAATTGATATGGTCCTCACGGACTTGAACATGCCCAACATGGATGGGGAAATGCTGTGTATTAAAATTAAGGCAGACCCTAATCTTCATTCCATACCGGTCATTTTTCTGACCTCCCAGGCCAACCAGAAAACGGAAACTGATATTTTTAAGGCAGGGGCCAGTGATTTTATTGCCAAACCCTTTATCCGGGAATTGTTGATCGCAAGAATTTCCATTCATCTCCAAAGCCAGTTATCCAAAAAAAACTTTCAAAAACGCATTGACGAGCAGACTCTTTTTTTAAAACAAGCCAAAGAAGATGCTGAAACCGCCAATATTGCAAAAAGCGCCTTTCTTGCCAATATGAGCCATGAAATCCGTACTCCCATGAATGGAGTCCTCGGGATGACGGACCTGCTTCTTGAAACCAATCTTACCAAAGAACAAACCGATTATGCCGAATCCATCCGCCAGAGTGCGGAAGCCCTGCTCAAAATCATTAATGACATCCTGGATTTTTCAAAAATAGAAGCCGGAAAAATGGATTTGGAAGTCATTGATATCGATCTTGGAAAAACTCTTCACGACATCAGCCAGATCATGGCCACCAAGGCTCAGGAAAAAAATCTTGAATATATCTGCCTGATTGAAGAAAACGTTCCCAATTTTCTGAAAGGCGATCCCACAAGACTTCGCCAGATCATTATCAATCTCTCAGGCAATGCTGTAAAATTTGTGCAAAAAGGAGAGGTGCTCCTCAGGGTATCTTTTGTGGGAGAGGATAAAAACAAGGTCACGCTCAGGTTTGAAGTCATTGACACCGGGATCGGCATCCCGGATCATCAAATCGGCCGGCTCTTCAAGACCTTTTCACAGGTGGATGCATCCACTACCCGGAAATATGGCGGCACCGGCCTTGGGCTGACCATTTCCAAGCAACTGGCTGAACTCATGGGGGGAGAAATCGGTGTGGTGAGCAAGGAAGGAGAAGGCTCCACCTTCTGGTTTACCGCCTGCTTTGAGAAACAGACCGGCATCCGGGAAAAATCCCTGAAGATTCCCTCCAAACTGAAGACCTTGAGATGCCTTGTCATTGATGATGTGGATTCATGCCGGAAAGCTGTAAGCCTGCACCTTTCTTCCCTGGGTTGCCGGGTTGACAGTGCCCAGAATGCAACCATGGCCATGGAAAAACTCATGGATGCAAAATTGGCGAACCAGCCCTTTGATACGATTTTCATTGACATGGAAATGCCAGGCTTAGATGGAAAAGAACTTGCCCTGCAACTTTTGAATGATATGAATATCAAAGGGGTTAACCTCATCCTCATGGCCTATACCGGCAAACGGCTGGATAAAACAACCCTCACATCCCTAGGATTCATGGCACAGATTGCAAAACCTGTATATCGCAACCATGTGCTGGAATGCCTCATGGATATCTACGGGATTTCGCCGGAGAAAAAACAGATAGAAACCAGATTTGGCATTGAAGAACCCAAGACGGTAACTGAAGAACTTCCAGGACATTTCACCATTCTTCTTGCCGAAGACAATAAAATGAACCAGAAGGTGGCCGTTAATATGCTCTTAAAGCTCGGGCACACGGTCGAGATTGCAGAAAACGGGAAGGAAGCAGTTGAAAAATTTATGGAAAAAGAATTTGACCTGATTCTCATGGACGGTCAGATGCCGGTGATGGACGGTCTTGAAGCCACCCGCGCGATCCGCGAATATGAAAAAAAATCATCCGGGTCAAAAAACCATATCCTGATTATCGCTCTCACCGCCAATGCCATGAAAGGGGACAGAGAGCGATTCATCGATTCCGGCATGGATGATTACATCACAAAGCCCATCAAGCGGAAGGACCTGGATGATGCCATTATTAAATGCACATCAAAACAGAAGGATCTTGAAGTGCCGATGGCCAAAGGAGATATCATTAATCTTGATGAACTGATCCTGACCATGAACGGAGATAAAAAACTGGTCAAGGAATGCTTTGATAATTTTCTCAGTCATTACAGCCCCATGGTCAGTGACATCAGAAGCGGCATTGATAAAAATGACCCTGCCAGAGTCAAGACATCTCTTTTTACCTTCCGGGATTCCGTCAAGCACCTTTCCTGTAAAAGACTCATGGATGCTGCATTTTCCCTTGACCGTGCCATTGACAACCAGAACAAGTCCCTGACCGAAAAAGAATTTAATGCCCTTTATAACACCTGCGAAGAATTAAAAGATTTCATTATCCGTTATTCCGTCAAAAACCTTTTCATGAAATTCCTCATCGTGGATGATGAATTTGTTTCCAGGAAAAAATCCCAGAAAATCCTCTCCCTGTATGGGGAATGTGACGTGGCTATCAACGGCCTGGAAGCATTGAACGCCTTTGTGCGGGCTCACAATGAAAATGACCCCTATAACCTGATCTTTCTTGATATCGACATGCCGGATCTGAACGGGCTCCAGGTCATGACAAAAATCAGGCAATGGGAAAAAACAAAAGGGGTTGCCCCTTCTGACACTACCAGAATTATCATGCTTTCTGCCGACGGCTCAAATGAAACCATTAAAACCGCACTCAAAGAAGGCTGTGAGGCCTACCTTATCAAGCCCATCAACCGGGACAAGCTGGCCCAGGCATTTAAGCAGGTTCATTATATTTGATTTTTAAAGATGCTTTAAGGGACATAGAAATTATAAATTTACCACGGCTGAAGTCACCCGCAATATATCCCAGGTCAGCAGCGATGCCGGCGCCGTCTGTATTATCCTGTCCGGAACCGGAAGCGACGGAAGTCTGGGGTTAAAACAGATCAAGGCCGAACTGGTCATGGTGCAGGAGGAGGCATCGGCTATACCTCGGCCGGGATAGGCTGAATTGCAATCTTCTTTACCGGAAGAATTCGCTGCTCTATATCCGCCCCGATTTTGCGTTTTATGATCCTAAGGTCGTACTCAGACTGAAGATTTAACCAGAATTGCGCCTCAATCCCAAAGTAACGTTCCAGTCTGAGTGCCGTATCGGCAGTTATGCCTCTTTTCCCGTTTATGATCTCACTGATTCTGTTCGGAGGAACCGCAATATCCCGTGACATCTGATTCATACTGATGCCCATAGGTTCCATAAAGTCATCACGCAAAATTTCACCGGGCGTAATAGGATCAAGAAAGTCTTTATCATTCATCTTTTCACCTCAATGATAATCGACGATAGCCACATTAAAGGCATTGCCATCATGCCACTCAAAGCAGACTCGCCATTGTTTGTTGATGCTGATTGCATATTGTCCAGTATCTTTCCCCTTCAAAGCATGAAACATATTTCCCGGGTTTAACATCAACGCGTTCAGACTTGGTGAGGCATTGAGAACCATCAGCCGTTTTCGCGCTTGTCGTTCAAATGACTGGAACCGTCTCACCCGTTTATCGTTGAAAAGTTCTTCAGTATCCCTGCAGACAAAAGATTTTATCATATGTTAAAAGTATTATGACTTTCATAATACGTCAAGCGGAAAATGTTATAACGAAAAAAATTATAACCCTCTATTTCCACCCTTGGTTAATACCGGTTATGCAATAGTTGATAAAAATTTAAAAACGAGCCAGTGATGCCCAGTTTGGGTTTTCCAATTTTATCTGTGTTTATGGTTTGATTTTATTTTTCGGTCAGGCTAATATTCATTTCAACGGATTTACTTTCGTTGGTTTGCTTGTTAAGCGGTAAACAATACACATCACAAAAAGCGAGATTCGTAAATTTAATTATATATTTCAATATGTTAAATATCATATTAAATCTGTTGCCCAAAGGGTTTTTAAACCCGTCTATACCCAGCCTGGCTGTTGGTGCAGCACTGGCAGCAGCTGTCTTCCGGTTCGATTTTCTAAAAGAACCACCAGGTTCCACAGAACCGGCCCTGCAGCAGGACATCATCGCTGAAAGGCGATCCCAGGTAGTATCCAGCCTGATTTTCGGTCTGATGGCCGTCTTAATTATATCTGCCGGTTATCTTTCCTATATCAATTTCAAGCAGAATCTTTTTCAACAGCTTGATAATCAATTATCAACCCTGGCGGACCTGACGGCCAGCCGGTTAACGAACTGGCGGGACGAACGGATGGGAGACGCCGAGATCCTCAAACAAAACACAATTTTCTCAGCCCTGGTGCAGACCTGCCTTGAGAACCCGTCAGCCGAAAAAGCGCCGGAGGCACTCCGGACCTGGCTGGACAGCCTGCGGCAGGCATACGGATACGACCGGATATTTCTGGTAGACATGACCGGCAATGAGCGGTTTGCTTCACCGGACAGCCCTGAAAAACCGGCAGCCCACCTGGTCGAGGATGTAAAAACCGCTCTGGATTCCGGCAAGGTTCTCTTTCTGGATTTCCACCGGCACGACGACGAAAGCTCGGATCACCTGGTCCTGCTGGTCCCTTTGTACAAAGATCCGGAAAACCGCCAACCCCTGGTCGCGGTTATTTTGAGAATGAACCCGGCCGACCGGTTTTACCCCATACTGCAGCATCAGACAGGTCCCAATACAAGTATGAAAACCCTTGTGGTCAGAAAAGAAAAAAATTCCGCTCTATTTTTAAACGACCCGGGCTTTTTG
>MGTJ01000017.1:0-13775 GCA_001799395.1 Desulfobacterales bacterium RIFOXYA12_FULL_46_15 | reverse complement strand
AGACCGGGCATCCGGCAGTCAGGGCTGTTCTAGGGGAAACCGGCCCTGTTACGGGAAAAGACCATCAGGGAAGGGCCGTCATTGCCCATATAAGGCCGGTACCTGGCTCGCCCTGGTTCCTGATCGTTCAAACAGACCGGGATGAATCTGAAGCACCGGTCCAAAAAAGGCTCTGGCGGACACTGGCTTTCATCAGCCTCTTTCTTGCCCTTCCCATTACCGGATTGATCCTGGTCTTGAGGCAGCAGCGCATGCGGCATTTCAAAGAGCGGGTCAAATCCCTGGAAGCCATACATGCCAGGGAAGAAACCCTCCAATCCAGAGAAAGCCTCCTGAATAAAATTATTGACATTCTGCCTGTCGGGATCTGGGTGACCGATGCCCAGGGAAGGCTGATCCGGAGCAACAAGGCCGGAAGAAACATATGGGGGGCGGCTCCTTCCATCGGAGAACCCATCGGGAATGGACGGGCCTTCAAGGCTCGGCGCCTGCCGTCGGGCCTTGAAATAAACTGGAACGACTGGGCACTGACCCGAACCCTCCGGGAAAACGTCACGGTATTGGATGAAATGATTGAAATTGATTCTTTTGACGGCCGCAAAAAAACCATCTTAAACTATTCCGCGCCGGTTCTGGACGGCAGCGGAAATATTGAAGCTGCCCTGGCCGTGAACCTGGACATCACCAAACGGAAACGGGCCGAGGACCTGATCCGCATGAGGATGGAATTATTGCAGTTTTCAGATTCCCATCCCCTGGAAACGGTTCTGGTCAAAGCCCTGGACCAGGCCTGCGAAATAAACCAGAGCCCCATCGGTTTTTACCATTTTGTTGAAAACGACCAGAAAACGCTATCCCTTCAGGCCTGGTCAACCCGGACAAAACAGGAATTCTGCCAGGCAAAGGGAAAGGGAATGCATTACCCCATCGAAAAAGCCGGTGTGTGGGCTGACTCCATCCATGAAAAAAAACCTGTGATACACAATGATTATGCTTCTCTTCCAAACCGGAAAGGGCTGCCCGAAGGCCATGCACCGGTAATCCGCGAACTGACGGTTCCCATCCTGCGGAATGAAAAAGTTGTGGCCATCATGGGTGTAGGCAATAAACCCGCTGATTACACACCCGAAGACGTCGAATTGTTATCCTATCTGGCTGATGTGTCCTGGGAGGTGGCTGAACGGGTCAAATCGGCAGAAGCCCGGCAGGCCTACGAACAGAATCTGGAAGAAACGGTAAGAGCAAGGACCCTGGAGCTGGAGGCAGCCAACCGGGAACTGGAAGCCTTTACCTATTCGGTTTCCCATGATCTGCGGGCTCCGCTTCGCCATATCAACGGGTATATTGATCTCTTGGCCAACCGTTTTACAGATGCCCTCCCGGAAAAAGCACGGCATTATCTTAAAAATATTGTTGATTCGGCAACCGAGATGGGAACACTGATTGACGACCTCTTGCACCTTTCCAGAACCGGGCGCCTGGAAATGCACCAGACCCTGTTCAATATGAATGATCTTTTTCTGGAAACCCTCCGGATCGTAAAGCATGATTATTCCGAGCGTATCATCCGGTGGGAGACCGCCAGACTGCCTGTGGTCCAGGGTGACCCATCCCTTCTGAAACTGGTATGGCTCAATCTTCTGGACAATGCAATCAAGTTTTCAAAGAAAAAGGAATGTGCAAAGATAGAAACCGGTTTTAAGGAAGAAGAAAGGGAATATATTTTTTATGTCCGGGATAACGGGTCCGGGTTTGACATGAAATATGGCCACAAACTGTTCGGGGTTTTCCAGCGGTTGCATTCAGCTTCTGAATATGAAGGAACCGGCATCGGGCTGGCCAATGTCCGCCGGATTATTCTCAGGCACGGGGGGCGCACCTGGGCCGAAGCAGAACCGGATAAGGGCGCTGTTTTCTATTTTACATTACCGCGATGACAAGGAGCCGACATGAAAGAATTGAAAACCATCCTGCTGGTCGAAGATGACCCCAGGGATGTTGAACTGACTTTGGAAGCATTGAATGAATACCGGATCGCCAACCGGATCATTGTGGTCAACGACGGTGTGGCAGCCATGGAATTCCTGCGGTGTCAAGGCGCCTATGCAGGACGCAATCCTGAAAAACCGGCTGTCATGCTCCTGGACATCAAACTGCCGCGGATGGATGGCCTGGAAGTCCTTAAGGCGGTTCGCAGTGATCCGGACCTGAAAACGATCCCGGTTGTCATGCTCACCTCTTCCCGGGAAGCACCCGACCTGAAGAGAAGCTATGAGCTGGGCACCAATGCCTATGTGGTCAAGCCGGTCAATTTCAAAGAATTTATCGAAGCGATAAAACACCTGGGCATATTCTGGGCATTGATCAATGAAGTGCCGCCCCAATAAGGAGAAGTTCATGGAAACACCCGCCAATAAAGATCTGATGCTGAACCTCCTGTCCCTTGAGGATTCTCCCAGGGACCTTGAATTCATCTGTGAAGCACTGGTTCAGGCCGGCTTTATTTTCAAAACAGATCGCGCTGAAACCGGGGCAGAATTTATTTCCCTTCTGAAAACCGGAGCCTGGGACATCATCCTGGCAGACTTCAAACTACCGGGGTATGATGCTTTTTCGGCCCTGGAAAAAGCTTTGGAAATCAGGCCCGATGTGCCTTTCATAGTGGTTTCCGGGTCCATCGGGGAGGAAACAGCCATTGATCTGATCAAAAAAGGGGCTGTGGATTATGTCCTGAAAGACCGGCTGGAACGTCTCCCTTTTGTAATCCGGCGAGCCCTGGATGAAGCTTCGCAGAAAAGGGCCCGCCGGCAGGCAGAAAAAGATCTGACAGCCAATTACACCCTGCTTAGGATTGCCGGTGAAACCGCCCGGTTCGGGGGCTGGAGCGTTGACCTGCCCGATTATACGGCCCGCTGGTCTGATACGGTGGCGGATATTCATGAAATGCCCAGGGGGTATTCGCCCAGTGTCAAAGACGCCATCAATTTTTATGCACCTGGGTGGCGGGAATGGATATCAAAAGCGTTTAAAAATTGTGCCGGGAACGGTATCCCCTATGATCAGGAACTGGAAATTCTGACTGGTACCGGAAAACAAATTTGGGTCCGCACCAACGGTGTCGCCATCCGGGATGAAAGCGGGACCATCGTCAAAGTCCAGGGTTCGTTCCAGGATATCAGTGAAAAAAAGCGAATTGAAGAAGCGCTTTACGATAGTGAGGCCCAATACCGGGCCATGATCGAAGCCTCACCCCTGGCCATTATCCGGAATGATCCGGACGGCCGCATCCAAAGCTGGAACCCGGCGGCTGAAAGAATCTTCGGATGGACCGAAAAAGAAGTTCTGGGCAATCTTCCGCCCTACCTTCCCAAAGACCGGATAGAGGAATTCGAAATATTGCGGAAACAGGTGATCCAGGGCAAGGTCCTCACCCAGGTCGAAGTAAACCGGCAGCGTAAGGACGGGACACCGATTCAGGTCAATCTTTCAACTGCCGCCATCTATAATAAAGACGGGGGCACGGATGGTTATATTGCCATTCTGGATGACATCACGTTTAGAAAACAAGCCGAATCTGAGCGGCACAGGCTCATCACCGCCATAGAACAGAGCGATGAAAGCATCATTATTACCGATCCGAAAGGACTAATTCAATATGTCAACCCGGCATTTGAACGTATCTCCGGGTACCTGAAAAAAGATATACAGGGCATGACCCCGCGTATCCTGAAAAGCGGGAAACAGGATGAAACATTTTATCGAAACCTCTGGACCACCCTGCTGGCCGGACATACTTTCAAGGGGCATATCACCAACAAACGGAAGGATGGCTCATTATTTACCGAAGATGCCTCCATATCCCCGGTCTTTGGTACTGACGGCCGGATCATCAATTTTGTGGCAGTCAAACGGGATGTGACTGCTCATATTCAATTGGAAGCCCAGTATCAACAGGCCCAAAAAATGGAATCCGTGGGACAGCTGGCCGGAGGCGTGGCCCATGATTTCAACAATATGCTGACCATCATCATGAGCTATACCCAGATGGCCATGACGGCAGTGGGTTTGTCAAGCCCTATCCACAAGGATCTTGAGCAGGTGTACAAGGCTGCTCAAAAATCCGCAGACATCACCCGGCAGCTCCTGGCCTTTGCCCGCCGGCAGGTTGTGGCGCCAAAAGTGCTGGATCTGAACGAAACCCTGGAAACCATGCTCAAGATGATCCGGCGCCTGATCGGAGAAAATATTGAACTTGTCTGGCACCCCGGGACGGCATTATGGACGGTCATGGCTGACCCGGCCCAGATCGACCAGATCCTGGCCAATCTCTGTGTCAATGCCAAGGATGCCATTGACGGAACCGGCAGCCTGATTATTGAAACAGCCAACACCACCTTTGATGAGGCATATTGCCGCACCCACCCCGGATTTGTCCCGGGCCGGTTTGTCCGGTTATCGGTCAGCGATACTGGCTCGGGCATGAGCAAAGAAATTCTTGAACGGGTTTTCGAACCCTTTTTTACTACCAAGGAAACCGGTAAGGGCACTGGTCTGGGTCTTTCCACCGTATACGGCATTGTCAAACAGAACAACGGGTTCATCAATGTCTACAGCGAGCCTGGCAAAGGAACCACACTGCGAATCTATCTGCCCCAACAGGCTGGCCAAACCGGCCCCGCTCAGGCAGACGAAAAGAGCCAGCCTGTCGAGGGCAGAGGAGAAACGATCCTGGTAGTCGAAGATGATCCGGCCATTCTTGAAGTCACCCGGAAGATCCTGTCCTTTCTGAATTATAAGCTTCTGGAGGCGGCAACTCCGACTCAGGCCCTGTTCCTGGCAGAAGAACATGCCGGCAGAATCGATCTGGTATTGACCGACATGGTCATGCCGGAGATGAGCGGCCCTGACCTGGCCCGCCGGTTGAAAACCCTTTATCCCGGCCTGAAGATGGTGTTCATGTCCGGGCATACGGCAGATGTCGTCAGCCGTAAAGAATTTTCGGACAATGATATCCCTTTTATCCAAAAACCGTTTACATTCACGGATATTTCCATGAAAATCCGGGCAACTCTGGATGGCCGGTCTTTTTAGGCTATTTCCCGGCCATCATGGCGGCCACATCCGCCTCAGGCGTGGTGATGGGCTTGATGTCGAATTTCTCCACCAGGGCTGCGGCCACACCCGGAGACAAAAACCCCGGAAGTGTGGGCCCGAGCCGGATGCCTTTTACCCCTAGAGACAGAAGAGCCAGCAGCACCAGCACGGCCTTCTGCTCATACCAGGCAATGTCGAATGAAATGGGAAGGTCATTGATATCCTTTAAACCAAAGGCCTTCTGAAGTTCCATGGCAACAACGGCAAGGGAATAGGAATCATTGCACTGACCGGCGTCCAGAACCCTTGGGATTCCGCCGATATCTCCGAGATCCAGCTTGATGTATTTGTATTTTGCACAGCCTGCTGTCAGAATGATGGTGCCCTTGGGCAGGGCTTTGGCCACTTCGGTGTAATAATCGCGGGTCTTGTGACGGCCGTCACACCCTCCCATGACAATAAACCGTTTAATGGCGCCGGATTTCACTGCGGCTATCACTTTATCGGCCAGGGCAAGAACCTGGTTGTGGCCGAACCCTCCGGTGATAAACCCTGTTTCCAGTTCCTCGGGCGGCTTGCAGGTCTTTGCCAGTTTGATCAGGGCTGAAAAATCTTTTTTCCCGCCTTCCGGTCTATCCGCGATATGGGGTATGCCGTCAAACCCGACAGCACCCGTGGTAAAAAGCTTATCCACATATTCCGGTTTGGGCGGCACCAGGCAGTTGGATGTAAACAGCACTGGTCCGTTGAATTTTGCCATATCTTCTTTCTGGACCCACCAGGCGCTTCCGTAATTACCAAAAAGGTTGGGGTATTGTTTCAATTTAGGATAATAATGGGCCGGGAGCATTTCACTGTGGGTATAGACATCAATGTCCTGATCCTTTGTCTGATCTAAAAGCTCTTCAAGATCCACAAGGTCATGACCGGTGATCAGGATGCCCGGATTTTTTCCCACACCGATATTCACTTTGGTCATGACGGGGCTTCCATAGGCCTTTGTATTGGCTTCATCCAGGAGGGCCATGGTTTTGACGCCCATGCTGCCGGTTTTTACAGCCAGGTTGAAAAGATCGTCCTGGGTCATCTTGCCGTCCGCCAGGGCTGAAAGTGCTTCTATGAGAAATTCAAAGACTTCCCGGCATGATTTTGTTATCTGCCAGGCATGTTCTGCATAGGCGGACATGCCTTTACATCCATAAAGGATAATGGATTTCAGAGATCGTTCATCTTCATTTTTGATTTCAAGCCATCCTCCGGCGCCGGTCCCGGCCTTTGCAAGAAGTTCCGCCTCATCCCCGGGCCGCCAGGAGGCACATTCAGGAACGGATGATGAAAACTCCTTATTGTTTTTCTTTTTGTAGGCTTTTAAAAATTCGCTTTTCAGAGCTTCCCTTAGTTCTATTCCTTTTTTAATGCCTGTTATAAAATCATTGCGGTCAAAATCAGCATTGGTGATGGTGGAAAAAAGTCCCTTAGCAATAAAAAACCCGGCTTTGTCGTCATAGATGCTAAATTCCTTTGCCTTATGACCCCAGACTGAAATTCCCTTGAGAACCCAGATAAAAAGGTCCTGAAGATCAGAAACTTCAGCAGGCTTTCCACACATTCCCTGCTTCATGTTGCAGCCGGTGTTTTTCATTGTTTCCTGGCATTGATGGCAAAACATGAGTATCCTCCTTTTAAAAATTTTAAAAAATTAGACCTTTGATATATCCTGTCCGGCACATGGGCTAAACAACCGGTATGGTTAAGATAGAATGATAATTTTTAAGGATACTACAACAGATAACCGGGAAAGGAAAGGTAAAAAAAAATTCATACCCGTCATTTCAATTTTTTTTTAAAAAACCCAAAATTTCCTGGAGCCTCATGCAAAGGTTTTCTGGAAACCTTGACAAATAAAAACGACTCTTATATTTAAAACTCGTGAGATTTACAGGGAAAGTTGATTGTAATGTTTAATATAAGGAGCAATGAATGAACGTTTTATTTTTCGGACCAAACGGAAGCGGTAAAGGAACTCAGGGAGCTATCCTGAAAGACAAATATAAAATTGCCCATATTGAATCCGGTGCTATTTTCCGTGACAATATCAAAGGCGGGACAGAGCTTGGGAAAAAAGCCAAAGCCTATATTGACAAGGGTGATCTGGTTCCTGATGAAATCACCATCCCCATGATTCTCGACAGGATCAAACAGGATGATTGTAAAAAAGGCTGGCTCCTGGACGGATTCCCGAGAAACAAAGTCCAGGCTGAAAAACTTGATGCCTCCCTTAAAGAAGCCGGTATCAAGCTCAATTATGTCATTGAGATGATTCTGGACCGCCAGATCGCAAAAGACAGGATCATGGGACGCCGCCTGTGTGAAAACGACAACAACCATCCCAACAATATCTTTATCGACGCCATCAAACCCAATGGAGACAAATGCCGGGTCTGCGGCGGTGCATTGACCAAACGCAATGACGACCAGGATGAAACGGCCATTGATAAACGTCATTCCATTTACTATGATACAAAGACCGGAACGCTTGCCTCTGCCTATTATTTCAGAGAACTGGCAGCCAAAGACGGTGTTAAATACATCACCCTGGCCGGTGAAAAAGACCTTAAATCCGTAACCAACGAGCTGGTTTCCAAACTCTAAAACCCGGCTCCAGCCTCATTTTATTAAGCCTTTCCGCCTTTTTCGCAAGGAGGAAAGGCTTAATTTTTTCCTTGCTTTTCATTGGTTTGTCTGTTACTAAGTCGGGTTATAAATATTTTAAAGATATTTAAATACACTATGAAAGGGGCGATGTTTCTTGAAGGAAATTATAGTCAAGGTTATTGATAATGATGTTGAGCGTGCGTTACGGATATTAAAGAAAAAAATCCAGAATGACGGCCTCTTCAAACGGCTTAAAGTCAAAAAGCATTTTGAAAAACCGTGTCAGTACAGACGGCGCAAGATGAGAGAAGCAGTTAGAAGACAAAGAATTGCTGCCTCACGTTCCCGCAGAAGAAACGGTTAATAAAAATTAGAAATTCACCCGGCATTAATTTTTTTTATTTAAATTTGTGCCGGGTTTTTTATTTTAAAAAATGACAAAGATATCTTATCAGGAATGCCTGAAGACCATCTATAAACTTGGCCGGTTTGGTATCAAGCTTGAGCTTGATGCCATCAAAGATATTTTATTTCGTCTCGACAATCCTCACAAAAAATTCAAGACGGTTCATGTGGCCGGAACAAACGGCAAAGGCTCCACTGCCACCTATATTGCATCCATCCTTCAGGCCGCAGGATTCAAAACAGGGGTCTACACTTCACCCCACCTGGTCCGGTTTAATGAACGGATCACCATCAACGGGAAAGAAATTTCCGATGATGAGGTGGTGAACGCCTATGAAGCTGTTCATGCTGCCGACACAGGGAAAAGAAGCGCAACTTATTTTGAAATCGCTACAGCCATGGGGTTTTATTATTTTGCAAAAGAGACCGTGGACTGGGCCGTTATTGAAACAGGTATGGGCGGACGGTTTGATGCCACCAATGTCATCATCCCGGAAACCTGTGTCATCACCAACCTGTCCATTGAGCATACGGAATATCTCGGGAAAACCATCAGGGCCCTGGCATGGGAAAAAGGCGGAATCATCAAACCTTATGTCCCTGTTGTCACGGCTGTTTCCCAGCCCTCGGGCCGTGGGGTTCTTGAAAATATTGCAAAAGATAAATCCGCTGGTCTATTCTTTTATAAAAAGAATTTTTCCATGAAAAAAACTCAAGGGAAAGACACCTGCACCTATGACGGACTTGAGAATCATTTTGTCCGTCTGAAGAAACCCCTCCCGGGAGAGCACCAGAAAGAGAATCTGGGTCTTGCCCTGGCAGCCTGTGAACTCATTTTCAAAAAACATAAAACAACTGACCCGCGGTATGGTTTAACCGAAACCCTGGTAAAAGAAGGGCTTTCAAAGGCCTGGTGGCCGGGACGGCTTGAGCATGTCATGGAAAGCCCCCTGGTGATCCTGGACGGGGCTCATAATCTCCATGCCGTAAAGGTCCTGGGAAAATATCTAACTTCCATTTTAAAGAAAAGGAAACTGACCCTGGTACTGGGCATTCTTAATGACAAGCCTTATAAAAAAATGCTTGAACATCTTGTGCCGTTAGCCGGTCAGGTGATTATCACAAAAGCAAAGATTGACAGAAGCCTTGACCCCTCAATACTGAAAACCGAGGCTGAACGGATCACCCAACGCCCTGTAATTATTATTGAAGATGTCAAGGCGGCAGTGACCCATGCCGTAACAGCTTCCAATGACACGGATGTCGTTTGTGTGGCCGGGTCTCTTTATGTTGTGGGTGAAGCCAAAGAAAAATTTGATATTGACCTTGATCAATCCAAAAACTTCCATTAATATAAGGACCCATGCGCTCGTAGTCCAGTGGATAGGATGTCAGCCTCCGAAGCTGAAGATCGCTGGTTCGATTCCAGCCGGGCGCACCACTTACCTTCCTTTATGAATTCCCTTTTGAACATAGGCCTGATCAGTTATCGGAGCAACCCCCACTGCGGGGGCCAGGGGGTTTATATCCGGAACCTGAGCCGGGCGCTTTCAGATCTCGGTCACCGGGTTGAAGTCATCTCAGGCCCGCCGGATATCACCCTTGACCCGGGTGTGACCCTTACCCGGCTCCAGACCCTGGATCTCTATAATCCCAACGATCTGTTCAGGACTCCTTGCCTTGAAGAACTCAAAGATTTTGTCAACCTCATTGAATGGCTGGATGTTTCTGCCATGGGATATCCTGAACCCCTGACCTTTGGGATGAGGGTGAAACGTCATCTTTCAGAGACAAAAAAGAAATTTGACATCATCCACGACAATCAATGTCTGTCCTATGGAATTTTATCTCTGGCCCGGCACATGCCTGTAACAGCCACCATTCATCACCCCATGACCGTTGACCGGCGCCTTGCCGTTCAAAGCACCAGGTCTTTTTATAAGAAACTCAAGGCCCTGCGCTGGTATTCTTTTATCAGCATGCAGAAAAAGGTGGCAAGAAAGCTTTCCCATATCATCACAGTGTCTGAAAGCTCAAAAAAAGACATTGCAAAAGAATTCAACATTCCTGAATCCAGATTTCTAACCATTCCCATCGGTATTGATACTGATCTTTTTTATCCCAAGAGCACCCTGAAAAAAGAACCGGGACGCATCATTGTCACCAATAGTGCGGATACTCCCTTAAAAGGGCTGTATCACCTTCTTTTTGCGGTTCACGATATTGTGAAAACAAGGCCAGTGAAACTGGTGGTCATTGGAACACCCAAAGAAAACGGGGGCATTGAAAAACTTGTCAAAAAACTGGATCTGGGGAGACATATCCATTTTACCGGCCGCATTGACCACGACCGGTTTGTCAAAGAGTATGCCAGGGCCGAACTGGCCGTGGTGCCCTCACTCTATGAAGGGTTCGGGCTTCCCGTGGGAGAGGCCATGGCCTGCCGGGTTCCGGTCATCTGCACCACAGGCGGCGCCCTGCCCGAAGTGGCTGGAGATGCAGCCAAACTGGTTCCGCCCGGCAATGCCCAGGCACTCAAAGATGCCGTCCTGGAGCTTCTGGATGATCCTTCCCAGCGCGAAACCCTTGCTGAAAAAGGATATCAGAGGGTGCTAAAGGAATTTACCTGGGAAAAAACCGCCATCCGGACAGCAGATGCCTACCGGGAGATTATCCGTGCTTACCATTGATTTTGACAAGCTGAGCATCCGGCCAGGCGACCGGATTCTGGATATCGGGTGCGGTGAAGGCCGCCACACCATTGAAGCCTGCCGAAAAGATGACACCTGCTGCATAGGAGCGGATTTCATATTTGACAACCTGATCGAAACCCGGAAAAAACTGGAGTTTCATCAGGAACTGAACGACCTCTTTTGCAGGACCATTGATCTTTCCTGCATGGATGTGACCCGGCTGCCCTTTAAAGACAATAGCTTTGACATTGTCATCTGCTCTGAAGTCCTGGAACATATCCTGGATGATAGAAAAGCTGTTTCCGAACTGATCCGGATCTTAAAACCGGGAAAAACCCTTGCTGTCAGCATTCCAAGATTTTGGCCGGAAAAGATATGCTGGTGCTTATCCCGTGAATATGCCAATGCCCCCATGGGCCACATCCGGATTTATAAAAAGAACAGGTTGATCAAAACCATTGAATCATCTGGAGCGGTTTTTCATTTTTACCACCATGCCCACAGCCTCCATGCCCCGTTCTGGTGGCTGAAATGCCTTAAGGGGCTTGATAGAAAAAACTCTATATCAGTCAACCTCTATCACCGTCTCCTGGTCTGGGATTTAATGAACCATCCGCCTCTGACAAGATTCATAGACCGGCTTTTCAACCCCATCCTTGGGAAAAGCCTGGTTCTCTATTTTAAAAAATCATAGGATCTGATAGGATCTTTTTTTATTCAACCCCTGAACCTTTCAAACAGGAGCCCTGCTATGAACAGACCGTGTCTGGTTTTTCTGATTTTTCTGATCCCTGTCCTGATTCAATCCTGTGCTACAGTAAAGAGAGATGTGATGAGAAAAGACCCCTTGATCGGAACCCTTATTGACGCCCGGACATCAGAACCTGTTGGTTTTGATACCATGATCAAACAAATCAGCACCCATGACGTGATTTATCTGTCTGAAAAGCATGATAATCCGGATCACCACGCCATGCAGCAGCGCGTCATAAAGAGTCTGATTGAAAACGGCCTCACCCCCATGATCGGGTTTGAATTCTTTTCCATGGAGGATACTTCTGATCTATTAAATTTTATTGATTCAGGAAAGGTTTCCCATTCAAAGGAACTGACAAAAATCATTGAAGCAGATCTGAGAAAAAAACTAGGCTGGGACACCCAGTCCGATCTTATGTGGGACTATTATTACAGTCTTCTGACCCTGGCCCGGGAAAACCGTCTTGAAGCCGCAGGGCTTGATCTTCCCGAAACCTTGAAAAAAAGGATTACAAGAAAAGGAATCAGAGGCATCACCCCCATTGAAAAAAAACAGGTTTTCTCAACCAGGCCGCCCGGCCAGGCCTATAAGGACTATATGTTCTCCATATTCAAGGCAGTTCACTGCGGCATGGGCAATGCACAGATAGAGACAAAACTCTATGATACCTGGCTTGCCAGAAACGATAAAATGGCCTTATCCATCACAAGACTGAAACAGCACCACAAAGGCCCTCTTGTGGTAATTATCGGCAGCGGCCACACAGAATACGGCCTGGGCGTCATTGACCGGGTGGCAGCCATTGATCCGGGTCTGACCCAGATCAATTTTGCCTTCAGGGAAATCAGCACAGCTCCTTTGGAACTGCCGGAATATCTTGTTCCCCTTGACCTGGAAGGATTTGAAAAAAACCCTCCGGCAGATTTTCTCTTTTTCACCCAGAGGGTTTCCTATGAAGATCCGTGTGAAGAATTTAAAAAATCAATGAAAAAAATGAAAAAAGTCTCAGATAATTAACCGGATATTTGCCGTAAGGCCCAGGCGTAATATCCGGATAATTAAAATTTCCCTTGACGGAAATTCACTGCCCTGATAATTATTGGATGGCCGTCCAACCAGTAACTTGATTGACTTGACAAAGGGGCCTGATGCCTGCAACCGATAAAGATCCCAAAGAGAACATCATCCTCAGTGCTGTACGAACCATTCTCGCGCAAAAGGGATATATGGGCACCACCATCAGCCTGGTGGCCCTGGAAGCAGGGGTTTCCAGGGGGCTCCTGCATTATTATTTCAAAAATAAGGATGAAATGCTGGCAAGGGTAATAAAGGAAAACATGGAAATCAGCATTGCCATGATCGCGTCCGTATTTGAGCATCATGAGACCCCCAAAGGTTATGCAAAAGGTATTGTCGATCTCCTGCGGGGCGTCATGGAACATGATCCTGATTTTCTAAGCCTTTTTTTTGAAGGATTTGCCGTGGCAAGGCACAGTGAAATTGTTAACGCTGAGCTGGCATCTCTTTACGGAAAATTTAGAAAAGCACTTGAAACAGGTCTGAAAAGCGCCTCTGACCGGAAACGGATCTCCCCTGCCCTGCCGGTGGAGACCCTGGCGGCCATTATCACCGGGATCATCGACGGCATGGGGCTTCAGCTTTTAACCGAACCTGACCTGTGCAAAAATGAAATTGTATGGCAGGGAATTGAAACCGCAATTGTTGACCTGTTCTGCAGGGACAGATAAGAAAAAAATTTACCACTTTACTGGCTGGCCGTCCAGCCAGTAAACAATCAAAGGAGAGAAAAAATGGAATGTCAAACCATCACTTTAAAAAGCAACCTGAAAATCAATACCCTGATCCAGGGAGACAAAACCGGTCCAGCCCTTGTCCTTCTCCACGGATGGCCATCCAGCAGTCTTTTGTGGCGGCACCTGATCCCGGAATTATCAAAACATTTTTATGTACTGGTCCCGGACCTTCCCGGGCATGGAAAATCAGACAAGCCGGAAACTGCCCGCTATGACCTTGCCATGTTTCGCAGCTTCATCCTTGATTTCTTTGATGCCCTGGATCTGAAAAAAGCCCATCTCTGCGTCCACGATCTCGGCGGCATGGCAGGCTTAAGCTTTGCTGTCCGCCACCCGGAACGGATCAATAAATTCATT
>MGTJ01000016.1:2782-70394 GCA_001799395.1 Desulfobacterales bacterium RIFOXYA12_FULL_46_15 | reverse complement strand
ATAATATAATCATATCTTTTTTCCATCCTTATATAACTCCTTTGCAATAATAAATATCTAAATTTTCCGGATTATTGTGCTTTCAACTCAATCCAATTTCAATTCAATGTCATGATCCGTCAGCAGGGCCGGGGGGGTATATCAGGATGAAAAAAATAACAGGATCTTAAATCAGTCTTTATCCGTCACAAGACTGACAAATCCTGCCACAAGATCATCAATATCCATCTCGCCGTCCCTGACAAGGGCTTGTAAGGCCACACCCTGGAGCCCTGAGATGAAGCAGACGGCTGCGGCCCTGTTTGTCTTTTTCTGTTTGATTTTATCCAGTGCCTTTTCAAATGCGTTCACAAATATATCATAGGCTGCCTGGATTTGTTCAATCACCGGTCCCCGGATGCCGCTGAATTCTGCGGCCAGGGAAGCCAGGGCAATAATGGAGTCCGGTTGATTATGAAACCGGTCCATGAAAATTTCCATCATGCCCTGGATCATTTTTTTGTAATCTGTATGCTCCTGATCCAGGAATTCAATATACTGGTCAAAACTGTGGTTCAGTTCCTCCACTACTTCTTCGAGGATATCCGTTTTTGAGCTGTAATGGTGGAATACAGCCCCTGTTGTCATGCCTATATGGTAGGCGATGTCCTGTATGGTGGTCTTGTGATACCCGAGCCGTGCAAAAAGATAGGTTGCGGTATCAAGAATCCTGTTCCGGGTGGCAATGGTTTTGGCTGTTTTTTTATTAATCCGATTTGACATAATCAATCCTTAATTGTTTCAGGGTCTTATCCAAGGGAACACCGTTTTCGTCCCATCCCCTTGTCTTATAATACTCCTGTTTCATATATGCCATATCTTTTTTAGAAATGCGGTGGCCCTTGCCAGGCCCGTCTGTGAGCGGTTCTTCAACAAACCGGCGAGGAAGGGTATCTTCAGCCGGGTCCATTCCCTGTCTTAAATTGAACATCCTTACAAGGTTCCAGATCCTTTCCCCTGTGTTCTGGAAAATATCCGGAGAATATTGAGTGCCACAAGCTGCATTGAGTAGCCGGGCATATGTTTCTTTGGAAATACCGAAGCTGCCGAAATCACATTTGACCAGTGTGTCAGTCCCGGCAGAATAATTCTGGAGCTCTGCAACCATTTGGGCTTTTCCTTCAGGTGACAGGGGGTCCAGGGGGTGATTGTTCCATGCTCCTGAAAGTTCATAGCTGACGGTAAACCCGCGTTGATGACAACCGCCGCGATCGGCTGTCATGAGAGCCAGGGCCATGCCGGATACACCCCTCGGGCCCCATGCCGGAGATTCCAGCCCTTTGGTGTGAAGAGCAATATCAGCGGCCTTATATCCGATATGATCCGCAGCCTGTTTCACACCTTTTGATAAAATTTGCCCAAGGCCGCTTCGCAGGTTTGCAATGGCATGGATCAGATACTCGGCCCCCTGTATGCTGCCGAATCTCAGATTAATACCATCCGGCGATTTGATCAGGCCTTTCTCACAGGCCTCCATGGCAAATCCGATGACCGTGCCCGTGGACATACTGTCCATGCCGTAAAGATCGCAGAGCTTCACAAGATGGGCCACGGCCCGGATATCGTGGATATCCAGGTTGGACCCCATGAGGGCTGCGGATTCATATTCGATGATATCCGTGACAATGCCTTTATAGATCCCTGTCCGGACCGCACCGATCTTACTGCACCGGATGGGACATCCCATACAGGCATTGCTGCCCAGCCACAGGTGCTTGGACTGGCCTTTATCTGCAATTTTGGATGCCTTGGCAAAGGTTCCGTATTGATAATTTTTATGGGGCAGAAGGCCGGCTTCATTGGCAAATTCCACTGCTGAAGCAGTGCCTGCAAGTCTAAGGGCGGCAACATCCGGGCTTTTTTCAAGTTCTTGGGCAGCCTCCCGGCAGGCTGCTTTAAAATTTGCCGGATCATGGACTCTTACAAGACGGTTCCCCTTGATTGCAATGGCTTTCAGATTTTTTGACCCCATGACGGCGCCGGCACCGCCGCGCCCTGCCTGGCGGTTGTATTCGCAACAGATCAGGGAAAACAGAATTTTATTTTCACCGGCCTGACCAATGGTGGCAATTTTTATGGTCTGGTCGTTGAGTTCGTTTTTAATCAGGCGGTTGGCGAGAAGGGTGTCAACCCCCCACAAAGACCGGGCATCACGGATTTCAACATGCCGGTCACGGATCCATATATAGGATGGTTTTTCAGAGCAGCCTTTTATAATGATGCCATCATATCCTGCATATTTGATTTCCGCTGCAAGGCTGCCGCCAAAATAGGAATCTAAAAAAATCCCGGTAAGCGGTGATTTTGTCACCACACACCCCCTCATGGCCGGAGCCATGGTGCCGGTCAGGGGACCTGTTAAGAACATGAGCAGGTTGTCTTCACCAAGAGGGTTTGTGCCGGGGGAAACTCCGTCATAGAGAAGTTTGGCGCCAAAGCCCTTGCCCCCGATGAAATCTGCGATGAAAGATTCGGAAGTCGCTATGATTTCATGGGTTTTACGGGATAAATCAATCATCAGCAAATTGTTTGTGTAAGCTTCATTCATCGATTTTTCCTTTAGGGGTGTGCTTTGAAACAAGTTCAAGAGCTCCTGTGGGACAGGCTTCTACGCACAACGGGGTCCCCCGGCACAATTCGCATTTAAAGGCTTTGCCGGTTTCAGGGTCGCGAACCACAACCCTGATAGGGCAATATTCAATACAGAGCCCGCAGGCAATGCATTTATCTTTATGGATGACCACAATACCGGAGGTGTCCCTTGTAATGGCTCCGGCAGGGCAGACATTCAGGCAATAGGCATTCTCGCACTGGTTGCAAACAATGGGAAAATGGTATAGATTTTCCTTTTGGCTCACTACGGTAAGACGGGAAAGGCTTGGGTTGTACCCGCCAAAAAGATCCATGGAACAGACGAGTTGACAGATACTGCAACCTGTGCACTTGTCGAAATTTATATGGATGAAATTGTTGATGGCGCTCTCCGGTCAAAGGTTTTGACATTCTGTTAAAAGGGAATATCACATATTACGTACTATGTAAATGGTTTTTTTCTAAAATCGATTTTTTTCTTGCTTTAACCTGAGAGCTATGCTATGGCTTGAATAACATATCACATATTACATACTACGTGATAGTGGAATTGTTCAAGCTTCAACTTGAAGGAAGGAACAGTAAGATGCTTAAACTAAGGAACGTCACTAAGAAATTTGGTGAATTGACTGCGGTAAACAACCTCAGTTTTGAAGTATCTCAGGGCCAGGTCTTTGGCATTGCCGGACCCAACGGCGCGGGAAAATCCACTCTGTACAATCTGATTTCAGGACTCTATTCATTTGAAGGGTCTATTTTATTTAATAATAAAGATATCAGTGGACTTCAGCCTCACAAGATTGCAAAACTCGGAATTTCAAGAACATTCCAGATTCCCCAGACGTTTCCGAGTCTGACGATTGAAAAAAGTATAGGTGTGGGAAATTATTTTGGAAGCCGGGACGGTTTTGAACCTTCTTATGTGGATCGGATCATTGATTTTGTCAATCTCACCGATAAACGAAAAAAGCTTACCGGACAGCTCAACCTCCTGGATAAAAAGATGCTCATGATCGGGGCTGCCCTTGCTACCAAACCCGCGATTCTCATGCTGGACGAACCCATGGCAGGTTCCAATGCCAAGGAGATAAAAAGCCTGATGGAGTTAATCAAGCGTATTAATCAGGACATGGGGATCACTATCATTATTATTGAGCATTTCATGAAAGTACTGACAGAGCTGACGGAACGGCTTTTGATTATTGAAACCGGGACCGAGATCTGCTGCGGTGATCCTGTCGAAGTGACAAGCGACCCAAGGGTGATTGAATGCTATCTGGGAGACAGCCATGATTAAGATTCAGAATTTAAATTCATATTATGATGATTTCCACGTATTGAAAAATGTTTCCCTTGAAGTGGAAAAAGGACAGATAGTGGTCATGCTCGGTCCCAACGGCCATGGGAAAAGCACTTTTTTAAAATCTGTCTGCGGGCTTGTTAAAAAGGTGACGGGCAGTATTTCCTATGAAGGTAAGGACATTACAGGGCTTGGGGCTGAAAAAACAGTAAATATGGGCATCACCTATGTTGCTGAAAACAGAGAATTATTCCCTGATATGACGGTTTTGGAGAACCTGAAGCTGGGAGCTTATTCAAGGTCTGCCAGGCCCTTTGAAAAAGAAAACCTTGAAAAGGTATTCAGCCTTTTTCCAAGGTTGAAAGCAAGGCAAGCCCAGTTTGCCAGCACCATGAGCGGCGGGGAAGCCAGGATGCTGGCCATTGCAAGGGGGCTGATGTCCAATGCCAGGTTTCTGGCCATGGATGAACCCTCTCTGGGATTACAGCCCAACCTCAGGATCGAGGTGGCAAGGATCATAAAAGAGATCAACAGTGCAGGGATTACCGTGCTTTTAGTGGAACAGAATATCCCCCAGATAACGGCTCTTGCAGACAAACTGTATGTGCTGGAAGAAGGCAGGATCAGCTTTGAAGGAAGCAAGGACGAAGCCCTTGGCAATGACCATTTGAAAGAAATATTCCTTGGAATGTAACAGGAGAACAAAGAATGCTCACTGAAATCATTGACGTCATCATCAGCGGAATGATCAATGGATCGGTATATGCCCTAATGGCTGTCGGGCTTACACTGATATACGGCGTGTCTAAGGCGTTTAATTTTGCCTATGGCTCCTTTTACAGCATGGGTGGATATCTCGCTTTTCTGGTGTTTGGGTTTGCCTTTTTGCACAATTATCTGATCGTGTTCTGTCTGGCCGCACCCATATTGTTTTTTTTCGGATATATCATTGAAAAACTGCTTGTGGCCCCTTTGCGGAAACGGGACGACTGGGAAGTCAAGGTAATGATGATCACCCTGGGGATGGCCCTTTTCCTGGACAATTCCTTTCAGGTGGTTTTCGGTGCAAGGATGAAATCTTTACCATCTATTTTGGAAGGCTCTTTTGAGGCAGGAGAGTTTATTCTTTCTTATCAGGATGTGGTGATTTTTATCCTGTCCATCAGCGGGATACTGACATTCCGCTGGTTTTTAAATAATACCCGGACCGGCATGTCGGTCCGGGCTGTGGCCCAGAACCCGGCAGGAGCCCAAATAGTCGGTATTCCAAAGGAATTTGTTTTTTCAGCCACCTTTGCTATTTCCACTGTGATGGTGGGTATGGGGGGGATTCTCCTGGCCCAGAAATATTTTGTTACCCCTGACGGCGGATGGGATATTCTTGTGAAGTCATGGGTCATTACGGCATTCGGCGGCATGGGCAGCATCAAGGGAAGCCTTTATGCCGCATTTATCGTGGGCATGCTCGAAGCATTTGTGGGATGGCAGTTTGGAATGACCTGGACTTTGATTGCTTTGTTTGCCGTACTTTTGACAACCCTGGTTATCCGGCCCCAGGGACTAATGGGAAAACGGGGGTAAATCAATGGAACATAAACGTACTGCAATCATTCTGGCCGTCATCTGGAGTATCGTGGCAATTCTGCCGCTATTCTTCGGCTCTACAAATTTCATCATGCATATTTTGATCATCTGTCTGATCTGGTCTGTGGTGGCATCCTGCTGGGATCTGATCATGGGGTTTGCCGGTATTTTTTCCTTCGGACAAGTGGCATTTTTCGTTATCGGCGCCTATTCCTCTGCCATTATTTCGGCAAGAGCCGGTATCCCGCCGATTTTTGCCGTCTTTATGGCCGGGATAATTTCAGGGCTCCTGGGAGTGCTTGTGGGTATTCCCTGTCTGAAACTGAAAGGCGCATATATTGCCCTGGTCACCTTTGCCGTTCACATGATACTTGAGCCCATGCTCAAGGGAGATATCGGCCGCTTTATCGGCACGGGCGGCTCCCGGGGGATTTTAACCATCGAGCCCATGAATATTTTCGGGTATGCATTTACAAATAGTCATCCCATTCCCTATTTTTACCTTATCCTTTTTGTGGCAGTCATCTGTTCCGCCATTATCTGGCTTGTGATCAGATCTCACTGGGGAGCTGCATTCCTGGCGCTGAAAGATGCGGAAGACTTTGCCACCTGCCTGGGGGTGAGTGCTTTTAAATACAAACTGATGGTGTTTGCCCTGACCTCATTTTTGACCGGCATGATCGGCGGTTTTTATGCCCATTATGTAGGTATGCTTTCCACCCGGATGCTGGGAATTGATTTATTTGTAACACTCATGGTCATCCTGGTCATCGGCGGTGTGGGAAAATTTCCGGGTGCCGTGATAGGGGCCTTTATCACCGTTGCCATAAACGAAATGCTGTCTCCTTTAGGTTCCTATCGTCCGATTATCCTGGGAGCCATGGTTGTGATTCTTGTGCTTCTGCTTCCGGACGGTATTATCGGGCTGATACAGAAACTAGTAGCGAAAAGAGAACCAATGGTATCTCCATTGAGAAATAACCAACCCTAAACATGTGAGGAGGTAAGATGAAAAAGGTATTAACCTTATTGATGATCGTTATTTGCGGTCTGTTGTTTGCGGGAAGCTCGTGGGCTGACAATGTTATCAAGGTGGGGGTGCCCCTGTCCATGACCGGTCCTTACACCGATACCGGTGATAATTACTGGAAAGGGATTAAAATGGCCATTGATGAAATCAATCAAAACGGCGGTCTTCTGGGCAAACAGCTTGAGCCGGTGCGGTTTGATACCCAGGAGTTCGCTCCTGAACGTGTCATGCAGGGAGCCGATTACCTGTGTGGTAAACTAAACGTAGATTCGGTTCATGCCGGATGGGCCGGGTGGGGACAGGATATCCGGGCCTATGGAAAATACTCTGCACCTTTTTTTGCAGACGACGGCTCACAGGCATCCGTAGATGTCTATACTCAGGATAAAAAAGAATACAATAACATTTTCCAGCTCACGGATACCGGTATCAATCAGGGTCAGAGCATGTTCAATGTCCTCATGGCACTGCCCTATGAATACCCCAATAAAAAAGCGGTTATCATAACTGCGGATGATGCCTGGGGAACCGAAGTCGGCGACACGCTGAAGAAAAATTTCAAGGAAAAAGGCTGGGACGTGGCCATGCATGAAATAGTACCCTATGGAACCAACCAATGGGGTCCGTTGCTCACCAAAATCCGGAAAATCAATCCTGCCGTTATTCATGTTGAAATTGTCAGCGCCCAGGAAGTGATCACTTTTTTCAGACAGTTTATGGAAAAACCCACCAACTCGATTTTAAGCTATGGCTACAGCCTTGTACCCAGAGAAGTGGTCGGTACAATGGGTAAAGAGGCGGATGGGATTATCGGTGAAGTTCCTACGGCCATGCCGACCCCAAAAGCGCCCACACCCGAAGCCCAGGCCTGGCTGGATAAATTCAACAGCATCTATAAACATCTTCCCCAGGCCGGCTCCTGGGCAGCCTACAGTGGTGTTAAAGCCTGGGCAGCGGCTGCTGCGGCTGTCGGAGATGAAAAAAAACATGAGGAAATCAGCAATTATATTGCAGCCAACGGATATAAAGGGGAAACCGGCTGGTGGAAATGGGATCAGGACCATGTCATGAGAGCCGGCGGAGATGTTCCCATTGTCCATTACCAGGTACAGAACGGTGAGATGATCGCCATTTTTACAGATCCGCCTGCAAAACCATACAAGGACTATAAATTCCAGGTTCCCAGATGGATCAAGAAATAGTCAACTAGAGAAAGGCATAATTGGAAAGGCATCCTTCTTTTCATAGGGATTTAAAGAAGGATGCCTATGATGCGTTTTATCGGACAGTATTACACCGAATAATACTATCCAAAACTAAAGGGTCTATTTACATGAAAAATCGAATAAAAACAATCCTTGCAATTTTTATGATCGGTTTTATAATAAGCGCCTGTGTACCAAAGCAGGCAGATGTAGCAGGTAAAAATGAATCCAAGCCTAAAAACGTCATCATGCTCATCGGAGACGGAATGGGGCCGGAACAGATCGGGCTGCTGCTGACCTATGCCAGACAGGCACCGAATTCCGTAATTATAGACAGAAAAACTTCTTTTGATCGAATCATGGAACAAGGCGGTATCATGGGGATGTCCATGACCCATGCAGACAATGTTCTGGTTGTTGATTCGGCTGCATCCGGATCGCAACTGGCTTCAGGGCAATTTGCAGGATCTGAAATGATCGGACTGGACAAAGACGGGAATTCCGTGGAAACCATTGTAGAGAAGGCCATAAAAGCCGGCAAAGCAACCGGGCTTGTTTCCGATACCCGGGTTACCCATGCAACCCCTGCCGCATTTGCGGCCCATCAGCCCCATAGGGACTTGGAAAACGAAATTGCCGTTGACATGATTAATGCAGGCCCGGATGTAATGTTTGGCGGAGGACTGAGATACTTTGTTCCCCAGGAAGCCAATGATAAAAACGCTCCAATTCTTAAAGAACTGGAAAAGATGACCCAGGGCGCGGTAAAAATCAAATCCAAAAGAAAAGACAGTCGGAATCTCTTAATCGAGGCCCAGCAAAAAGGATATGCCCTGGCCTTTGATAAGTCCCAGATGGAAAGCTCAAAGGGTAAGGTCCTTGGGCTGTTTACAACTTCAGCCATGCCTGACGGCATTGAGGTAAACAGAACCAAAGACGACCCAAAAAGAACCATTCCGACCCTGAAGGAGATGTCGTCAAAGGCCATTGATATACTATCCAAAAATGAAAAAGGGTTTTTCCTGATGATTGAAGCAGGACTTATCGACTGGGCGGCCCACTACAACGATACAGGCCTCATGCTTCATGAAATGCTGGTCATGAATGATACGCTCGAATATATTCTGAACTGGGCAAAAGACCGTGATGATACATTGATTGTCGTCACGGCAGACCATACAACAGGCGGTTTTGGATTCAGTTACCAAGGCAAGGGAATCCCTGAAGCAAAAAGCCTTTCAGGTAAATCTTTCCAGAACAGAAAATTTGCACCTGAATATAATTTCGGCAATCCCGCCGTCCTGGATAAAATATACAACCAGGACCTGAGCTACAGCAGTATTTTTTTAAACAAATTTGATGTTCTGCCAAAACAAGAACAGACCCCGGCCACCCTTGCAAAGCTAGTAAATCAGCACACCCGGTTTCCCATCACCGAAGAACAGGCCGCAAGGGTCCTGGAACAAGAGGATAATCCCATGTTTGTTGAAGGTCACGGCTACATGGGAACTAAAACCGTGCCGAAACTACTGGTAAAAGATGAGTTTTTCGTATACCAGACCGATGACAACAGGCAGAACCTCCTGGCCCTGGAAGTTGCCAGTGCCCAGTCCGTTGTCTGGAATACCGGCACCCATACGTCAACCCCGGTTATAGTGTTTGCCAAGGGATCCCCAAAAGCAATGTCTCCTTTTGGAAGCATCCTTCACCACACACAGGTAGGCCGGAATCTTATTGATGCGGTGCTGAACAAATAATCCATTGACTGTGTTGAAAAACAAAGAACAATTTAAATTCAAGTATGAAATATTGGGGTGGATACTTTTTATCGTATCCGCCCTCTTCTTCATTGGCTCAAGCATCCGATCCGGAGATATGATCGGTCTTTTCGGCGGGTTATTTTTTCTTATCGCCTGTTTTATTTTTCTAATCCCTTATCTTTCTTCTGATCATTCAGGCTGAAGCCAGTCATTCTTTTGCATGTGTTTTTTTTCTCTTCAGACGTCCATCCTAAATCAAAATCATTATGTTATTAATCCATGATTTGTGATACCCTGCCATATTTCTAAGGCAATTTTATAATTTTAAATGGGGGGGCCATGACCACACCGGTCACATATGGGGAATTAAACGCATTTATGGAAAACTACGTTGGGGACTATCCATCAGCCCCCGAAGGAACAAACTTCTGGCGGACTCCTCTTCTGGCAACGGCACGGGCAGATGAACGGTTTGATATCCTGCCGAAAATTGCTGCACCTGATCATTCTCTTCCCAAGGATCTTTTGTCGACGGGCAAATCCATAATAGTGTTTTTTATTCCTTTTATCAAAGACCTTGCCGAGGAAAATCATCATGGAAAAATTCCGTGCCGGAACTGGGGTTTGGCTTATGAAGCAACCAATGATTTGATTAACAGCCTGTGTACGGAAATCAGGGATTTTCTGGAAGATGCCGGATATCACTCGGCCCTGGTTCCTGCAACCCATAATTTTGATCCCGTAATCCTTATGGCCCGATGGTCACACAAACATATCGGGTATATTGCGGGTCTCGGGCGTTTTGGGGTAAATGCCCAGTTTATTACTCCCTCCGGCTGTGCCGGACGACTGGGAAGCCTTGTGACCGAAGCAGACCTGGGTGATCATCCCCTGGTCAGCGAAAAAGAACTCTGTCTTCATAAGAACGGCCATAAATGCCTTGCCTGCGTGCGCCGCTGTCCTGTCGGGGCTGTAAATGCAAATAAAGGCATTGACCGGAAAAAATGCTGGGCAAGACTGCAATCCAATCTTCATGAAACCAGAGAACTTTCAGGCCTGCAACAGACCACTGATGTGTGTGGAAAATGCCAGGTTCTGGTGCCGTGCAGCCTTGGCATTCCGACGCCGGAAATCAAGAAGGAGACGAATTTAATCTATGCAGAAAAAAGCGTCTGATTATCTCAATCTTTTGTTTGATATCGGCGAACTGGCCGATCTTGTTACGGGAAGCTCGGATCTGGAGAGTTTTCTTGAGCTTGCCGTGGATTTGGTGGCCCGGCATTTTAATGCCCCGGTCTGTTCCATCTATCTGTATAATGAAAAATCAAACCGCCTGACCCTGAAAGCCACAAAGGGATTAAAACCCGGGGCAGTCAACAAAATACATATGAAGCCCGGCGAAGGGCTTGTGGGACGGTCCTTTGAGACCCTTTCCATTGTAAGGGAAGGCAATGCCGGTAAAACTCCGGGGTTTAAATATTTTAAAGAAGCAGGTGAAGATCCCTATAATTCATTTCTTTGTGTTCCCATTAAACGGGGTGTTGAGAAGATCGGGGTACTGGTGGTCCAGCACAGGGATCTGAATCATTTTGAAATGTCGGATGAAAGAGCGATCTGGGCTGTGGTCAACCATCTTGCAGGCTCCATAGAAAATGCAAGGCTGTTAATCGAATTCTCCCAGACCCGGGAAGATGCGGAAGCCATAGATTCCCTTGTGTTTGTCAAAGGAAACGCGGCTGCAGGCGGGTATGCCCTGGGAAAAGCGGTTGTATTGAATGAACAGCAAAAATCCATTCTTTATGACCCGGTTCCGGGAGAGGATCAGTTTATAAAACAGGATTTCAGTCTTGCCATTGAAAAAACCACCCAGGAACTAAAGGATCTTCAGAAAGGATTTGAGCAGAAACTGCCTGAAAGCGCATCCCTTATCTTTACCGCCCATTTTATGATATTAAAGGATAAAAATTTTATCGGCAGAATGGGGGAACTCATTGATGAGGGCCTGAACCCTGTTGATGCAGTCCGGAAAGTGGCAGCCAAATATATGGCTGTTTTTTCAGCAAGCCCCCATGCCTATATGAGGGAAAAGTCCCAGGATGTTGAAGATCTGAGTGTCCGGATTTTGAATAATTTCAGGGCCAGGGATGAAAAAAATACTTATGAAAAAGGAAATATCGCAATTGCAAGGCAGGTGTTCCCCTCGGATATCCTCAAATATGTGTCAGCCGGTATAAAAGGTATCATCCTTGCCAGCGGCGGCGTTACCTCCCATGTGACCATCCTTGCAAGGTCGCTTCAAATTCCGCTCATTATTGCCGAAGAATCCGGGCTTCTGAATCTGCCGGGAAATACTACCATTCTGATGGACGGTGACCTTGGCAATATCTACATAAACCCGGATAAAAAAACCATTAAGCTTTTCGAAACAAAAGCCGGGGTTGAAAGACAGGCTCATTCCGCATCCATGGAAAGCACCACATGGACAAAGGATAAAAAACGGGTCATATTGCTGGCAAACATCAATTTGCTCAGCGAAGTCCCTCTTGCCAGGACTTTGAAGGCAGAAGGCATTGGTCTTTACCGTACGGAATTTCCCTTCCTGATCCGGTCCACCTTTCCATCAGAGGCAGAGCAGTATGTGATTTACAAAAAATTGTTTGATGAAATGCAGGACCATCCCGTCATGATCCGGACCCTGGATGCCGGAGGGGAGAAAACCCTTGCCTACAGCGATTCTCCCAAAGAAACCAACCCGGAACTGGGGCTTAGGTCCATCCGGTTTTCCCTGAAACACCGGGATGTCTTTGAATTCCAGATCCGGGCCATGCTGAGGGCGGCTGCCGGAAAAAAAGATATCCGGATCATTTTTCCTTTGATTTCATCCCTGGATGAATTTTTGGAAGCCAAACAGGTGGTTTACGACTGTATGGATGCCTTGTCCGGGGAAGAATCGGAATTCAACAGGGATGTGGCCATCGGGATGATGGTGGAACTGCCTTCTGCCCTGGCAACCATTGATGAATTTGCAAAGGAGGCAGATTTTTTTTCCATCGGCACCAATGATTTTATTCAGTATCTTCTTGCAGCCGACCGCGCCAACAAGATGGTGGCAGACTATTATATTCCCTGCCACCCGGCTGTGAACAGGGGCATTGCAAAAATTGCCGAAGCTGCCTATGCAAACAGTATCGAGGTCTCTGTGTGCGGTGAAATGGCACATGAAAAAGAGTATATCCCCTTTCTTCTGGGTGTGGGTATCCGTATCCTGAGTGTGGACCCCCAGTTTCTGCCCATGGTGCAGAAGACCATTATGAATCTGTCCATGGCCGATGCCGTGGAATACGCAAAAAGGATGCTGTCTGAGACCACGGTCAAAGGAGCGAAAAAAGTTCTTGAATCATGGAAGTTCTGATGCATGAAAAAAATCGGAATTCTTTCCTGGTTATGCTGTCCACAATTCCCCTGGAACCGGGCATACAGGGATAGGCAACATTTTATGCCGGTTGGCTGTGTTGAATTTCTTATAAATGTCCACAACCTGTTTTTGCCGGTCGGTTAAACTCTTTTTTCCAGGTGATGCAAGATATTTCATGGCCCATTCCAATTCCGCATAGGTGGCTCCGATCTGGTTTTCATCGGTGCGGTTGTCTTCCCAGAGACCATCAGTAGGCGGCGCCGAAAGGATGTCGTCAATAATGCCCAGGTCTTTTCCTATGGCATAGACTTCGGATTTCATGAGATCTGCAATGGGGGAAATATCCACCCCTCCATCCCCATACTTGGTGAAAAATCCCACGCCAAAGTCCTCTACCTTGTTGCCGGTTCCAGCCACCAGGAGCCTATGGTTCGAAGCAAAGGCGTAGAGGGTCAGCATGCGAAGGCGGGAACGGGTATTGGCCATGGTCAGGCCATCCTGGATATCATGGGGAAAGCATGTTTTGACCTGTTCAAACACAGGGGTTAATTCAATATCAATGCCTTTGACTGCGCTAAAATGTTTTTCAAGCCAGAGAATATGGGCCGATGACCGGGATACCTGGTCTTTTGCCTGAAGGATGGGCATGTTCAGGGCTAGAACCGGTTTCCCGGTCCTGGCGCACAGGGTGGATGTGACGGCGGAATCAATGCCGCCTGAAATCCCAACGGCAAAACCTTTTAATCCGGTTTGCCCGAGATAGTCCGAAAGCCATTGAACGATATGATCTGCTGCTTTTTGGGTTGTCATGATGATTAGTTCCTGATGGGGTTAATACATTCATTTAATAGATTCTTTCCAGTGTTGAATCTGTATAAAAAAATAAGTTCCGTTGCTCAAAGGTTTTCTTATTCAAACTTTGCCGTGAAGTCAAGGATATCCATCCGAAGCTTGCATCCTGATACGGATTTGGATAAAATGAGCTGACCCTGAGAAAAGGAGGTTTAAAATGAACGTAATTATGGATCTGTGTGTGGTTCCCATTGGAGTGGGAGTGTCTGTTTCAAAATATGTAGCCGTCTGTCATGAAATAATAAAGAAAGCCGGGCTTTCATGTGAATTGCATGCTTATGGGACCAATATTGAAGGGGACTGGGACGATGTATTCGCTGTGGTTAAAAAATGCCATGAAAGGATTCATGACATGGGTGCTCCCAGGATCACCACGACCATAAAAGCAGGTACGAGAATTGACAGGGAACAGACCATGGCAGAAAAGGTAGCAAGCGTCCGGGAGAAACTTTAAGTTTCCGGTTTGTTTTGAAACAGGACATCAAGGATCTGTTCAATTTTCCTGTCTGCTGTTTCAAAACTCAGGGTGCAGCCTCCTGCCCCTGCATGGCCGCCGCCGCCGAACCGGGCCAGGAGCTTACCGATGTTGACACGGCAGTTCCGGTTGAAAATACTTCGGCCGATGCTGATCTGTACGTGCTTTTGTTCAGCATTGTCAAACCGGATTTTCACACTGGCAATGCTTTCCGGGAAAAGGGAATAGGTCAGAAACCGGTTGCCTTCAGGAGCCTGTTCAAGGGTTCTGAAATCCGTAATGGAGATGTTGTGCCGAATCTTTGTATGTGCGGTCAGATGGTTTTCATAGGCGGCGTTTTCTTCTATTACTGAATTACAGCGTTTTTTTACGTCCTGAATCTCAAGGATTTGAAGGATGGAGGATTCCGTTAAAAGATCCACCAGGAGATTCCAATAAGGACGGTCTTTGTATGCCTGGTTTTTTATGGTCATTGACAGGAGGATATACGGGTATTTTTCAGGGTATCTCACCTGGTCTCGGTCCAAAAGGGCTGCATCAATAATATCGGTATTCAAAACCAGTTCATCATATCGGTTATCAAGTCTGCCCATGGCCTGATAATATTTGTAAATGACACCGGCTGCTGATGGTGCGATGTCAAAGGCGCCTTTTGTTTTTTCCGGGACCTTATTGGAAATATGGTGGTCAAACCATAATTCGCAACCCGGCACATAGGGAAGGTTGGAAATGATGTCGCCTTTTGAAATGCAGGCTTTTCCAGTCTGGATCTCACCCGGTTCAACCCAGTAAATGTCTGTATCGATTTTTTCAGCCCGTCTCAACAGCACGGCACATACTATCCCGTCAAAATCGGGTCGTGTGACAATTCTCATGGCAATACTCTTTTTTTGGATAAATTGATCATTTCCCATTGATAGATGATTCCTCATGACTTTTCAAGGTTGTTTTTAAAAACAGCAACCGGGTTTTTTTATTTCATTTCCCATACAACCGGATACCATAACCGGATCTAAAATCCGTTTTGCCTATTAATACTTGACCCTTATCTGTTTTTCTGGTTCTATTGAAATGACTGAACCATCGGCATTTCATTTTTTGAGAGATTGGTATTGTGACGGAATTAAACATTGATCATATCGAAAGGGATTTTTTCAAAAGGGGAGACCCCTTGAAAAAACTTTTGAAAATTACCATGGACCTTCTTTCGGCCGAGCAGGTCGGCATATTATATGGCACAAACCATTCAAAAGCCAGATTTCTTCCCATCAGTGACTGGGATCGGGGAGTCATGGACGTATTTGACGGCAGAGGCATGAGAGGCAAGCTTTTAAAGTTTTTTGGAAATCAAATCGTCACCCTGAAAAAACTAAGCCCGGTATATTTTTATAAACAGGATCAAAAATCAGGTGAATGGCAGGACAGTGACGGGGTTATTTCCTATATGCTCAGAACCTGTGCCGATTATTATAAAAAAGGAATCAGTATTCTTTTCAGCCCTGATATTTCAGGTAATATTTACAAAATAGACGAACAATATGCCCAAATCCCGTTTTACAGTTATAACGGTAAAATCATTAGTGAACCGGAAATCAATATCCGGGTGGATTTAAAAATTATCAAACATTTTCATGCTAAAAATTATGTTTCCATCTATATCCCGGATTATGGGATTCTGGTGGTGAATACCGCAGACCAGGATCTCATGGATCGTGTGGAATCAAAATTCGTAAGGGAAGAAGAGCTGAAATCAAAATTTGATATCCTCATCGAACTGGTTGAAATTGCATCACTTGCGTCACTGGGCAGACTTAAGGGAAAAAAGGGAGCGCTTCTTTTATGGAAAAAAGAAAAACAGTTGCGCCGGACTTCCCTTGAGCTTGTGGAAAATGAAAGAAAATACCGTGATCTTTATGAAAATGCGCCCATTGCCTATTTTTCCATGGATTATCACGGGAATGTCATCAAATGTAATAACAATACGTTAAGGCTTTCCGGTTATTCAAAAGAGGACCTCATAGGGTATACTGCCCGGAAGCTGTTTGTGAGTGATGGGGCCGGGATCATGACCCCGGATGAAGTCAGGCAAATCCTTGAACAGGGGAGATCTGTCAGGGATGTTGAAATGAAATTCAAAAATAAAAACGCACATGAGATATGGATCAGTATTTCCATTGATTCCGTCCGGGACAAAGAGGGAAAGATTATTGAATTCCGCGCCATGGCCATTGATATATCTGAGAGAAAGGGTCTTGAAAAGCAATTGCTCCAGGCTCAGAAAATGGAAGCCATCGGGACCCTTGCCGGTGGAATCGCCCATGATTTTAACAATATCCTGACGCCGATTTCCGGATATGCGGAAATGCTCCTGATGGAAACCGATGATAAAGAGACAAAGAAAAAAGAACATCTTCAGATTATTCATGACTGCGCCATGTACGCCAAGGGTCTTGTCAATCAGATGCTGACATTTTCACGGCAGAAAGAAAATGAATTCAAATTATTGCAACCCCATATGTTTGTCAGGGATGCCCTGGCACTGGCGCGATCCTTTGTTCCGGCAACCATTGCCATCAGGGAAAAAATAAACGACAACTGCGGTCTTCTTTGGGCTGACCCGATCCAGGCCCACCAGGTTGTCATGAACCTGATTTCCAATGCAATCCATGCCATGGAAGAAAACGGAGGCGTTCTTGATGTCGTCCTTGATGAAATTGCCATCACCGATGACAATATGATCTATCCTTTAAAACCGGGGTCTTATATTTATCTCAAATTTGCAGATACAGGTCACGGGATACCCCTGGCTGTCAGGGAAAGAATATTCGATCCTTTTTTTACAACTAAAAAAGAAGGCAAGGGATCAGGTATAGGTCTTTCAGTTGTTGACGGGATCATCCGATCTCACAACGGCCATATCTCCGTCAGATCAAAAGAAGGTGAAGGAACCTGTTTTGAAATCTATCTGCCGGTCTATGCCGGTGATACCCGGATGGAAGAAAAAGCTAAAGAGGACAGGCCTCTCGCAAATGGAACGGAAAGAATCCTGCTTGTGGATGATGATAAAAAAGTGGCTTTCATGGAACGGCACCTGCTGGAAAAACTCGGGTACCATGTGACCTGCCATCTGAAAAGCCAGGATGCCCTTGAGATGTTCAGGCAGTCCCCGGAGGCATTTGATCTTGTCATTACGGATTTAACCATGCCGGAGCTTTCCGGCTATCAGCTGGCCGAGCAACTATCCGATATCCGGTCCGATATTCCGATTATTCTGTGTACGGGTTACGGTGACCAGATCAATAAAAACCAATATGATCTTAAAGGGATAAAGGGATTTTTAAATAAACCGGTGGCTGTAAGGGATGTATCTTATCTGGTCCGGGATATCCTGGACAGCCGGGAAAGCTGATTTATTAAATTGCCTGCCTCTATAAAAGGTCTGCCATGAGAAAAATGGATGTTCCGGCCATTGAAACAAAAATTCTTAAAAAGGGCCACCCCTTAAAAAGCCTGCTGAAAATATCTCTTGATTTATTTGATGCCAGGCAGACAGGAATCCTTTACGGCACAAACCATACAAAATTAAAATTTCTACCGACAATCCTGTGGGATCGCGGCATCATGGACAGGTTTGACGGAAAAGGGCTGAAAGGCTTGATATTAAAATTATTCGGCCCTTGGATGGTAACGAAAAGGAAATTGTCCCCGGTGTTTTTTTATAAAACCGACCGGAAGGGTGATCTAAAGGAAAATGACGGAATTATCGCCTATATCCTGCGGAATTATGAAGATTATTATACAAAGGGCATTCGCATTATTGTCTGCCCGGATACCGGGGAACATGCCCGGGAAAGCCATAGGGAATACCTTTGCCTCCCGTTTTTTGTTTACAATGGAAATTGCCTTATGCCGGCTGAGGATGAAGTCGGGTTTGATATAAGGATTATCCGTCATTTCAATTCTGAAAATTCAATTTATATTTATCTCCCGGATTACGGAATTCTGGTTATTAATACAGCAGATAAAACCTTGCTTAAAATACAGGGGAAACATTTTGTAAATGAAGAAGAGCTGATAAAAAGGCTGAATGTCTTGATGAGGCTGGTTGAGACTTTATCCCTGACCTATCTTGGTCAAGTTAAAGGTAAAAAAGGGGCTGAGCTTTTGTGGCGGAAAGAGGAGCATCTGCGGCAGACCTCCAGGGATCTGATTGAAAATGAAAAAAAATATCGTGATCTTTATGAAAATGCACCCATTGCCTATTTTTCCATTGATCCCAAAGGAAATATATTGCATTGCAACCGGAAAGCCGAAATCCTTTCAGGATATGCCGGAAATGAGCTTTTTTGTAAAAATGTGACATCACTTTTTTTAAGTTTGCCCGGAATGGATGAGAAATTGACGGATATCCGGAAGTATCTTGCCCAGGGCCGGCCCGTCAGGGATATGGAATTCCTGATGATGCCCAATGGCGGTGATGCTTTTTCTGTAAGCATTTCTGTTGAGGCTGTTACCGATAATTCCGGCAGGATTCTCGAATTCCGGGCCATGGTACTGGATATTTCCCAGAGGAAAAGCCTTGAAAAACAATTGCTCATGACACAGAAAATGGAAGCCGTCGGGACTTTGGCCGGGGGAATCGCCCATGATTTCAATAATATCCTTTCACCGATCTCAGGTTATACGGAAATGCTTCTGATGGAAACAGGACCCGATGATCCGGCAAAAGAACCATTTGAGATTATTCTGGATTGCGTTAACCATGCAAAAGAGCTTGTGAACCTGATTCTGACGTTCAGCAGGCAGAAAGTCCATGAACAAAAGCGTATCCGGCTGGAGGATGTGGTTAAAGACTCCATGGCCCTGGTTCGCTCCTTTCTTCCGGCCACCATAAAATTGAATGTCACTCTTGATGAAGGTCTGGGCATTATCCTGGCTGATCCTGCACAAATCCATCAGATCATCATGAACCTTGCAGCCAATGCTTACCATTCCATGAAGGATAATGGGGGAATCCTTGAAGTTTCGCTTCACCCGGGCCGGAATAATCCTTCTTGGGATTTAAAAAAATTTTCCCTGACAAGGGATTATTTATGCCTTTCCATCAGTGATACGGGAATCGGTATTGATCCGGATCTTCTTGATAAAATTTTTGATCCTTATTTTTCAACAAAACATGAGGGAAAATTTTCAGGGATAGGCCTTTATGTGGTTCACGGGATAGTTGAACACCATGGCGGATATATCCATGTGGAAACTGCCGGGGGAAACGGGACAAGGTTTGATATTTATTTCCCGGTGATTGAAAAAACCTGTGCATTTAAACAGGCACCACCACAGAATAAAGGAATACAAAAAGGAACCGAGAGAGTCCTCCTTGTGGATGATGATAAAAAAGTGGCTCTTATGGAAACCCATATGATGGAAAAATTAGGCTACACAGTCACCGGTTTTTCAAGCAGTATGGAAGCACTCCATATTTTTACAAATAATCCGGATCTCTTTGATGTCATTGTGACGGATATGACCATGCCGGAATTGACGGGAATCCAGTTTGCAAAGAAAATTTATGATATCCGGCCCGATATCCCGGTCATTATCTGCACCGGATTAGGTGATACCATGGATCAAAATAAGCTTGATGCTCCTGCTGTTAAGGGATTATTAAAAAAGCCGGTCTCTGTCGGCGATCTGTCGTTTACATTGAAACAGGTACTGGATGAATCAGCTTTAGTCCTTGATGCCCCTGATTATATCGGTCAGGAGTTTATTGAGCGGGTCTAATGCTGTTTTTGCAGTTTTCAGTACGGATTCCAGAGTGGTTTTTTGGGGTGCATCAGGATCATTGATATTAGTGATCAGGGAAATCCCGAGGATTTTCATGCCGGCGTGGACACCTGCAATGGCTTCCATAATGGTTGAAAAACCCACTGCATCACTGCCGATGATTTTTAAATACCGGGTTTCGGCCGGGGTTTCCAGGCTCGGACCGTTCAGACCGGCATAAACCCCGGTCCGGACAGGGATTTTATGGTGCAGGGCGATTTCTTCGGCAAGGCCGGCGAGTGGGGGATCATATACCCCGGTCATATCCGGAAACCGGATACCCCAGTCATCTTCATTGGGTCCGATGAGCGGATTTTTCCCTGTCAGGTTGATGTGATCCTTTATAATCATTATGTCGCCGGCCGAAAAATTGAGATTGACGCCCCCTGCAGCATTGCTCAGGATCAGGGTTTTAACACCCAGCTCCTGCATGACCCGTATGGGGAAAGCAACCTCCTGGGGCGAATATCCTTCATAAAGATGAAACCTGCCCTGCATCATCAATAGCGGCTTGCCCCCAAGGGTGCCGTAAATGAGTTTTCCTTTGTGGCTTTCCACTGTTGATACCGGGAAATTCGGAATTTTTGAATAATCAAAGGCAGCTATGGGGTCAAGATCATTAAGGGTATCGGAAAGCCCTGTCCCGGTCAGAAATCCGATAAGCGGGGGAGTTGTGATGTACTGGCTTAAAAAATGCGCTGTTTCAATTACATGCTTTCTTTTTGTCTTCATGGGTATCCTTTGCCGGCTGGTTATGGAATAACCGTTTTTACCAGGTTTTGAAATCAAAGGAAATGATAATTTGAAGACAAACGGCCGGCTGTCTATACAAAGGTCGAAGCAATCTCTTTTACGGCATTCAGAAGCGTATCCACATGGGCTTTGGTATTAAACGGCCCAAATCCTATCCTGACAGTCCCTCCGATCTTGTCCGTGCCGAGCTGCTCATGCACCAGGGGGGCGCAATGCAATCCCGTCCGGCAGGCAATATCATGGTCGCCATCCAGGATGATGCCGGTGTTGACGGCTTCAAAGCCCTTGATGTTAAAGCTTAAGACACCGATATGATTTGTCAGGTCATCGGCGTAATAGGTGATGACCTTATCAATGCTGTTTAATCCGTCCCGCAATTTTTGTGTCAGATTCATTTCATGGCTGTGAATTTTATCCACCCCCTGCTCAAGGACCCAGGTAAGGCCGGCATAAAGACCGGCAATGCCTATGGTATTTAATGTCCCGTATTCAAGCCTGTACGGATATTCTTCAAGGTGGTGGCGTTGTGCAGACTTGACACCGGTCCCGCCGGCCCGGCTGTGCCGGATAACCACATCTTCCCCGACATATAACCCGCCGACCCCGGGAGGACCCAGAAGGGATTTGTGGCCGGTAAAGGCGATTACATCCACATTCATGGCCTCAATATCAATGGGTATTTTTCCGGCAGTCTGGGACGCATCCACAAGAAAGGTGATTCCCCTTTCCCTGCATAATTTTCCGATTTCCCGGATGGGCTGGACTGTCCCAATAACATTGGAACCGTGATTGACCACCACAAGCCGTGTATTTTTTTTAAACCTTGAGGTAAAATCATCCGGGTTTACAAAGCCTTTCCCATCAAAGGGGACATAATCCACATCCACTTGATGATATAAAGAGGCGTGGAATAAAGGTCTCAATACAGCATTGTGCTCAATGAGTGTTGTGACGGCATGATCTCCTGGCTTTAAGAGGCCGGAGATGGCAAGATTCAGTGCATCTGTGGAATTTAATGAAAAAACAAGCCGTTTCGGGTCTTTGCCGTTAAAATACCGTGTCAGTGCTTTTCTTGTGTTTTCAATGATGTTCCCGGTTTCTATGGAAAGGTCATAACCGGATCGCCCCGGGCTGACGCCGTTTTTTCTAAAAAATTCATCCATGAACGTATAAACGTTTTCGGGCTTGGGAAAGGAAGTGGCCCCGTTATCAAGATAAATCATAGTGTTGGAATGCTCCGGTTCAAGTTTGTGATGAAAATAATTCATCGTAAATCTATATTGAATTTATATTAGATTTAAAATAAATTTATGTCAAGTACTTCTTTTACCGGGTCCCCATGATCTGGGCCACTGAATTGCGGATATGGTTTGTGGTGCACTCCCTGATCAAGGGCTCATCTTTCATGCGAATGGCTTCAATGAGTTCAATGGCTTCCTTGAAAAAAACACTGTGATCGATTTGCCTTGGGATGGATAACCAGAATCTTAAATAATGACTCAAAAGCCTTTCCAGGATCTTTGCCAGTTGAATGTTTTTTGCAATTTTAAAAATAGTATGGTGGATGAAAAAGTCAAAATCGATAATGCTCTGGTTGCTGCTATTTTCAGAAAATCCGGATATTTCCGTTCGGATGCGATCCAGTTCCTCCCATTCCGGAGGCGTAATCCGTTCCATGGCCCAGACGTTTGCCTTAATTTCAAGAACCATCCGGATTTCAGTGATTTCCCTGATCCTTTCCAGGCTGAGCGGTGTAACAATAAACCGGGAGCCCTGCCACATGATCCATTCTTCGGACTGAAGAGAGATCAGGGCTTCCTTGATGGGCGTCCGGCTGACATCGAACTCTTTAGCCAGATCGCTTAAATTCAAAACACTTTCCGGGGGAAGTTCAAGACGGATGATTTTTTTCCTCAGGGCTGCATAAATTTCATTTGGATCGGATTTTGATTCCATACCATCCTTTCTTGAAAAGAATTCGGACTTAGGGTTGTTCATTACAAGACTTTTGAAACCGGTTTGAGGATAAATTTAATCGTCTTCGAAGTCAAGGCGCTCTTTAATTTTGAACGGATTTATATTATAGGTTAAACTAGGCCGGATTGAGCCGGAACAATTTTGTTTGGAGACAGGAAGATCTCATCATGGAAGAAACTTATTTTTATTCTGTTGACCATCAAAGAACAACAACAATAAAAATCAAACGGTCCGTATTTGTCTGTACGCTTGATTATGTTGAATCCATTGAAAAGACAAAAGAATTTATTTCCCGTATTTCAAAAGAGAATAAAACCGCCACTCATAATTGCTGGGCCTATATTCTGGGCGAAAAAGGCGAGATATTTCACAGTTCTGATGCCGGGGAACCTTCGGGAACTGCCGGAAAACCCATGCTCGGCACATTAAAGAATCATCATATGACCCGGGTTGCAGCAGTTGTGACCCGGTATTTCGGAGGTGTAAAGCTCGGGGTCAGGGGATTGATGGATGCATATTCCAAATCTGTGCAGCAAACCATTGATATGGGGGAATTGAAAAAGCTGACAGAGACCGTTCTTTTGATGATGCAATTATCCTATGGGGTCAACGACACAATAATCAACCTGTTGAAACCTGTTAAGGCGAAAATTCTGAATACATCTTATACAGATAGGGTTGAACACAAAATTGAAATTGAAAAAAAGAATTATGTCCAGGTGGAAAACCTTTTGACAGAGTTACAGTCCCAGGGGAAAATAAATTTTCAGGTCATTTCCCAAGGATAGCATTAAAGATTGGTAATAATCATTTCCCAGCCTTTTTTTGATCCTTCATCCCCCCGGCTGTTGATTTCCATTATCCGGGTGCGGCTCAGGGTCCGGTTAAGGACCATATTGGCATATCGTCCGTTAACCTTTGTCCCGGCCAGGACCTTGCCGGCGACATCAAGAATCGGTTTGGGCGGATTTGCCTGTTGAAGCCGTTTCAACGCAAATTTATCTTTAACGCTTATTTTAACCGCTTCGGCACAGGAAAGAATATCCTGGGTTGTCTTTTTAAAATTGGTTTCCAGCAGAGCCTTCTCATCATTCAAAGCATGGATTTTTATATCTGCCTGATCCAGGCTTTTTTGAAACAGGTCGATCTTTTCGTTCATTTTCCCGGTCTCATCTTTTTTCATTTCATTTATCATGGAAATGGTGCGTTGCCGGGATTGATCAAAATTGTTGAGTTTTTCTCTGATGACAGAGAGTTCTGATTCTATTTTGTTTTTTTCTTTCGTCCTGGTTTCAAGAAGATTCTGGCGTCTTTCTATGGCTGAATCGATATTTTGAAGCTCTTTTTCAAGATAGCCGGATGTCCCTACGGTGATTGTGGAAACGGCTGCTTTTTCAGAACCGATATGGTATATTTTTGCACCGCCCTTTGCCGTGATGGAGGATGAAAATACCCGTCCCTGTTTCATTTCAAATGTTCCTTCAAGGATGATTTCCGTGTCTACAACTTCCTTTACAATGGTCATGTTGCCGATACAGGCAGCCTTGGACCTGTGCATAAAACCTGCTTTAATATTTCCCTTGGCTTCGATGACGGATTCCGTCACCCCATTCTGTATGAAAACATCTCCCTGGGCTTTTACAATACCGCCGTCTATGGTTTTGGCAACAACATCAATGGCCTCTACCCTGAACCCGTTTTTTATGGAACCGGTGATATAGACATTTTTGTCAAATTTTACATGTCCTGTCGTATAATCCACATCGCCTTCAATAAAATAAGAATCATTGACCGAAATTTCGCCGCTCGGCTTTGCCTTGGGGTTGCCGTTCACCTCGGAGATAATCTTTAACCCGTCATTGGAGAGCCGAACCCCTTTCCCCAGGACAAAGGAGATGTCCATGGCATTTGTCCTGGGGATGGCATCCCCATAAACGCTGACCCCATCCTTGCCTTCCTTTGGGGGGATTTTTTCCGCCAGGACATCCCCGGAAGACACAAACGGGATCTCACCCCTTTCCTTAAAATCAATGGTCCCATCCTCTGCAAGCCAGCCCGGTTTAAGATAATCCCGGTCAAACATATAGATAACCCTGGCATCTGTTCCATCAATGGGTTCAAGACCTTCAGCCGTTTTAAAAAAGGCGTTATGGTATTTTTCATCTTTAATAAAGGCTTCAAGGCTCTGATCATCAACCAAACCGTATATGATCCCATGTTTTTCCAAAAAGAATTTTAAATCTGCAAGCAGCATTGAATTGTCAAAATTTTTTGTTTTTGTCATAAAGGCTTTTAAGGCATCATTTTGAACCAGAAGAATGATCCCGGTTTCACGGATTTCCCGCATCCGGCTTTTATCAAAGACCGGGGACTTTTGCTGGGTTTCAGGTTCATCGGCCACACTTGCGACTGTGATTTCTTCTGCCGGAGTAATTTTCCGGGTGTTGTTGTTTTCCAGTCTCTGTTTTTGTAAAATGAGATCACGTTGTCTTTCAGATATCATGCCTGCATCCACCAGGAGTTCTCCCAGCATGATATTCCGGCCTTCATCCAAAAGATTTTTCTGCTCATCCAGGGCAAGGTTGAGATTGCTTTGTGTCAAAAATTCAAAATTAATGCACAATGCTCCGAACCTTGAGTCTTCCTGTGCCCTGGCAAAGCTGAGGCAGGTCTTTTTCAGGCTGAGAATATTGGCTTGATTGGCATAGCTTTTGGCCTGCATGAGTTTGAGGATATCAATGTCGGAGCTGTTCTTGCGTTGTTCCAGATCCTGCAGAAGTTTATGGTGATTCTCTTTGCTTAGATAATTGAGGAATAATGCAATTTTCAGGATTAATGAATTCCGGCTGCCCAATCCGCAGTTTTGTCCGGAAGACCCGGTTTTATTATCCAAAGCCATTATTGCGATTTCCCCCCTGTCTTTCTTATTATCCGTTAAGTACACCTGTCAAGAGAAAAACTAAATTCATAGAAGGTTCTGCAGAAAGAAAAAGATATTGACAGGATTTTTTTTAAGTATTATTAAATTTTAATTAAGAATACTTAATATGGGAGTGATATGAAAACAAAACTCGGTGCGCTTCTCAGGGCCATCAGGAATTCAAGACACATTACAATAAAGGATGTTTCAATAAAAGCAGGCATTAGTTCAAGCCTTTTGTCACAAATAGAGAGAAACAGAATTTCACCCTCCCTTGATACCCTGCTTCAGATTCTGGAAGTATATGGAGTTCCGCCTGATAAATTTTTCAAGGATTATGAAACCAATTCCAAGGTTGAAATTATCAAAAGGGATGAAAGAAAAACCTATCAGCGGAAAGGATTTAAATATGAGACGCTGTGCGGTGAAAGCCAGGCCAAAGGGAACCATTCTTTTAATGCGTTTTTTCTCGAGCTTGCACCAGGACAGAAGCGGGGGGATGAAAACGACGGCCACCTCGGGCGAGAACTGGGGATTGTGATAGAAGGTTTGGCAAAGCTATTTTATGGTGAAGAAATATATGAAATCGAAAAAGGAGATTCCGTATCTTTTTTTTCACAAATCCCCCATGTCATCCTGAATTCATCCGATCAGGTGTTTAAGGCATACTGGGTTGTGACACCGGCTGATGGGGAAGATTATTTCGGAGCAAAAACATCATAGGATCAGGAGAGAATCATGGGAAAAACAATAGCAGAAAAAATTTTTGAAATGCATCTGGTTGATGAACCATTTGGGGATGTCAGCGTATTAAGGCTTGACAGGGTATTCTGTCATGAAATCACAACCCCGACAGCCATTCAGGATCTTATGGAAAGAGGGAAGGACCGTGTCTTTGATCCGGATAAAATCAAAGTGGTCATTGATCATGTTTCGCCGGCAAAGGATTCAAAAACAGCCCTTCAGGGAAAGATTCTCCGGGAATGGGCAAGACGGAACGGTATTCAGGACTTTTTTGACATCGGCCGCAATGGGGTCTGCCATGCCCTTTTCCCGGAAAAGGGCTTTGTAAGGCCCGGATTTACCATTATCATGGGAGATTCCCATACCTGTACTCATGGTGCTTTTGGGGCGTTTGCCGCCGGTGTCGGAACAACTGATCTGGAAGTCGGGATATTAAAAGGGGTCTGTGCCTTTAAATCCCCTCAAACCTATAAGATTGAAATCATCGGGACCCTTGGGAAAGGGGTTTTTGCCAAGGATATCATTCTTAAAGTGATTCAGGAATTAACTGTAAACGGAGCAACCAACCGGGTCATTGAGTTCAGGGGAAATATTGTGGACGGGATGAGCATGGATCAGAGGATGACCCTTTGCAATATGGCGGTTGAGGCAGGCGCCACCTGCGGTATCTGTCTTCCGGATATGACAACGGTGGATTACCTGTGGGAATTTATCCAGGACCAATATCATACAAAAAAAGAAGCGCTGGACGCCTTTGCAGAATTCAGGTCTGATGATGACGCAGCCTATGAAATAACCAGGACAATTGACGTGAGCGATCTTGAGCCCCTGACAACTTACGGGTATAAGCCGGACAATGTCAAACCCGTATCTGAAATGAAGGGGACAAGGATTGACCAGGTCTATATCGGCTCCTGCACCAATGGCCGGCTTGAAGATTTAAGAATTGCCGCAAAAGTGCTTGAAGGCCATATCATCAGCGATCATGTCAGGGGAATTGTTTCTCCTGCCACCCCTAAAATATATGCTGAGGCCATGGAAGAAGGCCTCTTGAAAATATTCATGGATGCCGGATTCTGTGTTACCAATCCCACCTGCGGGGCCTGTCTCGGCATGAGCAATGGGGTATTGGCGGCCGGAGAGGTCGCTGCGTCCACCACCAACCGGAATTTTAACGGACGTATGGGCAAAGGCGGGATGGTTCACCTCATGAGTCCGGCAACGGCAGCGGCCAGCGCAATAAAAGGCGAAATTTCAAATTCCGGTCTGTATACAGGAAATTAAGGAGTCAGGAAATGAAAGAGTTTAAAGGAAATGTGTTGTTTCTGGACCGGTCAGATATCAATACCGATGAAATTATCCCGGCCCGGTATCTCACTGAAATTGAAAAAATTGCATTAAAGCCCCATCTGTTAGAGGATCTGAAGCTTGACGGATTTGACCCTAAAAAGGACATTGCCGCAAAATCGATTGTTGTCACAAGAGAGAATTTCGGGTGCGGGTCATCACGGGAACATGCCCCCTGGGCTCTGGAAGTAAACGGCATCCATGTCGTGATCGCCGTGAGTTTTGCACGGATTTTCCGGCAGAACATGTTCAATTGCGGCATGCCGGCCATTGAATTGCCTGAAAATGAGATCAATGATATGTTTGATCTGTTTTCCAATGACCTCACCCATATTTCAGTAGATGTTGAAAAGGAAGAAATCATTGTCCGATCAGAGAGCCACATTAAGAAAACAGGTTTCAGGATGTCCTCTTTCGACAAGGCCCTTATTCAAACCGGCGGCTGGGTCGGATATGCGGATCAGCACTACTGAAACAAAAAGAGAAATTGAATACCGGATCATCGGGTATTACCATTATCTATATGAAAATCTGCACCTGCAAAGATGGAAATAGATGAAATTTTTAACATGACAAATAAACCGGAATATCAATCCATTGATAAAATTAAAAAAGTGTTTTCATGCCACACCCGGTTTCCGGTGCCGAAAGGCGAAGTCTGGATGGGAACCGATTTTTTAGCGCAAGCCGGATTGTCAGACACCCTTGACAACCATTCAAGACTGGCCCATGAGCTTGGTATGGATTTGATCTGCCTGCCGGTGGCGGATGATGCCAGATATCAACCGGTTTTAGGTTACCGGTATTTCAAGCCATCGGATATAAGGACAGCCGTTAGATCAGGTCATCATCTTGTTGTGGCTGTTGTGGACGGACCGCTTCAGAAACAGGTCAGCCATGCGGGTCTGATGGAAACCCTGACCAGTTGGATCAGGGACAGAAAAAAATTCATGGAGGCCTATACGGCCGAACAGGAAAAAATCCTGGCGATGGTGGACCAATGTCTTGAAATGGGGGCTCACGCCCTGGTGATAACAGATGATATGGCTTCGGAACAGGGCACCATGATCAGTCCCGGGGATATCGACATCATGTGTACCGGTTTTTACACAAGGGCTGTTGAAATGGTTCATGAAGCCGGCCGGCATATCCTTTTGCATTCCTGCGGCAAGATTACAGGCCTCTTACCGCTTTTGGACAGTTGGAAGATTGACGGGCTGGCTGCAGTTCAGCATCGTCCCAACAACCTTGTGGAACTGCAGCACAAATTGCCCGGTCGCATCATCATGGCCGGAATCGATGCAAATTTCCTCGAACAAAAATCTTTTTTTGGCCTGGAAGATGATTTTTTAAAAATCATTGCCTTGTTGAAACACTCAGGCGGACTGGTCCTGTGTTCTGCCTGCGGATTGTATAAAGGGTATCATATTGACAGAATCAAAAAAATCTATGCCCTTGCTGACAGCATATCAGCTTCTGCCGCCGCTCCATTTAAGACGGGTTTTTAATACCTTAAAATAAGACTGGTCTTCAAAGGAAATCATCCGGATATCATTCCGGCTTTTTTTGATAAAAATTTTATCGCCTGTGTCCATTTCAAATCCTTCCTGGCCGTCCAGGGTCAGGATCATGTTTTCAGGGCTGCCTTCAAGGCGGATTTCGATCAGGGCCGAATCCGGAATCAGGAGGGGTCTGTTGGTCAGGGTGAAGGGGCAGATGGGGGTCAGGATAATGGAAGGGACTGACGGATGTACGACAGGTCCTCCGGCAGCAAGGGAATAGGCGGTCGATCCTGTGGGGGTTCCCACAATCAGGCCGTCGGCCCTGTAGGTGGTGAGATAGGTTGAATCAATATAGACGGCGCAGGATGCAAGCCTTGAAAGGGCTGACTTGTTAATGACCGCATCATTGAGGACATCCACGTCAATGACCTTCTGATTGTTCCGCATGACTTTTATATCCAGGCGGGACCTTTTCTGGATGAGATAGTTTCCTTCCATGAGCAGGTCAATGGCCTTGGAAAGAGTATCTTCCGTGGTTTCGGCAAGAAAACCGACCTCACCGAATTTGACACCCATAAGCGGGATATTACGGTGTCCTATGAATCTGGCAGCGCTTAAAAAGGTACCGTCCCCTCCAAGAACGATAAGGCATATCAGATCTTCAGGAATGTCAGAACTTTTTGAATTCCTGACATCAATGACAATGCAAAGGTTGCCCAGTCTTTTTTCAAGCTCCATGGCTTTTTTTTCAGCCTTTTCGTCATTTTTAACGACAAGCCCGATTCTTTTTGTATTCATGATCTATTTTTTTTCTCCATCCTGTCTGCCGGAAGGTATCCCCTCCCTGCCAAGGGTAATCTTTTAATGTGCCTCTGCCCAGTTCTGCCCGCTTCCAAAATTCACTTTCAAGGGTACTTTCAGAGGATGGACGTTTTCCATGATGTCTTTTGCAAGGTCAATCAATCTGTCTTTTTCCTCAAAGGGGCATTCAAAAATAATTTCATCATGGACCGATAAAAGCATTTTTGCAGCCATGTTGTTTTTTTCAAGAGCGTCTTCCAGCTTTATCATGGCAAGCTTGATGAGATCGGCCGCACTTCCCTGGATGGGTGTATTCACGGCTGCCCGTTCGGCAAACCCCCGGATATTGGCATTGGAAGAATTGATATCGTCCAGCCTCCGTTTCCGGTTGAAAATTGTGGAAACTTCGCCGGTTTTTCGAGTGTTTTCAATGGTGGATTCAATAAATTTTTTAACCCCTGAATACCGCTTGAAATAATTGTCAATATAAGCGGTGGCCATTTTCCGGCTGATATTCAGGTCATTGGCCAGCCGGAATGCGCTCATTCCATAGACAATACCGAAATTGATGGCCTTGGCCTGGCTTCTCAGATCGTCGGTGATAAATTCCGGCATGATCTGGAAAACCTCCTTGGCAGTCCGGGTATGAATATCTTCTCCATTTTTAAAAGCTTCTATCAGGATCTCGTCTTCTGCACAATGGGCCAGGATACGAAGCTCAATCTGGGAATAATCTGCTGAAATCAGGATATGTCCTTCTTTTGGGATAAAGGCCTGCCTGATCTTTTTGCCTTCTTCTTTCCTGATGGGGATATTCTGGAGGTTGGGGTTGGAACTGCTCAGTCTGCCGGTTGCCGTAATGGTCTGGTTGAACGAGGTATGGATTCTTCCGGTTTCTTTGTGAATCAGTTCCTGCAAAGCATCTGCATAGGTGGATTTAAGCTTGTCAAGGGTTCTGTACCTCAGCAGTCTTGCAGGCAGTTCATGGGTTGGGGCAAGCTTGGTCAGAACCTCCACATCAGTGGAATAGCCGGTTTTCATCTTGGTTTTTTTTACAGTGCTGAGCTTCAGCTTTTCAAAAAGGATAAACCCCAGTTGCTGGGAGGAATTAATATTGAATTCTTCACCGGCAAGGGTGTAGATATCCTGCTCAAGATGTTTCAGCTCCAGTTCAAAGGTCTGGGAGAGCTGTTGCAAAGCATTTTTATCCACCATGATGCCTTCCATTTCCATCTTGGCAAGAACCTTGATCAAGGGCATTTCAATGGTATCCATGAGATCTGAAAGTTCTTTGTCCCGGATATTTTTATTAAGTTCCTGATAGGCCATGAAGGTGAGATCCGCATCTTCACAGGCATAGTTCACGGCTTCGGGAATCAGGACATCCTGGAATCCGATCTGATTTTTCCCTTTTCCGGCCACTTCTTCATAGGAAATGGTTTTATGGCCGAAAAGCGTCATGGCAATACTGTCAAGACTGTGTCCTCTTGTGGAAGGGTTCAGCAGATAGGATGCGATCATGGTATCAAAGACAATTCCCTGAAGGAAGATGCCGAACCGGTAAAGAACGATATAATCATATTTGATATTCTGGCCGACCTTTTTGATATCCGGATTTTCAAGAACAGGTTTGAGTATCCGGAGAATATCTTCTTTTGCCGGTTGCTCAACATCACCGGGAGAGGTGTGGCCCACAGGAATATAAAACCCCTGGTTCTCCATATAGGAAAATGAGATGCCGACAAGCCCGGCTTCTGTTGGATTCTTGGATGTGGTTTCCGTATCCAGGGCAAAAATGCCTTTGTTTGTAAGGACATGAGCCAGCTTTTCAAGTTCTCCAAGGTTGGTGATGGATTTATAGATTTTTTCAGACGGGTCTGGTTTTTTTGCAAACTCATTCATAAGGGTAGTGAATTCAAGCTCCTGAAAAAGTGCAAACGCCTCCTGGGTGTTATAGGGAATGACCTTAAAATCTTCCACCTTTCCGGTCACCGGAACAAACCGGTCAATGGCGGCCAGTTTGCGGCTCAAAAGGACAATGTCCCTGCTCTTGGAAAGGTTTTCATAAAGTTTCTTTTTCTTTTTAAGACTATCAAGGTTTTCATACAGGTTTTCAATGGAGCCGAACTGTGCAATCAGTTCTGTTGCGGTTTTCGGCCCGACACCGGCTACACCGGGAATATTGTCCGAAGTATCCCCGGCAAGTCCAAGGATATCAATAAACTGTTTCGGATGAATCCCCATCTCCTCCCTGATCCGGCCGGCATCCTTGATAGAGTCTTTCATGGGGTCCCATAGAATGCACCGCTCTGTTACAAGCTGGATAAAATCTTTGTCCCCTGTCACCATGACTACGTCAAACCCCTCTTCTTCGGCAAGCCTTGCATAGGTCCCGGCAAGGTCATCTGCCTCATACCCTTCTTTTTCCATGATGGGGATATTTAATGCCCGGATCAGGCGTTTGATATCCGGGATCTGAACCGACAGCTCTTCAGGCATGGGCGGGCGGTTCGCCTTATATTGATCATAAAGCTCATGTCTGAATGTCGGGCCTTTTACATCAAAAATGACTAGGGCATAGCCCGGGTTGTTGTCCTTGAATAATTTTAACAGGATCTTTGCAAATCCAAATGTGGCGTTGGTGGGCCGGCCTTTTGATGTGGAGAGGTTCCGGATGGCATGAAACGCCCGGTAAAGGAATGCACTGCCGTCAATGAGGAATATTTTTTTTTGAGAAGTCATGATCCGGTAACCTTTATAAGTATTGGATTTTTTATGTTAAAGGCATATATACTATCTTTTTTATCAAAGGAGAAGTATATTTGTCGAATGAGTCAGGACTCTGAAAAAAGAAAAGAAAACCGAAGAAAAAAGAAATCAAAACAATGCCATTGCTGTGGACAAGTGTTCATGTTCTGCTGGAATTGCCGGTGCGGATTTTCCATCTGCCAGTCCTGCATGTATGAAAACCAGTGGGGGATGACCTGCAACGGGATTACCTGGGAATGCCCGGATTGCAGTGAACAGAACGGATACGGCAACCAATAGGATTTTTGTTTCTTGCAATCCGTCAGGGTTTGAAATAAAACAAAAATATATATTTCAGATATCCATAAACCTGGAAAGGGAGGCGTGGTGAAAAAAATCAATGTCGGAACCCTGATATCGGGTGGCGGGACAAATCTTCAGGCCATTATTGACGCGGCTCAGAGCAACAGGATCAGCGCCGATATTGTTTTTACAGGTTCGGATAACCCGGGTGTCAAGGGACTCGAACGAGCACAACATGCCGGAATCGATACCTTTGTGGTGGATTATTCAAAGATTATCAAGTCCTGTAAAAACGGCATTAAAGAAGATGATCTGCCAACAGATTTCAATTTTGAGGAAATCAAGGCAAAGCAAAAGCTCTTTAAAGCCGGGACACCATCAGGACAGGTGGCGTTTTTTCTTAAAACCAGAGCTATCGCAGAAAAAAAGCTTCTTGGCCATATTCTTGAATATGATATGGATCTTCTTGTCCTTGCCGGATTCATGAGGGTTCTGACACCCTATTTTATTGACAGGATCAATACCCTTTCGGGAAGACACAGAATCATGAATATCCATCCGGCTCTTCTGCCTTCATTTCCAGGGACGGACGGGTATGGCGATACCTTCCGGTATGGTTGTAAAATAGGCGGATGTACGGTCCACTATATAGATTACGGTGAAGATACAGGCCCCATCATCGGGCAGAAGGCCTTTGAAATTGAGGACAAGGATACCCTTGAAGATGTAAAACGAAAAGGTCTTGCAAAAGAGTGGGAGCTTTATCCCCAGTGCATTCAGAAATTTGCCGATTCCTTTTGACAAAAAGGATAATTGTAAATGACGGATGAATTCAATAAAATCTGTCCAGTCAGCGGGCTTTCCGTTATTTCAAGACCGGATTGGGTGTATGAAGGCAAAAAAGACGGGTTTAAGGTCGACATTTCCGTCATCGGCGGGTGCATTCTTCATACAAAAGCCCAGGGGTATGTGAATATTGAAGACCAGGTCCACAGCATCCGGCTCCAGGACAAGGTTGCCGGAACCGCCATTGGTCAAAATGAGCCGTTCATCCAGATCCAGGACTGGGAAAATTTCAAAGGTGCTTCCAATGAAGCCCGTCAATATTATATCGATTATCTCAAAGGCAATGACCGGGTCAAGGGGGTCATTTTCTGTCATACCTCTTTTATGTTCAAAATGAGTATCAAGCTGGGTAAACGGCTGAATATGGTTCCGTTTCCGCTTTTTATCACAGATGACTATGCCGGGGCTGTCAAAACAGCCCAGGGACTGATGGAAAGCCTGAAATTCCATGATCCGGCCGGAAAATCGGAAAAAAAAGAATTCCCCCTGCAAATTGTGTCAGATAAGCCGGCAGTTACACAAGCTGTCACAGAATTAAGAAACCATTTTGCCCATGTGGATAGCCTGGATGTTTCAGCACAGAGTCCTGATAAGAGTTTCGGCAGGCGGATTGAAACATATAAGAACCAGTTGCTGGCATATATGGGCACCCTTGACTGGGACCGGAAAGGTATTGGTGAACAGAATATTGAAGATAGCCATCCGTTCAAAGAGGTCTTTGATGCCCTGTCCATCATCAAGGCTGATCTTGATTCCATTTTTGAAGAAAGGAATAAAGCCGAAGCCAGGCTACGGCAGGGCGAGGAGCGATACCGGAATATCCTTGAAAATATAGATGACGGATACTATGAAGTGGACCTGGAAGGCAATTTTTTATTTTTTAATGAAACCCTTTTAAAATTGCTGGGCTATTCCCCTGAAGAATTTTCTTTAATGAATTATCAACGGATAATTGATCAGAAAACAGCAAAAAATGCAGCAAAGGCATTTAAACATGTTTATGAGACAAGGATTCCAAAAAAAGACCTCGGGTATGAACTGATCACCAAAGAGGGCTGCAAATTATATGGTGAAACCTCGATTTCTCTTCGATATGACATTGAAGGAAAAATTTGCGGGTTCAGGGGGATCGTCAGGGACAGAACCGAGAAAAAAGCCCTGGAAAACGAATTGGCCAGACACCGTGACAGTCTTGAAAAGATGATCACGCTCCGGACCCGGGAACTTGAAGAAGAGACGCTTCAAAAAAATTATGCAAAAAAGATAAACACCTCTATTTTTAATATTTCAACAGCCGTTAACACAACCCGGAACCTTGATGAATTATACCCTCTGATTCATCATTATCTGAATGATATTGTCGAGATGCCTAATTTTTATATCGGGATCTATGACAGGGAAAAGGATGTGATTGTTGTCCCCTATCATGTGGATCAATATGATAAACACATTACAAAAATTTCCAATATTTCCACCGGGACATCCTTGTCCAGTGAAGTTGTTTTAAGTCAAAACCCCTTATTCTTGAAGAAGCAGGATCTTTTGAACCGGTCAAAGAATCAAAAAATGATCGGGCATATACCTGAAAGCTGGCTGGGTGTTCCATTGGTCAGCCGGGACAGAACCATTGGAATTATGGCTACACAAAGTTATACTGATCCGGAACATTTCAGCAGCAAGGATCTTCAAGTCCTTATATCGGTTTCAAACCAGGTTGCCCTTGCCATTGAAAGACGTGAAGCCCTGGATGATCTTCACAGGGCCAAGGAAAAAGCAGAAGAAGCATCTGAAACCACCAGGACTATCATGGAAAACCTCCAGGCCGGGGTGGTACTGATTCATGCCGAAACGCACAGAATCGATTTTGTCAACCCGGCGGCAGCCAAACTGTTCGGCAGTACATCACAAATGATTGTCGGAAAACGATGTCATCATTTTCTTTGCCCGAACGAGGAAGGCCGGTGCCCCATCACGGATCTTCATATTCAGGTGGATAATTCCGAAAAATACATGCTCAATATCAGGGGGGAAAAAATCCCAATCCTTAAGACAGTCAATCAGGTGGTCTTAAACGGTGAGGACTTTCTCCTGGAAAGCTTTGTTGATATCACCGAGCAGAAAAAAGCAGAAGCCGGCCTGATCAATGAGACCCTCCGGGCCAATGCGCTTGCCAAGGCAGCCGAAGCTGCAAGCCTGGCCAAATCCGAATTCCTGGCCAATATGAGCCATGAAATCCGGACCCCTCTCAACGGTGTCATCGGTATGGCTGAAATTCTTTTGGACAGTCCTTTGACCGAGGGTCAGAAAAAATATATCCGGACCATCAATACAGAGGCAGACTCTCTTTTGGATATTATCAATGATATCCTTGATTTCTCAAAAATTGAAGCCGGGAAAATGGAACTTGAAGAAATAGATTTTGATCTGAGAAAGATTTTTGAAGATCTTTCCTCCATGTTCAGTATCCGGGCAGGCCAGAAAGGGCTTGAGTTCTTTTCATTCCTGGACCCGGATATTCCTGCCGGTCTGAAAGGCGACCCAGGGAAACTGCGCCAGATTTTCATGAATCTTGTGGGGAATGCCCTCAAATTTACCAGCCAGGGCGAAATATTCATCAGCGGAAAAAAGATCAGTGAGGTAAAAGATAAGGTCGGTATCCGGTTTGAGGTAAAAGACACAGGAATCGGAATTCCTCCTGAAAAGCATGACCATATTTTTGACAGCTTTTCCCAGGCAGATGGATCAACGACAAGAAAATATGGGGGCACAGGTCTTGGAACCACCATTTCAAAACAATTGGTAGAACTTATGGGAGGACGGATCGGTCTTGAAAGCAAAGAAGGGGAAGGATCACATTTCTGGTTTGTTATAGAGTTTGGACATAAGATTATAAACAAATCTTCTGATCATGGACTTTTCCTCGATTTGAAAGGTTTGACCATCCTCATCGTGGATGCCGATCCAATTCATCAGTATATTATTTCAAAATACCTGAAAGCCTTCGGGTGTGACTCCGTTTCTGCCAGTACCGGAGAAGAAGCTCTTAAAATGATGAAACCAATAGAATCCCATCGGAAAATAGATCTGATTATCACTGATAATCATTCATCGAAAACAGATGGTTTTGAATTTGCAGAAAAAATCCGCAGGGAAAAAGCATTGGACAGGATTCCTGTTATTCTTACGGCCTCCGTGGGGATGGCAGGGGATGCAAGGCGTTGCAGGGATATCGGTATTGACGGATACCTGCCCAAACCGGTCAGAAAAAAAGAACTCCGGATGACCATTGCAGGGGTCCTGGGGATGATTGACAAACAGGCCCTTGAAGACAGGCAACTAGTTACAAAACACTCTATTGAAGAATCAGTAAGAAAAGATATCACCATCCTGGTAGCAGAAGACTATCCCACCAATCAGCAGATTGCCATGAAACATTTAAGCAGTGCCGGGTTTCATCCCGTCCTGGCTGAAAACGGCATCCAGGCGGTTGAATTTTTTAAAAAATCACAATTTGACGTGATTTTTATGGATATCCAAATGCCGGAAATGGATGGTTACGAAGCCACACGAAAAATCCGGGAGATTGAGAAGCACATATCCAAGAATCTGGTAAAGCCCTTACATACACCTTTGATTGCCGTGACGGCCCATGCCATGAAAGGATACAGGGAAAAATGCATTCAGGCGGATATGGATGATTATCTGACAAAACCGCTGAAAAGAAAGGATCTGATCGCCATGGTTGAAAAATGGGTGCCGACCCGTCAGGCTGTGAGAGATTTCATGTCTGAAAAAGAAACTGAAAATGTCTTAGAATCATCTTCTCCGCCCATGGATAAGCCAAAAGCGCTTAAAGAATTTGATAATGATGAGAGTTTTTTAAATGAACTTGTGGCTGAATTTTTGAATGATATTGAGCAACAGCTTGAAATCATTCGTTCCGCCATCGCGGCCCAAGATTTTGAAACACTCCGGAAACAGGGGCATGCCATCAAAGGCGGAGCCGCTAACCTGAGGGCCATGAAATTGTCTGAAGCAGCCTCTTCCCTTGAAAAAGCAGGGAAAGAACAAAAGCCGGATCATCTGGAAGATCTTTTAAACAGGCTGGTATCTGAATATGAAAGCCTTTGCCGGTTTGTTAAGGCCCATTGACGCAAGTTTTTCAAGAATCTGCCTTAACTGAGAAATGAATTGACCATTCTGACCGCATCCAGATAGAATTCAGGAAGTTTTTTTGCTATTGGGGTATCTGACATGAGAGTGAAAAAATTGTCGTTCCACCTTCCCTGTTCAAAACTGTTAACGATATTTAAAATTGTTGTAAATTCTTTATCTTTTTTTTGCAGTGCGGTTTTTATTGTTTTTGAAAACGAGGTAGCGTTCAGAATATCTTCCATGGGTTGATCCAGAAGGGCATCTATCAATGAAAAAAGCCCCAGTGTGAACAATTCCTCAGTTGAAAACCGGGTTTTCAAGACTGTTCCGCAAAGCTCACACATCCTGGCGCGGATGACAGAGGTCAGTATGAGCGCGGCAGGTTTGTCTGTGCCAAGATCTGATACAGCAACAACATGGATGAATTTTCTGAGTTCGCTGACGCCTAGATAGGTCATGGCATCCTTAACCGTGTTGATGGGTGAAGGTCTTTTAAAATAAGCGGAATTGATGAATTTGAGAAGCTTAAAGGATACGGAAACGCATTGTTTGATGATACTCTCAAGCTTAGGATAATCCAGGTCATCCCGTCCTGCTTCGTTTATCAGTTTTAGCAGGGCGATATGGCTTGAGGAAATTTCTTTTTTGGAAAGAATTTCAGGTTTTGAAAAAAAATATCCTTGAAACAGGTGAAATCCCATTTTTTTTGCCTGTTCAAAGATTTCATAGGTTTCCACTTTTTCAGCAAGAAGGGTGATATTGAAATTTTCCCGAATGTCTTTGATAATGCCGGTAAGATTTTCCAGCGGGGTTGCCGTAAGATCGAATTTAATGATTTTGCACAATTCCATCATGGGTCTGAATTTTTTGTGATAGACAAAATCATCAAGGGCAATGGTAAACCCCTTTTTTTTTAATTTTTTCAGTGCATTAAGGATTTCATCGTCAGGTTCGATATTTTCAAGCACTTCTATGATAATGTACTGTGGGGGGAAGAGAAGCGGTATCTTTTCAAGAATAAGGTCTTTTGTGAAATTGATCAGCCCCGGAGTCTTGCCCAGGATTTCTTTGAGTTCAAAAGAGAAAAAAGTATTTGAAAGAACATTGGATGTGGCAATATCTCCGTCAATATTAGGGAAAGCATTTTTAAGCCCGTCCCTGAAAAGAAGTTCATACCCAATAATTTTTTTCCGGGTATTAAAGACAGGTTGGCGTGCGACATAGACATCCATGATAAACATCCCTTCCAGTCATCATTTTGAATATGCAAAGCCTAAATATAAGTTTTTATATTAAAATCGGATTGGAAAAGCAATGAAAAGGATTCTTCCTGATCACAAAGCGTTTTTAAAAATTTTTGCCAGAGTTTCAGTGATATTTTTTATTTTGATGGGCTTTGATATATAGCCATCCATGCCGGCAGCAATAAATCGTTCGCAATCCCCTTTCATGGCATTAGCCGTCAAGGCAATGATAGGTATCCGGCCGCCCCTTGATTTTTCAATTTCCCGGATGGCCCGGGTAGCCTGTAACCCATCCATTTCCGGCATTTGAATATCCATCAGGATGACATCAAACCGGTCTTCGGTAAAGAGTTTGACCGCTTCTTTCCCGTTATTGGCAATAATGATACCATGGCCGATTTTACCCAGCATCAGGCTTGCCACTTTCTGATTGACCTTATTGTCTTCAGCCAGGAGAATCCGTTTCCCGGGAATGATATCCATGGTTTTTTCTTTCATCTCTTCTACCCGGTAACTGGTAATCAGCTCTCTTAAAGGATCATTCAGCTCTTGAAGGGAAAGGCTTGCAATGACCCTGAGACAATCAAAGAGTTTTTCCCTTTTAACGGGTTTTGTCAGAAACGCAGCAAACCCTATATCTTTGATTTTGGCTGCATCTCCCCTGAAGGCAGTGGATGACAGCAACACCAGGACGGTATCGGAAAGGGTATGATCCTGTTTGATGATCCGGCCAAGATCTTCACCTGTAATCAGCGGCATGGTATGATCAATAACGGCAATGGTAAACGGGGCCTTGTCCAGGGCTGCTTGTTTCAGGATGCTGAGTGCTAAATCAGCGCTTTTGGCGATTTCAAATCTGCATCCCCATGAGTTGAGGTATTCCTCAAAAACCTGGTGATTAACCGGTTTACTGTCTACCACCAGGATTTTTTCTTTTCTGATATCTTTGATCAGATGAATCTTTTTTTGTTCTGTTTTTTGCTTTTTAAATACTGCGGTAAAAAAGAATCTTGACCCTTTGCCGATTTCGCTTTCAACACCGATTGCCCCGCCCAGAAGAGCTGCCAATTGTTTTGATATGGCCAGGCCAAGGCCGGTCCCGCCATATTTTCGCGTGGCAGAGTCATCTGCCTGGGTAAAAGGATCGAACAGGGAACCGAGTTTATCGTGTGAAATCCCGATGCCGGAATCCATGACCTCAAACAGGAGCTCTGCCTCATCTGTGCTGTCCCGGTTTGCAGAAATCCTGATAAAGACTTCACCTTGATTTACAAATTTGACTGCATTTCCGGCAAGATTTGTCAGGATCTGGCGCAGCCTTCCCGGATCACCGATCAGGTTTACCGGAACATTTTCCCTGATCAGGCATGCAAATTCGATACCTTTTTCAAAAGCTTTAATGGCCATAGCGTCTGTAAATGAATCCAGTGCTACTTCAAGGTCAAATTCAATATGTGCCATTTCAATCTTGCCGGCTTCGATTTTTGAAAAATCAAGGATATCATTGATCAGTACAAGCAATGAGTCTGCGCCATGCTGCGCAGATTGGGCATAGTCTTTTTGTTCCGGTGTAAGGTCTGTTCCCGTCAGCATTTCAAGCATACCAATGACTCTGTTCATGGGGGTTCTGATTTCATGGCTCATATTAGCCAGGAAAGCTGATTTTGATTTATTTGCCGCTTGTGCTTTCAATGTCATGGCTTCTGCTAAATCTGTCTGTTTTTTTAAGGCAGTCCGGAGATCCCCAAGCGCAGCCGCTTCTATGTTATAAAAAAAACGTTTAAACCCTTTCTGGGCCTTTTTTGAAAGAGTTAGAAAGCTTAAGAGAGCCAATGTTTTTTCCTGTCAGGGTATAGGATTTTGTGACTATTATGAGATTAAGCTTATAGAAAAAAAAATAAAATGCAATAGGTTTGGCAAAGAAGAAAAAATTTTGGATCAGTTGAACAGCTTCAGCATTAAAGGCACTGCCGTCATAGTTCCGATGGATGATCCAAGGTTTGTAAAAACAACGACCAGAAGAATCCTTGTGACATTGTTGCGCCAGAATCCTTTGATGGAACTTATATCCTGGGGAATGGCTTCAAGGTCTTTAACCTTGGGTTTTTTTGTAAAGGCTTCAACAAGCCCGGATACCCACCCGGCAGCAATCATGGGATTGAGAGAGGTTAGGGGGGCAACAAGGACCGCCGAGAGAATGGTCAGCGGATGGGCCATGGCCAGGATGGCGCCAAGTCCTGCCAGCAGGCCGTGGGCGGCGATCCATATCCATATCATATCAGCGCCGGCAGATTTTCCTTTCATTGAAAAACCCAGTACGATGAGAAAGAAAATAACAGCTGGAATAAGCCATTTTAAAATTTGACCCGCTTTGCCTGCCGGTGGAATCCGGTTAAGTTCGGAAATGTCTATTCCATCATGGGAAAACAGGTATTTTTTAATTCCTGGGGCATGGGCAGCACCTACCACTGCCACAATTTTTTCACCCGGTGCAGTCCTTATTTTTTCAGCAAGGAATTGATCCCTTTCATTGATCAGGGTCTTTTCAATAATCGGGTGAGTCTTTTTTACATCTGCTAAAAGCGTTTGGAGAATATCCTCCTGCTTCATTTTTTCAATGTCTTCTTCTTTGATATCATCGGCGGCGCCAAAGGAGAAAACAAGGGAAGATATGAATTTTATTTTTTCCCAGAATCCCATTCCCCGCCAGACCCTGGAAAGAGTGACCTGGATTTCCCGGTCTGCCGGGATGAGGCGGGCATTGATTTTTTCTGCAGCATGGATTGCATTGATCATTTCCTGACCGGGTTTGATATCGAATTTATCAGCCATTTTTTTCTGGAACGACGCCAGAAGCAGGTTCATGAAAAGCATGAGCGCTTTTTTTTCTTTTATGACTTTGACAATATCCATGTTGCGCCATCTGTCTGCATCCTTCAGTGATGCAAGCCTTGTTTCACACAATTCAACACAGACCGTGTCCGGATTCTGTTCATGGATGGTGTCTTCAACAAGCTTTGCGCTCTGCCTGGACACATGGGCAGTGCCGATCAGAAGTATCTGTTTCCCGTCACAGGTAAGAATGTCTACCATGTTGTTTTTTTCTTCCACCCTGGTTTCCATGAATTTTACATACCTTTTTTTATAATTAATTAAAACAGACCCGTATTATAACCATTTTATTTTTCAAGGCAATACAAAAACATTTCAAATTCTTGACCTTGGTAAAGAGTTCTGATATTCAGGCGGTATGAAATCAATTGATGAACAGATATTAAGAGCGGCCAAGGAAATTGTCGTGAAATTCATTGAAATGGGAAGGTTATCGCCTTCAAATTTCCATGAGTCCTTTAAGGATATTTATGCCACGGTTGATGAAACCGTTAAAAAAACCGTGAATAAAGACATTCCTTCAAATGACGTCCAGGACTGAAGATATTTTCCCAAAATTAAAATCCGGGGTGTGCCAGGGCCTGATCAAAGGAGGGAAAGGGTTTGTCTGGCTTCTGAAGATTTTGATCCCCATCTCCTTTGCCACAGCCCTTCTGGTGAATTTCGGGGTTATATATAAGCTTGATTTTCTTTTAACACCCGTCATGACCTGGCTCAGTCTGCCGGCTTCTGCCGCACTGGTGCTGATCATCGGTCTTTTTACAGGAATCTACGGCACTGTGGCCGCCCTTTCCGTAATGCCCTTTTCCGTTGATCAGATGACCCTGATTGCTATTTTCACCCTTATCTCCCATAATATTATCCAGGAAAGTCTTGTCCAGGGCAATTCAGGCATGAATGCTGCGTTTGCTGCTTTTTACAGGATCATTACTGCATTCCTGGTGACTTTTATCTGCGCAAAGCTGATGGGTGTGGCATTGAATCCGGGCGATGCGGAATCCATAGGCCATCTGGTCCGGGAAGCAAAACCGTTCATGGTAATGTTCAAATCCTGGGGATGGGGGACCTTAAAGCTGGCAGTTCAGATTTTCTGCATCATCATGCCGCTGATGGTGGTCATGGAGCTTGCCAAACTCTTTCATATCATCACCTTTATCACCCGGATCACCTCACCCCTTTTGTCCGTCATGGGGTTGAGCCGTTCCACCGGTATGCTCTGGCTCACGGCAACGATTTTTGGCCTGGCCTATGGGGCTGCCGTAATCGTTGAAGAGACAAGATCCAATAACTATAACAAACAGGAGCTGACAAAGCTACATCTGTCCATCGGGGTCAACCATTCCATGATTGAAGATCCGGCCCTGTTCCTGCCCCTCGGGCTATCGGTATTCTGGCTGTGGGTCCCAAGGCTTGTAGCCGCCGTGCTGGTGACCTGGCTGTATTCGGTTTATTCATCCGCAAGGAGGGTTTATGCTGAACGAGCTGTCCATAAAAAACTTTGCAATCATTGATGATTTAAAAATATCGTTCCAGCCCGGGTTTTCCGTATTAACCGGGGAAACCGGAACCGGTAAATCCATCATCATGGAGGCTGTTAACCTCCTGCTCGGTTCCAGAGCGTCTGCGGACCTGGTCCGTTCCGGGTGTGAGGCTGCCGAACTGGAAGCATTTTTTGATATTGATGCCTGTTCCAAAACAGCAGAGCTTCTGGAAGATCAGGGCATGGATGCATCAGACGGCCTGATTCTTCGCAGAGTGATTTCCGGATCAGGAAAAAGCCGTATCTTTATCAATTCCAGGCAATCCACCATAGAGCTTTTAAAACAATTGACCCGGGATCTGGCCGGTATTTCAAGTCAGCATGCCCACCAGGGGCTCTTAAGAGAAGACAATCACCTGGAAATCCTGGATGAATTTGCCGGAACAACAGGACTGAAAAATGAAATCCGGTCGCTTTACACCCTTATCCTTCCCTTGAAAAAAAAGATCAGGGAGATGAAAATGATCCTGGACCGGAAAAGAAAAGAACAGGATCTGATTTTATTTCAAATTGATGAAATAAGAGCTGCCGCCATTCTTCCCCATGAAGATGAAGAGCTTGATAAAAAACACCGGGCTCTTTTGAATGCAACCAAAACCTTTGAAACAGTCAATCGTTCCATCCATGAAATTCATGACAGGGAAGGGTCAATCATTGAAAAGATGTCCTTTCTCAAAAATGAGCTGGAAAAAGCCGGGAGTGCTGATGAAACCCTGAAAACAATTGCCGAGAGGTTGTCCGGAACCCTATTTGACCTGGAGGATATGACTCGGGAATTGCGCCATGCGTCTTCTGCCATCGATCTTGACCCGGCATCGCTGGAGATCACGGATCAAAGAAGAGATATGATTTCAAAACTGAAAAGAAAATACGGGGGAAGCCTTGATGCTCTGTTTCAGATCTATGAAGATATGCAGCAGCAGTTGGTCATGACTTCGGACACTGAAAAAGAGATATCGGTTCATGAAAAAGAGGTCAACGCCTTTATCGGGACCATCGGTGTAAAAGCCCTGGAATTGTCCGGACTTAGAAAGGCGGCAGGAGAAACTCTCTCCCGGCTGGCTGCAGATGAGCTTAATTCCCTTGAAATGGGAAAAGCAAAATTTGAGGTCTCTTTCTTCAGGCAGGCTGTAAAGGACGAAGAAGATATTGGAGCCCCGGAAGGAGAAAAAATCGGGCCGGACGGAATGGATAAGGTTGTTTTTCTATTAAGCCCCAATCCTGGTGAACCGTTGAAACCCCTTGCCAAAATAGCATCCGGCGGAGAGCTGTCTAGGATTGTGCTGGCCTTAAAGGCGGTTCTGTCCAGGACAAAATCCCTTGAAACCCTGATCTTTGATGAAGTGGATGCCGGTATCGGCGGCGCAACCTCTGAAAAAGTCGGGCTAAAACTGAAACAATTGTCGGCAAATCATCAGGTGATCTGTATTACCCATCTTGCCCAGATTGCAAAATATGCAGCCCGCCAGTTCCGGATATATAAAGAAGTGATAGACGGGCGGACATTTACCGCCATTGTGCCGTTGGAAAAGGAAACCGAAAGGATCGAAGAAATTGCACGCATGATCAGTGGTGCAACCATTACACCGGCAACCCTCTCCCATGCCAGAGAGCTTCTGGAACAGGCATCGGCTTGACAAAACGCCACTTGTTATTAGAATAACACTCATATTAAAATAAGGCTAAAAGGAGTTTTATATGCCGATATACGAATTTAAATGCTTGAAATGTGAAGAGTTTTTTGAAGTCATCCTCATAGGTTCGAAAGATGACGGTATCAAAGGCTGTCCCAAATGCGGATCAGAAGAATTTGAGCGGGTTGTTTCCAGAACCAATTTTACCATGGGCGGTTCAGGCCAGGGGCAAAAACCCGGTGTTCAAACCCAGGAAAGGACCTGTTCCGGAGGGTCCTGTAAGACCTATACCGTTCCGGGCGAAACAAGATAATCCAAGGTTATCCGATCTCTTATATTTTTGTTCCGGATCCTATGTGGGTTGATCCTGAAAATAAAGGAGGCATTCATGCAGAAAGCTGCAAAATTGATCATTGACGGCAAAGAATATTTTCTCCCGGTAATTGAAGGGACAGAAGGAAACAAGGCAATTGATATCCGGAGCCTGCGCCAGAATACCGGGTATATTACCTTTGATCCCGGGTTCGGCAATACCGGAACCTGCAGGAGTGCCATAACCTTTATGGATGGGGAAAGAGGTATTTTAAGATACCGTGGTATCCCCATAGAGCAACTGGCCGAGCATTCAACCTTTGTGGAAACGGCATTTCTTCTCATTACCGGCCAGCTTCCCATACGGGAGGAATTAACCCGGACCAGCGTCCATCTGAATGATTTTTCCCCACTTCATGAAAATATGAAGGCCTTTTACCAGAACTACCCTCCCAAGGCCCATCCCATGGGTATCCTGTCTGCCATGGTCAATGCCATGAGAGCTTTTTATCCCGAACTGATGGACCATGAAGAGGAGATGAACAAGACGCACCTCCGCCTGATCTCAAAAATCAGGACCATGTCGGCCATGGCCTATCGGATCTCATTGGGGGAACGGGTAGTCTATCCCAGACCGGATCTGTGTTATTGTTCTAATTTTTTAAACATGATGTTTGACAGCGTGGTGGTCCCTTACAGGATTGACCCGGATCTTGTCCGTGCCCTCAATGTTTTCTGGATTCTCCATGCCGATCATGAGCAGAATTGTTCAACTACGGCCGTCCGGGTGGTGGGAAGCGGAAAGGTGAATATCTACGCCACCATTTCAGCCGGCATCTCTGCCCTTTGGGGACCTTTGCACGGCGGGGCAAATCAGGCCGTCGTGAATATGCTGGAAGAAATCCACAAAAACGGTATGACCATTGAAGACTGCATTGCCAAGGCAAAGGATAAGAAAAGCGATTTCAAACTGATGGGATTCGGGCACAGGGTTTATAAAACCTATGATCCAAGAGCCAAAATCATGAAAAAAATGGTTGATGTCGTTCTTTCTAAAATCAAGCGAAACGATCCCTTGCTGGATATTGCCCAAAAACTTGAAGAAGCGGCATTAAAGGATTCATATTTTATTGACAAGAATCTTTACCCCAATGTGGATTTTTATTCCGGCATCATGTTAAGGGCCCTGGGAATTCCCACCAATATGTTTACGGTCATGTTTGCCATCGGCCGCCTGCCCGGATGGATTGCCCAGTGGAAAGAGGATCTGGCTGATCCTGAAATGAAAATAACACGGCCCCGCCAGGTTTATACCGGGAGCCTTGAAAGGGATTATATTCCCATGAATCAAAGAGGATAGAAGAAAAAAAACCATGGTCCAAGTAATTGCCCACAGGGGCGCAAGGAGCATTGCGCCTGAAAATACCCTGAAAGCGGCAAAAATTGCCTGTGAGATGGGTGCTGACTTATGGGAGACGGATGTGACGATGACCCGGGACGGGTATCTTATCCTTTTCCACGACGACACGTTGCTGCGATGCACCGATGCAGTTAAGAGATTTCCCTTAAAACCATCCTACAGGGTGGAAAAATTTGATCTGAACGAGATCAAAACCCTGGATGCAGGGTCTTATTTTGTCAAAACCGATCCTTTCCAGGAGATTTTAAAAGGGAATATCGGCAGGGAAATAAGGGACTCCTTTATCGGAGAACCTATTCCCCTGCTGGAGGAAGGGCTGTTGCTGACACTGGAGAAAAACTGGAGAATCAATCTTGAACTAAAATTTTTTCCAGGCACTGAAAACAACCCAACCCTTCCGGATCAAACCCTTGAAATCATCCGCCGGGTAAAGATCCCCCTGACCCAGGTGATCATATCTTCGTTTCACCATCCCTGGCTTCTACAAATCATGGACAAAGAGCCCCTGCTTGAAGTCCAGGCCCTTGTCGGCGACGATGATACAGAGCCTCTTGATTTCAAGGATTTCTTTTTTCCAGCTTATAATGCAAATGCCGCCCTGATTCATCCGGATCAGATCAGGGCAGTCAAAGACAGGGGGAAAAAGATCAACCTGTTTACAGTGAACGATCCAAAAGCTTTTTCACGGTTTGCAGACCTTGGGGTGGACGGCATATTTACGGATTTCCCGCAGAGGTTTGCAAAAAGAGCCGTAGAAAAATAAAGCTTATTGAAAGAATTGCTTAAACGCCCCGATCGTATAATCAATGTCCTCATCTGAAATATCAAGATGGGTCACAAGCCTTAAATGAGCGGATGTGTCTATGATGACCCCCCTTTCTTTTAAAAAGCTGTAAAGCCGGCTCATGTCTGCTTTGATGTCTGCAAAAAAAATATTGGTCCGGACACTTTGCAGGTCAACCGTTATGCTTTCAATTTGGGCAAGCCCTTTGGCAAGGGCCATGGCATTCCCATGGTCGTCCTTGAGCCGTTCAATATTGTGGGTCAGGGCATATATTCCGGCAGCAGCCAGAATGCCAGCCTGCCGCATGCCGCCGCCCAGGAGTTTGCGCCAGCGCCGGGCTTTTTCGATATTTTCCGCTGAACCGCAGAGAACCGATCCCACAGGGGCGCCAAGACCCTTTGAAAGACAGCAGGAAATGGTGTCAAAATATCGGGTGATATCTTTGACATCCACCCCGAGTTTTACAGATGCATTAAATACCCTTGCCCCGTCCAGGTGCATCTTCAAGGCTTTGTCACCGGCAAGTTCTTTTGCCGCCTTAAGATAGGGAAGTGGAAGGACTTTTCCCATATGGGTATTTTCAAGGCATAAGAGTTTTGTCCGGGCATAATGATGGTCATCCGGCTTTATGGCCCCGGATACTTTTTCAAGGCTTAAGGTACCGTCTTTTTCAAAATCCAGGGGCTGGGGCTGGATACTTCCCAGGACGGCCGCACCGCCGCCTTCATACCTGTAAGTATGGGCATACTGGCCCACAATATATTCATCCCCTCTTTCGCAATGGGCCATGAGGGCTAAAAGATTGCTCTGGGTCCCGCTGGTGCAGAAAAGCGCTGCTTTTGTTCCCAGCATTTCTGCGGCAAGGGACTCAAGTCGGTTTACGGTGGGATCTTCGCCATACACATCATCCCCGACCGCTGCATTCATCATGGCGCGGCGCATTTCAACGCAAGGTTTTGTAACGGTATCGCTTCTTAAATCAATGGGTTTCATAAGTCTCCGATTTTTTATGGTTTAATCATAGTTTCGGCAATGGAAATCTCATACATTCCATCCTGGCTGAAAAGAAGGGAAAACCAGGTTTCTTTCCCCTCTTTTGTCAGTACGGCCGTGATCAGGTCTTTTTCCTGATATACAATTTGACAGCCTTTGAGGGTCAATTCGGTTTCATAATAATGATGGATTTTCGCCATACTAATGCCCTTTCCCCCCTCTTTCGGATAATAATTGATCCAGGTCACCTTTCCTTTTATTATCCTTATTAGGTCGTCCTTTTTATCTTTTCCGATTACAGCCTCCAGTATATCCTCGTCATTGCCGCAATCTTCAATATAAAAATTTATCATGCGGGATATCAACGGGTGGTCTTTGCATCCTTCCGCATCCATATTGTCTGCCCGGCAGGCTTCTGAAAAAAGAAGAAAAAACCAGATGAAACTATGAACAAGCGATAGTGTTCTTAAAAAAGAATGCTTGAAGATTCTTATCCCGGAGTTCATGGCCTTATTGATTCAACCTTAGTAATATGGAGCCAACCCCGGCTTAAAGGATTCAAACACATCTATGTTGTCCGGTAATTCCTCGGGCAGGGCCTGGGTCATACTGTCTGAAGGGGCAATTTCAGGGTTGATGTATTCATGTCCGAACCAATCAATATGTCTGCCTTCAAGAAAGATCCCCGGCTCTTTTGTATGCCTTTCAATCACCACTTTTTTTTTCCGGTTGAGCACTACTTCCTTAAACGGGTTGCGGAAAGAGACCGAGGGTTCCAGTGATGTGCTGCTGTAGCTGACCTTGAGCCGGACATGGGTAAAATCCATATGGGACCAGAGAGCAGCATTGAAAAAAAGCTGGTCAAAGGATTTGGTCGTGCGCCATAGGGTTGTGTCCGGTTCTTTTGAAATTAAAACCTCATGAAGGGAACGAATTTTTTTTTCATCGCCAATGACACTCATGGTCCGGATATGGCCGGTGGAGGTCATATCTTCATGGGCGGCCCTGATGATGAGGCAATTTCTTTTCATGGCTGCAGCTCTCTGAAACTGCGAGCGAAAGGTAAACGAACAATAATTGATGGGCAGGGGGATATGCTCGTCCAGGGCATGGCGGATTAATTCCAGTGCAGCCGATTCGGTTTCAAGAACAGTCACTTTCGGGCCGTGGAGAAAGGTATAATTCCTCTGGGTTAGCCGGGACCGATTAAACGGGGTGCACCGCAGTTGATGCAGATTCAGATGGTTAACCCCTTCGTCATTCAGTGTTTTCAGCAAGGGCCGGGTCTTATCCAGGTCTTCCGGAATAGCAGGAATCTCTACGGTAACACAGGGGATGATACCAACGGCTTTTTTCAGTGCGTCCAGGTGGTAGGCGTTGGCGCTGAGGTCAAACCGGATTTCATCCAGACCGTTGTCTCTCAGGGTCTTGAGTTTGTCTTCGGTCACCAGTAGGCCGTTGGTATACATCCAGATATAAAGCGGATGGGAAATCCTGGACCTGAGCGTTTTTAAAAATGAGAGAACCCGGTCAAAGGTCATAAAGGGTTCGCCCCCGCTGAAGCTGACCCCCCTGATATTAAACAGCCGGACATAATCGGCATAATCAGTTGGATTTTTAAATTCCAGGGTATTGGTCACGGGCTGAGCTTTATCTGTCTGGGTGGAAGGGCAGTAAAAACATTTGCCATTGCAGATACCGTTGATGAAAAGACAGGACCAGCCGCCGCTCCCGCAGAGGCTGCATCCCGGAGAAAGGCTGTGGGTAAAAAGTTTTGTTCCTGCAAAAGCCCAGTCCGGCCCTTTGTCAGGGCGATCAAAAATGGCTTTTATAAGGGAGTCCCGAAGAGCGGATGCCTCGGCAGCCTTTTGGGGTGTGAGCCAGGTCATGGTGTCATAGGAATCTGCATATTCTTCTTTTGTCCGGCAGATGATTTCGGATATGTCCGGGGTGATGGGGTTCATTTTTTGCCTGAAAGAGATTTTATGCCCAGGGTTTCGATGAGCTGATTTATATTGGTGGTTTTCAGATTCATCCCGCCTTCCGAAGTCGGCAACAGCATGATGTGCTTATCCTGCAGGGCTTCGGCAATTTTAAGTTTGACAATAGCTTTCCCGCCTGAACCGGAAAGGGCGGTATTCATTTCCTGGATTCCTTTGGCGTCTGCAATTCCTTCTGCCTTGATGGCCTGTGCCAGGAGCTGCTGCTGTTCCATATACACATCAGCTTCAATTTTTGCCTTGAGATATTGCCCGTCAGCATCGGCGATCATTTTATTGACTTCGCCTTTGGCTTCTTCCAGTTTGCGCTTATATTCCTCACGTGCTGCGTGCTGGGCCGACCGGTTCTTTTCCACCTGCTGATCTGCAACTTTTTTATCCTCAATGGCCTTTGTATAATCTGCATTAAAGCGATAGTCATTGGTCAGGACTTTTTCCACAATAATCCCCATGGGGCCGAGAATCCTTTGAAGTTCTTCTCTGGCTTTTTTTGACTGGGCTTCCCTAGCTTCAGCCACATAAAACGCCTCGGTTTTAAGTTCCCCGAAAATATCCCTGGGTTTGCTTCTGGCAACCGTACGGACGATTTTATCCTTTAAAAGGGTATCATTGCCTGCCACATACTGAAGAATATAAGGGGCTTTGGCAGGATCAATCCTGTAGGCAATGATCACATCCAGACTGATATCATTCCCGTCAATGGTTTTAAAGATCAGGTCATCCTGTGTTCTGCGGTCGCCTTTTTGATGTGAAAATGTCATTTCAAGATTCTGGAGCCGTGTATCAAATACATGCCAGTCATTGATATAGGGAAGAAAAAAATAAGTGGAGCCGGGTGCATAAATCCGGTCTTCCACCCCTTTTTGTCCTGTAAAACTGAATTTACGGGTCCTGACCCCGACTTCGGTTCCGCCGGTGGTATGGGGAACGCACCCGCTCAAGGTTATGACAGCCATCCATAATATGATTAAATAACTGAAGAGCTTCATTCCGCACCTCTCTCTGGAACATCAAATAATTTCATTGCGTTTTTCAGATCCAGGGGGTTGACCCCGTTTTGCCCGTCGCTGGGAAGGACTATCAAATCCAGGTTTTTGTAAACCTCAGCCATTTTCAGGGCCACCATCCGTTCAGAGCCGATTCCTTTCAGGGCATCGTTTCTCAGACGCACCCGTTCGGCTTCAGCCAGTTTCACCAGGAGGTCGGCATCGGCTTTTATCTTTCTGACATAGAGGTCTTTTTCGGCAATCTTCCGTGTGACATAGGCTTTCCCTTTTTCAATCTCCACGGCTGCCGTTACCATGCCCTCCTGGATGGTTTTTTTAAGTTCCGCCTCTTCCCTTGCCGCTCTTGCTGCAGACTGGTTGGTGAATACCATCTGATCCTGGAGTTTTTTTTCTTCAATGTTTTTCTGGATTTCCGGGCTGTATTTGAAATACCGTACCAGCACCTGATCCACTTCCAGTCCTTTGAGCATCAATTCATTGTTAAGGCTTTCTTTTGCTTCTTCTGCCTTTTTTACCCTCAAAAAGCTGTTATAGAATTCCTCGGTGGTGAGTTTGCCCAGGGTTTCCTTGAGTACCGGTTCGGCTTTGGGAATCAGTCCGTTATCTTCAAACAGTCTCCCAGGGCCGATGGTGGTAAACACAAGATAAGGGTCTTTGATGTGATACAGCATGGAAACATCAATATCCACGAAGAATCCGTCCGAGGTCTGGATATGGGCGGCCCGGTCCTTTCGTGCCGATTCCGAAGCGGTGGACGGGAAATTGGTCAATTCCAGCACCTGCATCCCTTTGGGCAGCTTATAGATCTGCTGAAGCCCGAAGGGCATGACAAAGGTCAGGCCTGCGTGGTAAATATCTTTTTGAACGCCCCGGCCGATCCCGATACGGTTGACCTTGATACCGTATTCATCCGGTTCCACATAAACGAAAAAAAGGTTAAACGAGAGAGCCAGGACAAAAACCAGGGCGATCAGGATATTCACCCCCCTGGATAATTTGAGTTTAAATGCCGGAAAATGGAAACGGATTTTCGGTTTTCCGGGAAAAACCGTAATAGGATTGTCCTCCATGGGTTGTTCCTCCTTTTAAAAGATGCTTCAGGTTAAAATAGACATCCGGTCAATCCTGATCCATTTTCTTATGTAATACAATGCCGGCCGCCTGTTTTTTTTTCATTTTCAGATTCAGCATTTCCACGGAAACTGAGAATAGCATGGCAAAATAAATATATCCCTTTGGCACATGGACGCCGAACCCTTCGGCAATCAGGGTAAACCCGACCAGGATCAGGAATGACAGTGCCAGCATTTTTATGGTGGGATGGGTATCCACAAAGGTGCTGACAGCTTTTGCAGCAAAAAGCATGATCATCACGGAAACAACAATGGCTACAGCCATGATGGAAATATGTTGTGCCAAACCCACGGCCGTGATCACGGAGTCCAGGGAAAAGACAATGTCTAAAACTGCTATCTGAAAGAGAACTGATCCTAATCTTGCCGCTGCCGGGGTTTTTTGTCTTTCTTCAACGCCTTCGAGGCTAGAATGAATTTCATGGGTGGCTTTGGTCAGAAGAAAAAGGCCGCCTCCGAAGAGGATCATGTCTTTGCCGGATACGGAGTGAGACAGGATTGAAAATAAGGGGGTTTTCAAACCCACTACCCAGGCAATGGATAGTAGCAGAAGAAGGCGTGTTCCCATGGCCAGCATAAGCCCGGTGCGGCGGGCCGGATTCCTCTGTTTTTCAGGCAGCCTGCCAACAAGAATGGAAATAAAAATGATATTATCTACACCCAGGACGATTTCCAGGGCTGTTAACGTTCCCAGCGCCAGCCACCCCTCAGCACTGAAAATCCATTCAAACATGAACACCTCCGGTTTTTATAAAATCATTAAAAGAGAGCCCAAGCTCTTTATTTTGTAAATAATGCTTTGATAGTTCCTGAAAAATCCGATGCCGCCTTATCCATATAGGCATCCCAGTCCGGTCCATTCTTATAAAAGGCAATGGCTGCCGGTTTTTTGGTAATGACGGCATTCCGGTAAGCCCTCAATTTTTCGGAATTCAGAATCGTAAGGATGGCTTCCCGGCCCAGGTTTTTTACAAGGATGCCCGGGGTATACGCCTCCAGTATGGCCCAGAGAAGATTTTCATCGGAAAGAATGACATCCAGATGCTCAGCCGCAACTGCCTGGAAGGAAAAGATCTGTTCGCTTGTTTTTTCAGACAGGATAAACAGGGGAATTCCGGGATTTTTTTCATTGATCCGGATCAGCATACCGGTTTCGAGCGACGCATAGGAGCCAACCAGCATCATGATATCCCGGATCAGGGCCCAGCGGGTGGCTTTGTCTTCCAGGAGCTTTTTTTCATAGTCATTGCCGAATAAAAAGCCTGTGAGGACTTCGGCAACGGCAGATGAAAAGACCCCGCCCTTGTTTGCGGAACTGTCCTTGATCTGGCGGATATCCGTTGATCCGGCAATATACCGCCGCGCAGCATCATCAAAAAAGACATTGGCCCCTTCCACAATAAAGCGAAGCTCCTTGAAATTGGAGGTAAACTGCCGGACATTGCCGTGATTGATGGTGTCCTTGAACCCGCCGCAGGGGATAAAGGCTTTGATATCCGCTTTTTCAATATATTTCCGGTTGGCAGGGTCAGTTAAAAAGGTCCTATGGAACATGGCCCCGTCTTCGATAAAGGTGCCGTCGGGAAGGGTGATATTTTTCCCTTTGAGCAGAACCTTGAATCCATCCGGCCCCAGTTTTTCAGCCGGATACCCCAGGGAATTCATCCTGGGAGAGGTGTGCCGCATAAAGGCGATTTTCATCAATTCTTTTTTATCAAGACCGTCCGGATCAAAAAGAACAGACCCGCCGTCTATGATGAGGCAGATCTTCCCCTCATAGCACTGGATTTCATTGGAGCCCAGATCCCCGTCCGGCCCGCCGGTCATCATGAGGTTCAACTCTTCTTCTTTGCAGCCGTAATGGGTGATCAGGGTTCGAAAAGCGACCATGATACCGGTTGTGGTCATGCCGCTGACCTTTATTTTTCCGCCGATATGATTCCAGATCTCTTCCATGTCTGTGGTCAGGGCCACGGTTTCACCATTGATCTGGAGTTCGGTTTTTTTGTCTTTATGGGCCATGAGGCCGAAAAGATCATCATTTTTCAATATGCCGTAGGTATCGTGGGGAATACCGAAGCTCTTTCCCGTGGTGATGGTCCGCCAGTACGGGTAGCCTCTTTCCTTTGCCCTGAAGGAGACGGCATCCATAAAGGGGGCTGTGCCTTCATCCGGTCCGAAAAACACCATCTCAGATTTTCCGTAATGGTCTACAACCGAATCATCCGGGAGCATCAGATCCATGATGCCTTCGGTGTAATCATACAAGGCATCCAGGCCGTAGGCCGCATAAAGGGGGTGGGGAACCACCACGCCTTTGGACCCGCTTTCACAGATATCCTTGTGTTTGAGCCGCTGGGCCTTGGGACCCAGTGCATAATTGAGCAGAACGGCATTGTCGAGTTCTCTTGCATGGTTGGCCGGGGTCACCCGGATCAGGCGAAGCCCGCCCCGTGCAATATCCTCGGCCCTGAGATGGGTGCCGCAGGCATAATGGCCGTTGACATAGAAAATACCGAAAACCGGTTGTTTAAACACCAGGGGATCAAGGATGCGGTTGTCCATCCTGAAGGAAAAGGAGCGTTTTTCCGGTTTGTAGAAATTGGTTTTCAATGTGGCTGAAATAAGGTTGAACATAAAGGAGAAAATATCCCGGCCCATGGAAAAATCCATGAACCTGACATCAAGGATGCGGTTAAATTCCTTTTCTTTGTTTTCCATTTCTTCCAAGGGCAGGTCAAATGGGGTAGCCGGGTTGAATTTTCGTTCAAAAAGGCTGTATAAAAAACAAAGCAGATCCGGGTGGGATGAGGCGGTCTCCATGATCATCCGGGACACGTAGGTGAATTTGTTGGATTCATGAATCCTCTCGGAAAACGCCTCCCTGTGGTCCTGGCTGAAAAGACTCTCCATGATTTCCCGGTCAGTCTTTTTCCCCCTTTCCTTAAATATGAACATATGGGTAAAATCAATAACATTACCGCTGAAGAGCATTTCATGGAAATCGAGCTTTCCTTCCGTATAAAGCCTGGTAATGCCTGAGACGGCAAAGCTGAGATATGACCTGAGATCATTGACGAGCAAAGTTTCCTTTTTTCTTGACAGTTCCCCCTGAACATACAGGGAACAGATGGAGGATGCCACCCCGGAATCCGTATAATAGGGCTCCCAGTAGGCCCGGGTGATCACAAGCCCGTGATCGGCAAAGAGTCTTCGGAAAACCGGGAGCTGGGGTTTCTCAAAATCGGAATTGAACATGAAGCGGACTTGCCCGATGTCCGAGAGGTTAAATACCTCTACCAACGGGACCACGGATGAGGTCACGGCTTCAAGAAATTTTTCATACCGGTTCCGGGTCATCCGGGGAGTGGAGGCATAATCAGGATCCTGGCTGAAGAGGAACCGGGACCCCTTGAAATCGGCTGAGTTGAAATCTTTAACAATTTCAGGCCGGAATACATAGGTGTAATATTCGCTTTCCGGGTTGTAATAATATTCCCTGCGGTGCCCTGCCAGTTGGGTATCGAGGACTGTTTCCATGTTGTCGCGGGTTTCTTTTGTGGCAATCCTGACCCTTTGGATGCGGCTGCCCTTCATGAGGTCAAAATCAATATCTGCCACCCAGGAATTCAATACCACTGTCCCGTTCTGAAATTTGATACTCTTTGAAATGGAGGAAAGAATATATTTCAGGGAGTCTTTGGTAAGGGTTTCAAAGAAATAATCGGGAAGACCAAGATCATTCAAGAGGATGCCTGCGGCCATATTGATGCAGTTAGCAGTGATCAGGCCTTCGGAAGAAAGGTCGATGACGGCTTCATATAATATGCCCGGGTTCAGTTTTACGCTTGATGCTTTTTGAATGATTCGGGCGCCTGCTGAAACAGGTGCGTAAGTGTCGGATCGGGGTTCCATCAGATCTCCTGTGTTATAAGGTCTTTTTTCTTTGAAAGCCTGGGTAGAGTCTATCTCGGGCCAGGTGCGGTTATTTTTTTTGCAGATGTCCCTGATATGGCGTAAATATCATATTTCAGTGGCAGGTTACAATGGGGTAGCCGGATAAAGAATAAAAAATATTCCGGTTCCGAACCTTTTAGCTCCTCATCGTTCCGCACCATCATCCATGCGCCTGCGGATTTCAGCAAATTCCGGCGCAGCATCCTTGAAAGCATTGATCACTGCCGGATCAAAATGTTTCTCTGCGCCTTCCAGGATGATCCCGCAGCTTTTCTCGTGGGAAAAGGCGTCCTTATAAGGCCGTTTTGAGCGCAGCGCATCATAGACATCGGCCACGGCCATGATACGGCTGCTTAAGGGGATATCTTCTCCTGCCAGCCCATCCGGGTAGCCGCTGCCGTCCCATTTTTCATGGTGAGCATGGGCAATGGCGATGCCCATATTGAGAAATGCATTTTTCGGGTATTTGCTGTGTGCTGTTTGAAGCGCCCTTGCCCCGATCAGGGTGTGGGTTTTTATGATTTCAAATTCCTCTGGTATGAGCTTGCCGGGCTTGAGCAGGATATTGTCAAAGATACCGACCTTGCCTATGTCATGCAGCGGAGCGGCATGATAAATATTTTCCACATAGGCATCATTGATGCTGTCTGCATAGCGGGGATTGAGCCGCAGTTTTTCGGTCAGGGTCTTGCAGAAAATCCTTGTCCGCTCAATATGGTGCCCGGTATCGTCATCCCTGGATTCAGCCAGTTTTGAAACCGCCAGGATAGTGGCCATCTGGGAATCGGATATCTCCCGTATCTTTTCTTCCACCAACCTTTCCAGGTGAAGATTGTGCTTTTCAAGTTCGATCTGTAATCTTCTCAGCTTCAGATGGGTTTTCACCCGGGCCCGGACCTCCTCGAAATGAAAGGGCTTGGTCACATAATCCACGCCCCCTGAGGAAAAGGCCCGGACTTTGTCCGCAGCTTCGGTCAGGGCGCTGATAAAGAGTATGGGGATTTCCTTTAATATGCTGTCGGCCTTGAGAGTCTCACAGACCTCAAAGCCGTTCATCTCCGGCATGATGATATCCAGCAGGATCAGATCGGGCGGATTTTTAACTGCTGCAGCCAGGGCCATCCTGCCGGATGGAAATGCCAGCACACGATAACCGCTGTCCTGGAGCATATCCTGAAGAATTTTCAGGTTGGCCGGGGTATCATCCACTACCATGATTGTCGAAATTGTCTTATTATCCATTGTCACTGCCTCCTTTGCCGAGCAATTCATTGAGTTTTTTATAATCATACCGGTCAGCCAGGGCACGCAGCCCCAGGGCGGTGGTCTTGTTTTGCACCTCTGCATGACCGATCAGTTCCATCAGAAATATAATATCCCCTTCGGCCACAGCCTTTTGCATGGCCAGGATCAGATTTTCGGGCAGTGCTGCCAGGGATTGGGGGGTGAGAGCCGGTATCTTTTCAGGAATCTGAAACATATCCTGCCCCTCGGAATACACATAATTCAGCCCCAGGCATTGCCCCAGAGCTTCGTAGAGTTCTCCCATCCGGAAGGGTTTTCGCAGATAGGCCGATGCCCCGGTGGCCAGAATTTCTTCCTTTGACTCCTTAAAGGCGCTGGCTGTCACTGCAATCACGGGTGTGGCTGCCCCTGCCTTATCAGCCTTGATCCACCGGGTGGCTTCATACCCGTCCATCACCGGCATCCGCATATCCATCAGCACGGCATGGGGTTTCCAGTCTTGAAAGATTTCAATTGCCCCGGCCCCGTTTTCCGCCTCCCGGACTTCGAACCCGATGGGCTTAAGCAGGCTGAGCAGCAGGTCCCGGTTGGTTTTAATGTCATCCACGATCAGAATTCGCCAGGGACTTGAGCCGAGATCCAACCCGACGATGTTGTCCGGTTTGAGTGTTTCTTTTTCCGCCAGGGTTCCGGCCGGTTCCAGGCGCACATCAAAATGAAAGCAACTGCCTTTGCCCACTTCGCTTTCAACCGTAAGCCGGCCGCCCATCATTTCCACGAGCTTGCGGCTGATGGCCAGGCCCAGCCCGGTACCCCCGGCTTTAGTTCCTGCTTCAGACTGCCGGAAGGCCTCAAAAATGGAATCCAGATCCTTGCGTGGAATTCCAGGACCACTGTCCTCTACCTCAACGACCAGGCTCATGTTTTTTTCTTCTCCGGCCGGTCGCCCATGAACCGGCTCCACCCTTACCCGGACCGAAACCCCGCCTTTTTCCGTAAACTTGACCGCATTCCCTACCAGGTTGACCAGAACCTGCCGCAACCGGCTTTCATCACAAAAGATATGATCCGGCAGATATATATCCCGTTCCACGAGCAATTGAAGCCCCATGGCGTCGGTCCTGGACCGGAACATCATTTCAAGATCGCCCAGAAGGTCGTGGAGGTGGAAAATGCGTGGTTTGAGCATGATCATCCCGGCTTCGATTTTGGACATGTCAAGGATATCATTGATCAGATGAAGCAGGTATCTGCCGCTTCGGTTGATACTCCGGATCTGTTCCATCTGTCTTAGAGAAAGCGAAGAATCCCGTTCCAGGATCTGGGCAAATCCCAGGATGGCATTCATGGGGGTCCGGATTTCATGGCTCATATTGGACAGAAACAGGCTCTTTTCCCTGTTGGCTGCCTCGGCCGTCAGGCGGGCGATCCGGTTGGCTTCCGCCTGTTTATGTTCGGTCATATCCCGGGTGTTGCCCTGGACGCCGCAGACCTGACCCTGGTCATCCATCAGCCAGGTGGCTGTGAATTCGACCTCCAGAACACGTCCGTCCCGGGTTTTGTACCGCATCTCCCGTGTCTGGGAGACAGGCCGCTCCTCAGGCGGTTTGGCCAGTTCCGCTGCCAGGGACTCCAGCAGGGCCTTGCAGTCCTCTGCGACAATATAATCTGTCATGGGCATGTTTAATACCTCGGCATCGGTGAACCCGATCAGTTTTTCAATGGCCGGGCTGATATAGGTAAGACGGCCGTCAAGGTCTACGGTCCAGATGATATCCAGGGCATTTTCAGCCAGAAGCCGATATTTTTGCTCGCTTTTTTTCAAAGCGTTTTCCGCCTCCTTCTGATCGGTTATGTCACGACCGACCACCACTGACCCGATGATGGTGCCGTCCTTATTGAGAATGGGAGCAAAACTGTAGCTTCCGATCCATGTCTCCCCTGTGTCTTTACGCTTTAACCCATACTCGACATTTGTAACGGTTTCGCCTCTCAGGGCGCGGGGAACCGCCCACTGCTCCATGGGCGCAGGCCTGCCGTCGGAAAAAAACACATCCAGGAACATCGGGTATTCATCCATGATTTTGGCGCACTCTTCAATGTCCCTGAATTTGTGAAAGGTGGCAAATGCTTTATTGAAATTGACAAACCGCCCTTGGGCATCGGAAATAAACACAGCGTCGGCCATGCCGGCCAGGGCCGTTTCCAGGGTTGCCTGACTTTCCCGCAGGGCCGAGGTCATGTCACGGGCCATGGAAAAAGCTTTGTCTGTGGTTCTTTCCTGTGTCCTGAGAAAGAAAAAAATCAGCAGGCTGATACAGAGACCGACAACCAGGGTGATCTTTGGCGTATAACGGTCCACGGCAGCCTCGAAACCCGGCAGGGTTTCAAAAACCAGGGTCCATGGGTGTCCATACAAGTCCAGGGTCTTTTGGGCGGCGAACATGGGCCGGTGGTTTTCCCTTGATACACGGGAAGGGTCATGACTGTCAATCATCAAGGTTTCCGGTGAAACGTTTGAACCGTCATATAAAGAGAAACAGATGCCGGTATTAAGTTCCGGAAAGATGCTCCGGGCGAAATCATGTATCCGGAACGGAGCGTACACATATCCCCGGATGGCAGCCCTCCGGTCTTTTTCGGTATGCAGCGGCATGCTTCTTTTATAAATGGGAACATAAATCAGAAATCCGGGCTGAACCTCCAGGCTTCCCTCCTGAACCAGGATTACCTTGCCCGACATGGACACTTGACCGGTGTCCCGGGCTCTTTCCATGGCGGCGCGCCGCACGGGTTCGGAAAACATATCAAAGCCGAAGGCCCTCTGGTTGCGAGCATCAAACGGCTCCAGAAAGATGATGGCCGTGTATATATCCCGCTCTCCGGCGGGCCGGACTGTATAATCGGGAAACCCCTGGTCTTTGACCTCCCGGATATGTTGATCCACTTCTGCAGGCAGGATCACCCGGGAAAACCCGATGCCCTGGACTCCCGGGTAAAAAGTGCTGATCTTGCAATATTCGTAATACGCCCGCCATTTCTCCCGGCTCACCTCCTCGAAAATTGTGAAAATGCCTGCCCCCCCCTGGAGAACCATATGGTATTTATCAAGCCGTGAGATAATTTCGTTGCTGATACTATGGATATCTTCACTGAATCTATGCCGTTCTCTCTCCGTAAATGTGTTTTCATAGAACCGCCAGATCAAAAAAGATAACACCACCAGGATCACCAATGCCGTCCACGGTAGAATTGTCTTATACCCTGGCGGTCCGATTTTTTCGTCTAAAGGCATGGTCATGACTGAACCTCCTCTTTCGGGTTGATTCAAGAGTAATTTCCGGGATTTTAAAAATACCGGTCTTTTGTTTTCATTTGCTGCCGGCGGCCGGCTTTGAATCATATAGATATACCCGAATGGTATTTCGCCCCTCTTTTTTTGCCTGGTAGAGAGCCTGGTCCGCTTGCCGGAACAAATCTTCAGATGTCAACCTGCTGTCCGGAACCACAACGCAGCCTCCCACACTGATGGTTACTATATTTTGATTTTTTGCCCCAACGTGTTCAATCTGCCTTTGTTCGATTTTTACCCGGATTTTTTCAGCCATGAGCAAGGCCGTATCCAATCCGGTTTCGGGCAGGATCACGGCAAACTCCTCCCCGCCATATCGCGCAAAAAGATCTCCGGGCCTGTTAAAAAGGCTGTCCAGCTTTTTTGCAACAGCCATCAGGCATTCATCGCCTTTCAAATGGCCATAGGTATCGTTATACGCCTTGAAGAAATCAATATCACAGATCAGAACAGCCAGGGGTTTTCCTGAACGCGCACAGCGGCGGAATTCCAGGTCCATGACTTGATCCAGTTTGCGGCGGTTTGCCACCCCGGTCAGCCCGTCCTGAAAGGAGAGGCGGCGCAGGGTTTCCTGCATTTCCATTTCCCGGGTGATGTCAAATACGATGCCGTCAATGCCCAGGAAGTCCCCCTGGTCTGAAAAATAGGACGTCTTATGATCGGCCACCCATTTGATCATACCTTCCCTGGTTTTTATTCTATAGGTCTGGACCAGGTTTTCAGGCGCCTTTACCAGTTCAGATCCCTGGGAGAACACATTCTCCCGGTCCTGTTCCAGGATAATATCAAACCATTTTTTTTCTTTCCGGTTCAATTCGTCTTCAGAATAGCCGCAGAGTTTTTCAGAGCCGCTGATAATGACGGCAGACCAGTCCGGCCGGGCCCTGTAGATCATACCGGGAATATTTTGAATCAACAGACGCTGACCCCTCTGGATTTCATCCAGGGCATCCTGCTTTTGGATTAATTTCTTGAATATAAGGTCATATGGCCTTTTAAGGGCTGCTTGGATCAGGGCTTTGTAAATCAGGTAAAAAGCCAGGATTTTGAAATAATGGCCCACAAGGTTTGAAAACCCGAACACGCTGATGTAAAAGGTAAATGACAGCTCAGATAAAATCGTCAACCCGGTTGCTGCGATCAATATTTTTAAAATATAGGGGTTAAATTCCTGGCGTTTGTTGAACAGCAGGGCCGCTGATATCATCAGCAAAATTGAAATCATGTATTCGCTTGTTTTTTTAAACGCCGTCAGCCCGTGGCCTTCAATAAAACAATCCGGGAACAGATCCCATTGATACACCGACGCCACCAAGAATATAACAATTGCCGCATACACAGCGCTGATAGGCCCAGGCCTTATTTTTTTTTCAACCAGGAAAGGGGCAATGACCATTGAAAGGCTCTGCATATAGCGGGCCATGATCCATAACTGGGTCGGAAGGTCTGCATCCTGCCCTGGGAAAACCCCCATCCCTTTATAGGCAAGCATATGAAGCAGGTCCAGGACACTCACAAAAAGATAAGCAATGGAAATGAACCGGAAATAATGATTGCCCAGATACTGTCTTGAGTTTTGTGCAATCATGAAAATCGCCCAGGATATGGCAATGCTGAAAAGTTCTGCAAGGCCGTGAAAGAGCAGGTAATTATACCGGCTCAGGAAATAGAGAACGGCAAGTATAAAAACCCATATAATAATTTCTGAGGGCTTAATCCGGATATCCTGGGATTTTCCCATGTTTGTTTTTTGATAATCAATTGTTTTCATCAATTCCATCCAGCACAGCCGGTTGTTCTGTCTTAATGCCTTTTTTTCGTGTCATTTTTCAGCACCTTGCATGGAATGTAATGATATGGATCAGAAACAATGAATTATAGGATTAATAGATTTGTACCAGTATACAAAAAGCAAGTAAAGAAAATTGTGTGAGACAATGATATATTGATTAAGTTAGAAAAAACTGTCATGAATGGGAAAAAAAGTGAAGGAGGAGCATGGTTATTGAACCGGAAAAAATCAGTGTGGGGTTTATCGGGCTGGGTGTCATGGGAAAAAGCATGGCCGGGCATGTGTTAAAGGCCGGATATGAGGTCCACGTATATACAAGGACAAAAAAGACGGCAGAGGAGCTTGTTTCCAGCGGGGCGGTCTGGGAAGAATCTGTCACGGCTCTGAGCACAAAAAGCCGGATCATCATCACCATGGTCGGTTATCCGTCCGATGTTGAAGCGGTGTATTTTGGGGAAGACGGGATATTAGCCCATGCTGAGAAAGGAACCCTGGTGGTGGATATGACCACCTCCAGCCCGGATCTGGCTGTGAAGATTCATGAAAAAGCAAGCCGCTTAGGGATTGATGCTCTGGATGCGCCGGTGTCGGGCGGGGATCTGGGGGCAAGGAACGCCACCCTGTCCATTATGGCGGGCGGAGAGAAGGCTGCCTTTGACAAGGCTTTGCCGCTTTTTGAAATCATGGGTAAAAATATTGTGCTCCAGGGGAAACCCGGCGCAGGTCAGCATACCAAAATGGCCAACCAGATCGCCATTGCCGCAGGCATGGTGGCGGTGTGCGAATCCATTGCCTATGCAAAAAAGGCAGGTCTTGACCCTGAAACAGTGTTAAAAAGCATAGGCGCAGGTGCTGCCGCATCATGGTCGTTGAACAATCTCGGGGCCCGGATGATTGCCGGTAATTTTGAACCTGGTTTTTATGTCAAGCATTTTATAAAAGATATGAAGATTGCAGTGGAGTCGTCCAAAAGATTGGGTCTTCAGACTCCAGGACTTGATCTTGCCCTGTCCCTGTATGAAAAACTTGCCCGGACCGGGCATGGGGATAAGGGAACCCAGGCCTTGTTTAAGATGTTTGAATAGATAGCCGTGGAAGTTTTTACAGAATACGGCTATCTCAGTCTTTTTTTATCTTCGTTCCTGGCTGCAACCTTTCTCCCCTTTAGTTCGGAAGTGCTTCTGGGCATCCTGCTCAAACAGGGCCTTAGCCCCTATGCCGTCCTTTTTACCGCAACTTCCGGCAATGTGCTGGGGGCTGTGGTGAACTATGGCCTGGGGGCATTTGGGGGTCACCTGATTCTTCATAAAGTGTGGCGGATGCAGGCCCTGGAAATCCAAAAGGCAACACAAAGGTTTCAGACATTCGGGGTGTTCAGCCTTTTGTTTTCATGGGTCCCCGTCATTGGTGATCCATTGACCGTGGCGGCCGGTGTTTTGAAAATCAATTTTCTATTATTTATTTTCCTGGCGGGTCTGGGGAAATTTTTAAGATATGCCGCGGTTTATCTTGCTGTGCTTTGGGTATGAATTTTTACCATGAAGAAGCACATGAAGGGCCTGGGAGAAAAACTTCAGGGTCTTCATGTGCTTCCATGGTGATAAAAAATTGCTTTTATTGACCTGAATCTTTCTTCCCGGGCAGCACCAGATTCAACACAACGCCCAGGATACCGGCCAGACCGATTCCCTGGAGCTGGAACTGGCCTGCTGAAAAGCTCATCCCGCCGATGCCGAAGATGAGGATCAGAGCCACGATGGAAAGGTTTCTGGCTTCCATCAGATCCTGGCCTGATTTGACCAGTGTGTTTAACCCGACCACCATGATGGCTCCGAACAAAAGGAGCATGATCCCGCCCATGACCGGGGCCGGAACGGTCTGGAGAACTGCGCCCAGTTTTCCGATAAAGGCCAGGAGGATGGCGGTGATGGCGGCCCAGGTCATGATGGCAGGGTTGAAGACCTTTGTCAGGGCAACGGCGCCGGTGACTTCGGAATAGGTGGTATTGGGCGGCCCGCCCATAAGGGATGCAAGGGAAGTGGCAATCCCGTCACCGAGAATGGTCCGGTGGATACCGGGATCTTTGAGATAGTCTTTGCCTGTTACCCCGCCCACGGCCACAATATCGCCGAAATGCTCTATGGCCGGTGCAATGGCAATGGGCAGGATATAAAAAATCGCCTGGAGATTCCATTCCGGGAGAACAAAATCGGGAACCTTGAACCAGGCGGCCTTTGAAATTCCTGAAAAATCGACAAATCCAAAATAAAGGGAAACCGCATATCCCACTGCAATCCCGCAGATAATGGGGATGAGCTTGAAAATACCTTTCCCCAGGATGGAAACCAGAACGGTGGTGGCAAGGGCCAGAAGACCGACGGTCATGGCCTTTGCCTGGGGAAAGAGAACAGCAGCGCCATCCCCGGTTTTTCCCATGGTCATGTGTACGGCAACAGGCGCTAGAATGAGCCCGATAACCATGATGACAGGCCCGGTGACAATGGGAGGAAGGACTTTTTCAATGGCTTCACTTCCCTGGACCCTGGCCAGAATACTCAGCAATATATAGACAATCCCTGCTGCAGCAAGACCGCACAGGGTTCCAGGGATTCCCCATGTTTTGACGCCATAGATGATGGGTGCGATAAAGGCAAAGGAGGAGGCTAAGAAAACCGGGACCTTTCCTTTGGTGATGACCTGAAATACCAGGGTCCCGAGACCAGCCGTAAAAAGGGCGACATTGGGGTCAAGGCCTGTCAGAAGGGGGACCAGGACCAGGGCGCCGAAGGCCACAAACAGCATCTGGGCGCCTAAAAAGCAATCTCTTATCTGAAAATTGTAATCGGTTTTAGATGGATCGGATGGGGACATATCGTCTTTACCTCTTTTTTTTTAAGTTAATGGATTTTATTTTGTGCCGAATATTTTATCACCTGCATCACCCAGACCCGGCAGGATGTATCCGATATCATTGAGACGTTCATCAATAGCAGCCACATAGATATCCACATCAGGATGTTTCTGCGTTACTTTTGCGATGCCTTCCGGTGCTGCCACCAGAAAAAGCCCTTTGATGATTTTGCATCCTGCTTTTTTTAAAAGGTCGATGGTGGCAATCAGGGTTCCGCCGGTGGCCAGCATGGGGTCCAGGATCAGGGCAATACGTTCTTCCATGGCGCTGGCGGTTTTGACATAATACTGAACCGGCTGAAGGGTTTTTTCATTCCGGTAAAACCCGACCACACTGACCTTGGCCGAGGGGATGAGGTCGAATACCCCGTTCATCATGCCGAGCCCGGCTCTTAAAATTGGAACCACCGTGATTTTTTTTCCTTTGATTTCTTCGATCTCAACCTTTCCGGCCCAGCCTTCAATGACTTTTTTTTCCGTGGCCAGATCCTTTGTGGCTTCATAGGTCAAAAGCCTTGCAACTTCCGAGGCCAGATCCCTGAAATCCTTTGTGCTGATGTCTTTCTGGCGCATCAGCCCCAGTTTGTGCCTGATCAGGGGATGATTCTGTACAAATACGGCCATAAGCTCTCCTTTGCTTAAAAATGTTTTTCTGACAAAAAATTCATTCAGAAACTATTAAAATCAAAGGACGCCGTCAAGCAAAACCGTCCGGTCAAAAGTCTGATGTTGATATATTTCCTGTTTTATGCACAATAGGGCAGATGATAATCTGAGGTATTCAGTATCTGGTGGGTGATTTTTTCATTGGGCAGTTTTTATTTAAATGCACATTTTGAGGTAGCATACCGGCTTGTTATTATTGACTCCTGTCCTGCTAATTCCTGCAGCCAGAAGTATAAAATTTGAAGCTCATATTGATAGTATAAATATTCTTTTTCTCCGGATATCAGATCATCTTGAATAGTATATATGCGTTGTAAATCGATCAGTCCTTCTTTAAACGCATCCAATGCCAGCCCCAAACGTTTTTGAAAAATTCTGAGCTGGTCTTCATGAATTACTATTTTTTTTTCAACCCATTGTATTTTGTTGTATAGCATTCTCGTTTGGTTTGTAATCCGCAACTCAGCTTCTCTGAACATCACTTTTGCTTTTTCAACTCTTTTCTTTGCCTGAAGATAATTTTCTTTAGGGTCTGTTGGATAGAAAGGATATATAAT
>MGTJ01000016.1:0-2771 GCA_001799395.1 Desulfobacterales bacterium RIFOXYA12_FULL_46_15 | reverse complement strand
CCGTATATTCGGTTTCTTTTAATTCATTCGCTTTTGTAAAAGGATCGTCCTGATCTTTTTTATTAACATTAAAATAGATATCAAGCTGTGGAAGTTGTTTATTCGAAGCCTCTGCCAACAGCAACATTTCCTTTTCTAAGTTGGTTTTTAACGAGCTGATTTCCTTGTTTTTTTTTGTTAACTCAAGCAAATCATCTAATGTCTGAAGATCATGTTTTAAAATTGATGGGCTGATAATAGTTATCTGTTCTTCTATATTAAGTAATGTTTTGAGTGTTTGGGCACTGTCCTCAAAAGAGGCCTTTGTCGATAAAATCTGTTTGTGTGCCTCAGATACCTTGGTTTGTGCTAACATGATATCAATTTCAGAGATCAAACCGAGTTCTTGTTTAGATTTTAAGTCAAAAAAGAGTTGTTTGTTATTTTCAAATGCTTCTTGATATAATTCTATTTCCTTCAGTCTCAATGCGGTTTGAAAAAAGGAGGTTTCAACAAGTTTTACGAGGTTGCTGCGGAACCGGTTTACTTCATTTTTCTGAATCTCATGGTTATATCGGCTCTCTTTTACCGGAACAAATGAGGGACCGATAATCCCGTCTTTTAATAGATGATGTCTGTAGAATAGATTGATTTCTATGGAATGTATGTCTTGTTGTGAAGGAATCGTCCGAGTATCTGTGAATAATTCAGGAATGAATTCCGGCCCAAGCTTGAAGTTCATAAATTCAGTCTGATATGCTGAATAATCAAATAACCCATTATTTACTGATAACGAAAGCTCTCCTCCCAAAGGGATTTTTTGAGAAATACCAGCCAAATATTTTTGATGTTTTATTGTTTTATTAGAAATACCCGGGTCATCTTCTTCGTACGTATATGAAGAATCAAGATTTAAAATTGGAATATATTCTGCCTTTTTCCTGGTTATTTCAGATTTTCTAATATCAAGTTCCAACTGATTGATTCGGAGTTCAGAATTATTTTCCAAGGATAGTTTTATGGCCTCCGGAAGTGTCAATTCCAATGGAAAACAATAAACCGGGAGCAGTACCCCATAAACAAAGGATATAAAAAAAAAATAACTTCTCAACATCACAGGTAAATATTATCCGGAGTCAGCTTACCTTTAATCCGAAGGACTCTTTTAAAAAATAAGGTTACGATCCGGTCTTCTTCCACAATAATTTCCACTTCGGCTGAAAACCCGGGTTTGATCTCGTATCGATTCCCAAAAACCTGCATATGATATGGATTTTCAAGCTCAAGTGTTACCGGATAATAATTTTCCTTGAGTTCCTGTAACCCACCTGTCAGTTTCATAAGTTTTTCTTCTATCCCAATGGTGGAAGGGCCTCCAGGTTTGCTGTCAGCCCCTGTCGTTGCCACTTTGGCAGAAAAGAGTTTATATTCTCCCTTAGGAAAAGGTTTTATGGATACCCGCGCCCTTTGTCCTGTTTTAACCAGGGGAAAATCTTTCTCAGATATTTTGCATTCAATGAGATATTCATCCAACCCTCCGATTTTCAAAACGACGTCACCTTTGGAGATCGCTATGCCTTCGAGACGTTTGGTATCGTAGGTCATGACTATGCCGGGGATGGGCGATTCAATCCGTGTCAGTTCAAGATTTTTTGTTAGCACTTCCTGCCTTTTTTCTTCTGTGATCAGAGCTTTTTCGGCAGTAGCGAGATCCTGTTTCAAAATAGCAATCTCTTTTCTGCGGGAGAGAGCTTTTGCCAGAACCACCCTTTGCATTTCTAATCTCGCCCGGCCCGCAAGGACCTGGTCCTTATCGTATTTGTTCATTAAAAGTGCTAATCGATCTCCGGCAAGTTTCAGATCGGTTATGGCCATTTTTTTCTGGTGCGCACTATTGTCCAGTTCCTGCTGAGAAATCAATTTTAATGAAAGGGCTTTTTTCATTCTATTAAAATCAAGGTTTACTTTTTCAACCTGTTGGAGCGTTAATTGAACACTTCGTTCTGCAATGGTTTTTTCCTCTGGCTTGGGGCCTTTTTCCATAATTCTGAATTCAGCCTCAGCCCCAGTCAAGGCTGCTTTTGCTTCATCAATGGTATTGGATATGTTATCTTCCCGGATATCAATGGTTTGTTCGATGCTTAAAATATTCTTTTTTATTTCAGCTATCTTTTGGAGACTTTCTTCAACCTCCAGGCTTTTTTCTCGATCTTCCAGTACAAATAAAAGGTCCCCTTTGTTAATCTTATCTCCTTCCCTCACCATCATGGTTTTAACCATACCGCTGATTTCGGGTTTAATATCTATCCAGTCTGCGCAAATAATGACTCCTTCACCCTTTGCAGTTATATCCATCCGGAAAAACCAGAATAAAATTAAAATCATGGTTAACAACAACACCAGCAACAATAAAAATATTCGTAAAATATGATCAATAAAAACAAACTGAAGCTTGAGCCTCATTTTATTGACCCTTTTTCGGGTTTAAAACACCGATCAGCATATTGGTTTCATCCAGGTATTTTTCTGCATGGTTTTGCAGGGTAACCGGTGTCAGTTCCTGGATATAGCTATTGATGTCCGTGATGTCATTGATATTCTGATCCAGTTGAATCATGGGTTTTAAGATTGAAGACCACCAGATGTTTTCCATCCTGGCTTTTTCAGCATTGTTTAATTGAATTTTTTTTATTTCTTCAATTTTGTCTTTTGTCACACTTGTGTCACGTAAATTTTTAAAGATTGTTGTTAAGCCGTTAATGACTTTTTCAACATTTTCAGGTGCACACGAG
>MGTJ01000015.1 GCA_001799395.1 Desulfobacterales bacterium RIFOXYA12_FULL_46_15 | reverse complement strand
TTTATAAGTTATTATGGTGGAAGCTGAAAAATCAAAGGATGAAAAACAGCCTATGACTCTATCAAAAGAAACAGAGCAATTTATCAAGGCATTGGTTAAAAAAAAAATTGAAAATGTAGCAACCCTTATTCATCAAGTCCTTGACTCTCAAAAACCTATGAACCTTGAAGAAAAATTCCAGGAGATAGATAAACTTAAAGCCTGGCTGGACAGTTTTCGACCGCTTAATCCTTCCGTCATGGAAGAAATGAAAAAGTTTTATGATGTAAAGTTTACCTATAACAGTAATGCGATTGAAGGCAATACCCTGACCCAAAACGAAACCGAGCTGGTTTTGGAAAAAGGGATTACTATTGGAGGAAAATCCCTTAAAGAACATCTTGAGGTGATTGGGCACAAGGAGGCTATTAATTATATTGAAGAGCTGGCTCAAAAACAGGACATTCTTACCGAACGTGAAATAAAAGATATTCATAGCATCATTATGCAAAGCCTTGATAAACAAGAGGCTGGAAAGTACCGCAGTATAGATGTCAAAGCCGCTGGTACAGACCATGTTTACCCCCCTCATTATAAAATCCGGGATTTAATGAAAGATTTTTGCACCTGGTTGAAAGCAGAGGAGACCAAAAAACTACACCCCTTAAAATTGGCAACACTGGCACATTACAAATTAGCCTCGATTCATCCTTTTAAGGACGGCAACGGGCGCACTTCAAGGCTGCTAATGAATCTTATTCTGTTACAGCATGGTTTTCCTGTAACTGTCATTACCAATCAAAACCGCAAGGAATATATTGACTCCCTGATTCATGCTCAGGAGAATCAGGATAATATCATTCCATTTTTAGAGATTGTCATTAGCGCACAGAAGGAGTCTTTAATTGATTATCTGCGGATAACGTCAACAGCCCCTAACTATGAAAATAAAGGGCTGCCTTTCTACAAGGAAATGCAAGCTGTGATCTCTCAAGAACCGTCAAAATCGTGACATCGATTTTTCTGAAGCTCCTTTTTTATCTGTTTTAATCATCAGTGCTGAGCAGATCCGCACGTGAATTTGTAAAAAAACCCCATTTTTTCAACTATGCGCTTTTATGTAATGTTTCCCAAAAAGAAACAGGGCTCTGTTTTTGAGGCATGGTTTTTAGTATTCGGCAGGCTGTAAACCGCTGTTAAACAGGAAAATTAAGCACTGAAGTTTCCGCCAATTGGGGCTACAATAATCTCAGGGCAATCGCATGTATCTTTTTGACTGGGTCAAAACATTTCTGGGCAAAGACCGGCTCATGGGTAAAAGCCTGCTGACAAAAGATATGCTGCTGCCAAACGGGAAAAAGATCAACACGGTCCTGTCAAACCATAACCCCCGGGAAAATCCTGTTCTTTACGGCAATCTTCCGGGAGCACTGGCGAAAAGCTATAATATTTATTTTGGTTATCTGGCACTTTCCCAATGCCGGGGATGGTAACCGCCATGCAGGGGAGTGTGTGAAAAGGGTTTTGTTTATGATGAACCGCTATCTGTGCTGGGGGGTATTAACGGGTTCAGTGCCTGCATTTTTAATATTGGCGGAGAAGTGATACAGGAAAATTTTGCTGTCCTATCCCATTGTGCTTCTGAGCTTTTTTTTATCAAGCTTTCCAACACTGGTCAGGGGCAGCTCTTTTCTGATCTCTATTTCTTTTGGAACCTCATAGCTTGCCAGTTTTTCCTTTGCAAAGGCTGTGACGGTTGCTTTTAATTCATCTTCGCTGCCGTGGACCCCTGAGTCTTCATCAATGGTGAGATAGGCTTTGACAAGTTCCGAGCCCGGCTTTTTAGGATCAGGGATACCAATGACAGCAATCTGCGCAATAGCCGGATGCTCTGTCAGGATATCTTCGATTTTTTTTGAAAACACCTTGAACCCGCTCACATTGATCATGTCTTTGGTCCGGTCTACTATTTTCAGATATCCGTCTGCATCCTGAACCGCCACATCACCGGTATAAAGATATCCGTCCGCATCCAAGACATGATGCGTTTCTTTTTGCAGCTTGTAATACCCTTTCATCACCTGGGGGCCTTTGATGCAGATTTCACCGGGCTCTCCCTGGGGAACCGGGTTCCGGGTCTCAGGATCGGTAAGCCTGATATCCGTATTAGGCAGGGGTAATCCGATACTGCCCAGTTTTTTTTGACCCATGACCGGGTTCATGGCCGTCAGCGGGGAGGTTTCCGTCATGCCGTAGGCTTCAAGCAGTTTGCCTTTTCCGATAATCTGCTCCAGCTTCTTCTGTGAGTCTTCAGGATAGGCGGCAGCAGCCGTAACGCAGATTTTCAGGTTTGAATGATCCATATGTTTGAATTTCGGATTTTCCATGAGTAAATGGTAAAGGGAAGGGACATTGGCGGTAAAAAAGGGTTTATATTTTTTCATATCGGCACAGATCCTGTCCGTATCCCTTGGATTTGGGATAAGGATCTGGGTGATGCCGTAAGACAGAAAAATGGAGCTGGTAAAAAGCCCGGCAATATGAAACAGCGGAAACGCTGAAAGCGCAGTCTCTTTTCCTTTTTTTAAATGAAGCCATGTGGAGACAATGATCATATCTGCGAGTGCATTCCTGTGCGTCATCACCGCGCCTTTGGGTATCTTGCCCAGAAGCTTGCCGATAAACCGTTTGTGCCCGGGCAGAAACCCGCCGACCCCGGCAGCGGCCACAAGCTTTAATTCAGGAAGCGTGGAATGAATCCGGGTCAGATGCTTTTCAAACAGGGCATCCAATGTCACAAACCCTTTGGCATCGGAATTTTTCAACTGGAAGGCGGTTTCATCCACGGACAACAGAGGCGATACGCCGGAAACCACACACCCTGCCTTTAAGGTGCCGATGACGGTAATGACGTATTCCGGGATATTGGGCAGGCTGATCCCCACCACATCCCCCTTTTCCTGATAATGGTTATCTGTTTTTCCTGTCTTTTTTAAGGACATCAGATTGCTCTTGCTGCTGAAAATCCTCCCAGTATGGCATTGTTTAATTTACCGGGCGTGACGCAGTCGCCAATGGCGGAAAACGCAATTCCAAGACCCCTGATCTGTTGTTCAATATCCTGAACCGGCACGGAACCTGACGCCATGATGACGGTATCAAACCGCTCAGTCCAGTTTTGTCCCTCATTTTCAAACTCAACCACACCTGCTTTAATGGATATGACCTTAGTACGGGTTAAAATTTTGACCCCATATCGTTTCAGGTTGTTCATTAATATCCACCGGGTTGATTTTCCCACATCCTGACCCGCCTTTTCCAGCATTTCAAACACGGTTACCCGGCAAGACCCGCTGAACATATAATGCTTAAGCCGGTTAAGGTCCAAGGCATCATAGGTGATAAGAAAATGAAGCATTTCCGGCGAGAGTGTTCCTTTATGGGCAACAAACAAAGCTGTTTCAAGCCCGACTGCCCCGCCGCCGATGACGGCTATGTTTTTTCCCGGGAAAGGGTTGTGTTTCAAGACATCCCAGGATGACACGACACAGGGGTCATCCGCCCCTTCAATGGGCGGAACAAGGGGTTTTGCACCCTGGGCGATCAGGATGTGGTCCGGGTTTATCTTTTTGATCAGGTCAAGATCAACCCGCGTATTTAAATGGACCAAAATCCCATGCTTTTTCAGCATGGCCCTGTAGTACCGGACATATTCCAGGAGTTCCCGCTTATGGGGCGGGGCACTTGCAATCCAGAGCTGTCCGCCGATATTTTCATCTTTTTCATAAATTTCAACCTCATGCCCGGCTATTTTTGCGGTTACCGCCGCCTCAAGACCTGCCACACCGGCACCCACCACCATAACCCGTTTAGCCCGGTGACACGGGGTAATCAGTCTTTCCCCTTCAAATCCGGCCCTCACATTCCCGATGCAGCTCACCGGCCGCCCGGAAAAGATTTCATCGGTACACCCCTGGGAACAGGCCACACAGGGTCTGATCTCTTCAGGGGTCCCCATTTTCGCTTTCTGAGGCCAGAAAGGATCGGCGATCAGTACCCGGCCAAGGTTGACCATGTCGGCCTGCCCATCCCTTAAAATCAGTTCCGCCTGGTCCGGAGTGGTAATCCGGTTGGATGCCATGACCGGAACCGACACCGCCTGTTTGATATTCATGGCCAGAAAGGAGAATCCGGATTGCGGCAGTTCCATGGGAAGCTGGGGGATTTTTGATTCATGCCACCCGCCGGTCACATTGATGACATCAGCCCCGGCTTTTTCATAAACCCTTGCAATGTCGGGGGTCTCGGCATCGGTTGTGCTCCCGGGAACAAAATCATTTCCAGCCATCCTGACACCAATGGGAAATTCAGGCCCCACTGCATCCCGGATCATTTCCAGAATCTGTCTCGGAAACCTTGTCCTGTTTTCAAAACTGCCGCCATACTCATCGTTTCGATGGTTTGTCAATGGGGACAAAAACTGGGTAACAAGGTATCCGGCCGACCCGATGATTTCAATCCCTTCAAACCCGGCTTTTTTTGCCCTTTTTGCAGCATTGCAAAAGGCTTTTTGAACGGTTTTAATATCGTTCAGAGTCATTTCCCTGGGTGTGGTTTTGGAGTATTTCGAAAACACGGCCGACGGTGCCATGGGGGTTTCATTGTTGATGAGAAAGGGATGGGTATAGGCGCCTCCGTGAAAAAGCTGAATCCAGGGGCTTGCCCCATGGGATTTGATCATATCCGCGGCCTTGATGAATGAATCAACAGCCTCATCCTTGGCAAGGGATAAGGGCACAAACCCGGACCCGATAAAATCGACTCCCACAGGGCCGATGGTTACGATACCGGCCCCGCCTTTTGCGATCTCATTATAGAAATTGTAATATTTATCATTCAGCTTTGCATCATAGGAATACAAAAGCCCGAGGGAAGGGTAGGCGATCCGGTTTCTGATGAAGAGCCGGTTGATCCGGATGGGGCTGAAAAGATGGGTATACATGGGATCTCCTTATAACCCGGAAAGTTTTGCAATAACATCACACATGACCTCGCTGGCGCCGCCGCCAATGGAAATGAGCCTTGAATCCCTGTAAAATCTTGATATCTTCATTTCATTCATAAACCCCATGCCACCATACATCTGGAGGCATCCATCCGCTACTTCGGTTAACAAATCCCCGCTTTTCAGTTTTGCCATGGAAATCACCAGGGTTGCATCCTGTCCGGCCATTTTCATTCTCACAATATGATAGGCCAGTTGCTGAAGGCATTCGATTTCCGTGAGCCATTTGGCAATCCTGTGGCGCAGCACCTGCTTTTTGATCAGGGGTTTGCCGAATACAATCCGTCCTTTCAGATATTCGGCTGCATCCGCAATCATCTGCCTGGCCCAGACATAGGCCATGGGGATGGCGCTGAATCTTTCATGCTGGAACTGCATCATCTGCTGGATAAAGCCTTCACCTTCCTGCCCGATGAGATTTTCAGCCGGGATTCTCATGTCGTCAAAATACAGTTCAGCCGTATCAGAACTTCTCATCCCCAGTTTATCCAGTTTTTTGCTGACATGGAACCCGGGCAGGTCTGTGGGAACCACAAAAAGGGAAAAATTGTGATACCCGGGATCATCCCCGGTTCTGGCCAGGAGGGTCAGAAAATCCGCCTGGGTGCCGTTGGTGATAAATGTCTTGGACCCGTTCAGGATATAATGACCCCCGTCCTTTTTGGCAAAGGTTTTCAAGGCTGCCACATCTGACCCGGCATCAGGTTCGGTCACGGCAATGGCAGCGACAAGATCACCCTTGAGCGCCGGTTTCAGATAGGTTTCTTTTAAATAGTCAGACCCGAAATCATAAATGGCCGGGGTCGCCATGTTCATTTGAACGGCAATAGCCATGGGGATGCCGCCGCAATCAATTCTTGCACATTCTTCAAGCACTACGGTTTCATACCAGTAATCCAGACCTTCCCCTCCCCATTTCTCGTCATACCGGATGCCGAGGAATCCTAAATCACCCATCTTTTTAAACAAATCGTGCAGGGGTGCAATCCCTTTTTCTTCCCATTCATCTACATAGGGATTGACCTCTTTTTTCACAAAATCACGGACCGCTTTTCTGACCTGTTCATGCTCTTTTTTAAAATACAAATCATTCCCCATTTTTTTATCTCCTTTTTCAGGGTTTCAGGGATTCAGGAATTTCGATGATCTTTACCCGAAGGTATTCCCCCAGGGTCTTGGCCTGGGGATCACTTCTCAAAGAGGCAGCCACCCCGTCTTCCAGCACGCCTTTGATATAAAAATTCAAGGCCAGAAGATTGGGCAGTTCATATCTTTCAATGTCAAACCCTGCCATGTCGGGCAGCAGCTCTTTGAGTGTTGTTACGGTTAAAAATTCGTTCAAAAAGGAAAACCCTTTTTCGTCTCTTGCCCATACGCCCAGGTTGGCATTTCCCCCTTTATCACCGGACCGTGTGGCAAAGAGCCTTCCTAACGCAATTTTTGTAAAGGGTCCGGCATGGGGTTTGCCTGCCGGCATAGACGGTTTTGCACCTGCTTCTGACCTGATGTTTTCCACAGGGGTGGCCAAGGGCGGGAAAAATTGTGTTTCAACGGCATAAACCTCATCATTGAGCACTACCTCCTGCCTGATGTTCTTAAGCGAAACCAGGGCCGGCCAGTGCAGGATGGCAGGTATTTCCCCGGAAGGGGGGCCTGTGAGGGTAAACCCTGGAATGGTGGAAAGGGCGGCCTCGACAATGGCAGAGGAAAATAATTTGCCGACCTTTGTCTTGTCCTTGTCCATGACGGAAATCCTTAAATATGAAAAGGCTTCGTCATTGGTTATGGGATTTGGGCTGCCGGACCGGGTGAGCTGAACATCGCTTTTTTCAAACCGGTTTTTGCCGCCCATGATTCCGAACACGATATGCTCAACAATTTCTGCCTTTTTTTCAATATCCAGTCCTGTCAGAATAACGGTCATGCTGTTTTTAAACCCATACAGAGTATTGATGCAGACCTTGGTGTATCCTGCCGGGGGGTCTCCTTTGACCCCGGAAATCAATACCTGGTCATCGCCAAGATCCTCTATGGAAAGGGTGTCGAACCTGGCTTTGACGTCCGGTGTAAGATAGGCAGGCTCCCTGATTTCATATAAAAGCTGGGCTGTCACCGTGCCTTTGGAGATCAGTCCTCCTGTTCCTTTATGCTTGGTAATGACAAAGGAGCCGTCTTCACGCATCCTGGCCATGGGAAACCCCATGTTTTCATAGGAAGGGATTTCATCCATAAAAGAATAGTTCCCGCCGGTGGCCTGGGTCCCGCACTCTATAATATGTCCGGCTGTATAGGCGCCGGCCAGTTTATCAAAATCGCTTTCTTTCCAGTTGAATTTCCATGCTGAAGGACCTGCGGCCAGGGCAGCATCGGCAATTCTTCCGCCCACCACAATATCAGCCCCGAGGTCGAGGGCCTTTTTGATTCCGAATCCGCCAAGGTAGGCATTGGCCGTCAGGGGGTGGAGGCCTGAAGATTTCAGGTCTGTATGTTTGTCCATGTGCCTGAAGGCTTCCCCGGATTCCTGGAGGTCTGAAAGCACTGGCATGAGATCGTCCCCATGGATATAGGCAATGACCGGGTTTAATCCCAGGGTCCGGCCCAGTGCCTTCAATTCTTTTGCAAGGCCTTGCGGGTTCAATCCCCCGGCATTGGCGACAATCTTTATACCCTTGTCAAGACAGGTACCCATGACCTGTTCCATCTGCAAAAGAAAAGTGGATACATACCCTTTGTCCGGATCTTTTTGCTTCATCCGGAACAAAAGGGCCATGGTCAGCTCGGCAAGATAATCCCCGGTCAATACATCGATCTTTCCGCCTTCCACCAGTTCTTTGGCCGCACTGAGCCTGTCTCCGTAAAATCCGGAACAATTTGCAATGATCAGTTCATCTTTCATTCTTATTTCCCTTTAAACATTGGCAGTCTTTTTTCTAAAAACGCGGTTATTCCTTCCTTTGCGTCTTCTGTTTTGGCAATAACGGACAGTTGTTTTGAAAGAAAGTGAACAGCTTCTTCAAATGGCATGGATTCAATATGGTTCAGCGCATTTTTTCCTATCTTTATTCCAATGGGGCTTTTTTGGGCCAGAGCCGTAAGTATTTTTCCGGTTTCCAGGTCAAAATCCGCCTTTGGAAAAATCTTTGTGACCATTCCCATTTCCAGGGCCTCGGCAGCTGATAGCCTTTCTCCCAGGAGCATCATGGACATGGCTTTTTTTCTTGATACATTCCGGTAAATCAGGGCCCCGATCATCATGGGAAAAAGCCCGACATTGACTTCAGGGGTCCCGAAGGTCACATCCTCCCTTGCCAGGACAATATCGCAGGCCAGCATAAACCCGGTTCCGCCTGCCAGGCAGTGCCCGTTTATCATGGCCAGGGTGGGTTTTTCAAACCGGTGGAGTTTGATCAGGAGATCGGCATACCGGCCAAAGATTTCCTTTTCTTCTTCTGATCCCTTGCCCATAGTGCCGGAAAGATCGGCCCCGGAGCAGAACACCCTGTCCCCTGCACCGGTGATGCAGACAACCTTGACATAATCGTTTTTCCGGGCTGATTCCAGAGCCTCATGAAAAAGCCGGACAGCCTCCGGGCTGATGGCGTTTCCCTGCTTTTCCCGGTTAATGGTGATCAAGGCGATGCCGTTTTTTTCAGCATACAAAAGGTCTTTTTCAGCAGCAATGGTTTTTGTCATGGTGTCTCCTCAGTCTTTTTCAATATCCACAAGGATCTGGGTGGGCATAACCTTGTCCCCTGGTTTTGCATTTATCCCGGAGATTGTACCGTCAAAGGGGGCAAAAAGGGTGGTCTCCATTTTCATGGCCGAAACAATGACAAGCCCCCGGCCTTTTTCCACCCTGTCTCCGGTCTTGACGAGGATGCCGGTTACCACGGCCGGCATGGGTGAAGCAACAATGGTGGCGGCATTTAAGACGCTTTTTTTCCCGGAAGAGGTCTCCTCAATCAGGTCGGCATCCCGGATTTCATAGGATCGCCCCTGGATGGCCACGGTTTTTGTATTCCCGTGATGGGAGACAAAGGCATTGAAAATCTTCCCGTCTACAGTAAGCAGGACCTGGTGATCCGATATATTCACAAACCCTGCGTCATGGAGGGCGTTTTCCGTTTGAACCTGAATATGCTGATCGGAAATGACGGCATTGATACATTTTTTTTCCTGGTTGACCATGAGATTGTATTCCATTGATCTCTCCGTTTATTTAGAGTTTCCAGTTTCCCAGGGTATCCCAGGGAGATACGGTTTTTCCCGGTTCGGAAGATGTACGGCCTCTTTTTTCAATATTCCCCCGGCTATGGGCAAGAAAGGCGATCATGGCCATATCGGCAAGATCCCTGTCCGGTTTCCAGTCTGAAAAATGGGTTGTTATAAAATCCGTAAACACCTGGCCGGTCCTGAAGGGTTCTGAATTTAAAATATCCGTCATCAACTCAACAGGGGTTTTGACACCCAGGATAATATAATCCTGCAAGGCTTTGATCATCTTTCCCACGGCCTCATCCCGGGTCCCTGCATGGACGATGAGCTTGGACAGGATGGGATCATAATCCACCGGGACTTCAAATCCCTGGTAGATCCCGGAATCGATCCTGATTCCGGGTCCGTCAGGCTCTTTCATAAACCGGATGGTTCCTGGTGAGGGGAAAAAGTCTTTTTCCGGGTCTTCAGCATAAATCCTGCATTCGATTGCATGACCCCTGGGCCGGATATCACTTTGCCTGAGGCTCAATTCCCGCCCTGCCGCAATTTCGATCTGAAGCCGGACAAGATCCACACCCGTGGTTATTTCCGTAACGGGGTGCTCCACCTGGAGTCTTGTGTTGATTTCCAGGAAATAGAACCGGTTTTCCTCATCCAGGAGAAATTCCACGGTTCCTGCATTTTCATAATGTGCCGATTTAGCGGCTTTAACCGCAGCATTCCCCATTTCTTCCCGCAATTCAGGGGTCAATGCCAAAGAAGGGGTTTCCTCGATGATTTTCTGATGGCGCCGCTGGATGGAACATTCCCGTTCATAGAGATGGATGGTATGTCCGTACTGATCGGCGAGAATCTGAAATTCAATATGCCGGGCCCGGGTAAAGAATTTTTCAATATAGACCTCCCGATTTCCAAAGGCATTAAAAGCTTCGCTGGAGGCCTCAGTCACGGCTTGTTCCATTTCTTCAGGCCCATGGACGATGCGGATGCCCTTGCCCCCGCCGCCGGCCGTGGCCTTTACCAGGATAGGATACCCTATTTTTTTTGCAGCCTCTTTCAGCACCGCCATATCCGGTTCAGAGCGGCTTAAACCGGGGATGACCGGCACACCGCCGCCTATCATGATGTTTCTTGAAGTGATTTTATCCCCGAGATTTTTTATCACTCCGGGTGCCGGACCGATAAATACAAGGTCTTCATCCCGGCAGCGCCTGGCAAATTCATGGTTTTCGGAAAGAAACCCGTATCCCGGATGTATGGCATCAGCCCTGGTCTTTTTTGCAGCAGCAATGACGGCATCCATATTCAAATAGCTTAAGGAAGGTTCGGAGGGTCCGAGATATACGGCCTCATCCGAAGAAATTACATGGGCGGCTTTTTTATCAGCATCGGAATACACGGCAACGGTTTTTATACCCATTTCCCTGCAGGTATGGATGACCCTTAAGGCGATTTCTCCCCGGTTGGCAATCAGAATTTTTTTAAACATGATGGTCTTCCTGTTTTCAACTGTTATGACCTGGCCTACATTCTAAACACGCCGAATCCTTGGTCCTGGTCCCTTAGAGGTGCGTTCAGGGAGGCGGAAACAGCCAGCCCCAGGACATCCCTTGATTTTGCAGGATCAACAATACCGTCATCCCAGAGCTGGGAGGTGCTGTAATAGGCATTGCCTTCTTTCAGTGCCGCCTCCATTACCGGTTTTTTGATAAAGCCGGTTTCTTCCCGGGTCAGGTTTTGTTGACCGGCTCTTTGGCGCTGGTCATTGGTAATGCTGACCAGTACATCAGCTGCCTGCCGGCCGCCCATGACGCCGATCTGGGCATTGGGCCACATCCACAGAAATCTCGGAGAATAGGCCCTGCCGCACATGGCGTAATTGCCCGCACCAAAGGATGCCCCCACAATCATGGTGAATTTGGGCACACTTGCATTGGCAACTGCATTGACCATCTTGTGGCCGTCCTTTGTAATCCCGGCCCGTTCATAATCACTTCCCACGATAAATCCGTTGATGTTCTGCAGGAACACAAGTGGGATTTCCCGCTTGTCGCAGAGCTGGATAAACTGGGTGGCTTTCTGGGCGCTCTTGGAGAAAAGAATACCGTTATTGGCCAGGATGCCCACAGGATACCCGTGGATATGGGCCCATCCCGTGACCAGGGTCTCACCGAACAATTCCTTGAATTCCAGAAACCTTGAACCGTCCACGATCCTGGCAATCACTTCCCTGATATCATAGGGCCGGGAAAGATCCGGGCCCACAATGCCGTACAGCTCTTTTACATCATACATCGGAGGTTCGGGTACGGCCATGGAAAGCCTTGATTTTTCAGCAGCAGGAAGATTTTTTGTTATTTTCCGGATCATCCTGATGGCCTGGGCATCATCTTCAGCATAATAGTCGGACACTCCTGAATCACAGCAGTGAAGCTCTGCACCGCCCAGGTCATTGGCTGAGACATCCTCTCCGGTTGCCGCCTTCACCAGGGGCGGTCCGCCAAGGAAAATCGCGCCATGCTTTCTTACATGAACGATTTCATCACACATGGCCACGCCGTAAGCCCCGCCGGCCGTGCACAAACCCATGACCCCCACGATCTGGGGGATGCCCATTTTCGACATCCGGGCCTGGTTGAAAAAGATTCTTCCACCGTCATCAATATCGGGGAAAATTTCAGACTGGAGCGGCAGATAAGCGCCTGCGGAATCCATCAGCGTAACCAGGGGCAACCGGTTTTCCATGGCAATGGTCTGGCATCGCAAGGTTTTTTTCACCCCCATGGGATAAATGGACCCTCCCTTAATGGTGGCGTCGCTGATGCTGATCATGCATTCTTTTCCTTCGATGACACCGATACCGGCCAGAAGCCCGGCTTTGTGTATTTTTGCGTCATACAGCCCCATGGCGGCCAGGGGAGCGATTTCCAGAAACGGGGTATTTTTGTCCAGCAGCAAATCCAGTTTTTTCTGTGCCGGCAGCTTGCCCGACTCCTCATGCCGCTTCAGGGCTTTGGAGGACCTGTCATTGGCTGCTTTATCCAGCTCCTTTTCAAGATCCAGGGCAAGAGCGGTCATTTCCTGGTAATTTTTCTGATATTGTTCGGAATTCACATCAATTTTTGTTTCAATGATATCCATGGCGCACCTTTTTTAACTGTTCGAAATCCCTTTGATAATCGTATCCACCAGGGGGTCTACCAGATCTTCAAGATTTTCCGGCTTTCCTGTCATGACCCAGTTGGTTACCAGATGCTCAATGGTCCCGAGGATCATTGAACGGATGAGATAGGGATGGGTATCTTCCTTGAATTCTTTGGCTTCGATCCCCTGTTCGATCACTGTTGTGATCTGCTTTATGCCTGCCTTGATCGTCAGGTGGCCCTCGGTGTCTAAAAATTTTTTATTGTGCTTCAGGTACAACATGAGGACTGCTGCAAAATCAGGATTCTTCTGGTAGGAATCCATAAACAGAAAAACAATAGCCCGAAGTTTGTTGGCTGCCCCCCGGATCAATTTTAAATGAAAGGCCATGGTATCAAAAAGCGTTTGCGATGACTGGGTGGGGATTGAAAATAAAAGTCCCTCTTTGGTAGAAAAATATTCATAAATCGATGCTTCTGAAATCTTGGCATCCTTTGCGATTTCAGATATGGTTGTTTCATTGAAACCCCTTTGGGCAAAGACTTTTGTCGCTGTATCAAGGATTTGCCGTTTTCTAATTTCCGTTTTGTTGTGTTGCATTGCAAAGCCTCTTTTTTTTATTTTCCTATATTGGTTTAAACAATAATTATAGTACGGCTTTTGTTTTGTCAATAAAATAATTGTTACACTATGAAAATTTTAATGTTTTAAATAGAAATAAATATTTTATCTTTTAATTACGATAAGTTTAATTATTGAGTCTGTCTCAAAAACAATGCAGGTTTTAGTTTGAAAAGCTGTTAAAAATGAAACCGGAGAAAAAGCTTAAAACCATTCCACATCACCGGGGTAAAACCCGAGGGTGATGTTCTTTCCAGGATAGAGCCCAAAACTGCCGGCCTGATCCGGTGTAAGCTTTAAAACAAAGGAAAGATCATGAACCAGAACAGTGGCCACGATATGATGGGTTTCCTTTTCCAGGTGCATGGCGGCGACATGGCCGGACAGGCGATTGATGCCTTTTGTGAGATCATGCCCTGAAGGTTCGATAAGGATATCCTTTTTTCTGATAACGGCATTTTCTTCATTTGGACCAGGGGCTTTGAGAATAAGAGGCTGTCCGTTGGCGTGTTTTTTTACAAAAGCCTTATCCCCGGTTTTTTCAAAAGGTCCGGTAATAATGGTTTCAATCCCGCCAGGGAAAATCTTGCCGTTGAAAATGGAAATCTGGTTTTCAGTAATGGAATACAGCCATTGCAGGTCATGACTGGCAATAACAAGGGTGGTCCCCCAGTCATCCCTGGCCTTGAGTGAGGCTTTACGGATCAGTCCGGCACTTTTTGTATCCACACTGGCTATGGGTTCGTCCAGGAGCAGGACTTCCGGTTTAAGGATTAATCTCGCGGCCAGGGCCACTCTCTGGGCCTCACCGCCGGACAACTGATGCCATCGCCGGTGGGCAAAGCTTCCATAATCAAGGCCTACGGTTGAAAGAACGGTTTTTACCCTTGCTTCCAGATGATTCGTGTCTTTTCGGATTTTAAGACCATAGATGATGTTTTCAAAAACAGAGCGTTTCAAAAGATAAGGGTTCTGGGTCAGAAGGGTCACTTTTAAGCGGACTGTTGGAGAGAACCCGGATTCTTCCCGGCCTTTATAGAAAATTTGCCCTTTTGCAGGTTTCAGGGCAAAGGCCAGCATCTTTAAAAGGGTGCTTTTTCCGCTTCCGTTGGACCCGATAAGCCCTGTGATGGAACCTGTTTTGATATTAAGATCATCAATATCCAGTACTTTTTGAGATCCGTAATAATGCCGGATGTTTTTTAAATGGTATGCCGGGTTAGTATGTGTCATTGCTTTCTTAGAAAGGAAAGGGATAGATTCACGATAAAGGCAATGGTAATGAGGACCAGCCCCAGGGCTATGCCGTCGGCAAACATCCCCTTGTTGGTTTCAAGCGCAATGGCAGTTGTGATGGTACGGGTATGGTATTTGATATTGCCGCCGATCATCATGGCAATGCCCACTTCAGTGGAAACCCTTCCATAGGCATTGACAATGGCGGTCAGGATGCCGTAGCGCACTTCCCAGAGACAGGTGGTCAGGATATGGCGTTTGCCGGCGCCAAGGGAAATAAGGGTCAGTTTAAGATCCGGATCAATGCCTTCAACCGTTGAGGCGGTAATGGCAGTCACCACCGGGAAAGCAAGGATGGTGAGTCCGATAACAATTCCCGACAGGGTAAACAGCAATCCGAATTCGCCCAGGGGACCCTGCCGGGATATGAATGCATAGACCACAAGACCGATGAAAACCGTTGGAAGGGCAAGCAGGGTATCCAGGACGGTTCTTAACTGCTTTTTTCCTTTAAAATCAAAATAGCCAATCATAAACCCGCAGGGCAGACCGGTGACGGTACTGATCAAAAGGGACCAGACCGATACTTTCAAGGTGGCAAGAACTGCCGACCAGGTGGAACCGTCACCGTTTATCAAAAGTTCAAGGGCTTTGAAAAAGCCTTCAACTATAAAATCCATACCTGCCTAGTCTGCGTTTGGAAAAAACAGTCTTTCTCCCATTAAAAGAAAATCCCCAATAAGTTTTTGTCCCTTTGGCGATGCCATCCAGTCTGAAAATTGAACTGCCAGGTCATATTTTGCCTTGGGACATTTTGCTGCATTAAGGGTTAACACACTGTACTGATTCAAAAGGTTTTTATCACCTTCAACCAGGATTTTCAAGGACGCGTTGCCTTTGTTCTGGGAATTGTATTTGATATAGGTCCCTCTATCCGTCATGGTATAGCCGTTTTTTTCCTGAGCAACCGTTATGGTTGCCAGCATTCCCTGTCCGGTCTGAACATACCAGGTTTCCTTGTCAGGAACCTGAAGACCTGAGGCTTTCCATAATATCTGCTCTGTTTTGTGGGTCCCGGAATCATCGCCCCGGCTCATGAATTGAGCCTGTTTGCCTTTGATGGCAGTGAGGGCGTCGGCCAGGCTTTTGCCTTTGATGCCGGCTGGATCACTCTCTGGTCCGATAATGACAAAATCATTGTACATGATTTCTTTTCTGTCCTTGCCGAACCCGTTTTCAATAAATTTCTTTTCAGCAGACGGGGCATGGACTAAAAGAACATCCACGTCACAGGTCTCACCCAGTTTTAACGCTTTTCCGGTTCCTGTGGCCGTCCATTTCAATGCAATGCCGGTATCTTTTTCAAACAACGGCATGAGATAATCCAGAAGACCGGTATCTTCCGTGCTCGTGGTGGTGGCCATCATCAGGCTTTTGGTTTCAGCCTGGGCAAAGGCGGCAAGACCCATTGTCATAAAAAACACAATGACCCAATTCATAATCCATTTTTTATTCATGTTAAACCTCCTGTATTATAGTGCTTTATTAACAAATAAAACTGCTGTAAAAAACAGAGTCTGAATATGTTAATGTCAGGAGATAGTCAACAGAAAATTTTATAAAACTAAAATTTTATAAAAATTATTACCAATACTAACCAATATTAACAAAGTATAATAAAAATTAGTCTATTCTTTTTCAGTTCCAGTGGCTGGGTAAACCATTTTCCCGGTCATGGAAAGATCATAACCGCCATAAGCTTCTGCGGTTGTTTGAATCACTTTTCCCTTTAAGAGGGACAGGAAAAGCTGGATGCCCTGGTCAAAGAACCTGTCTTTGTGGATCACGAGATCAAACCGCTCCCAGCAGGCAGGGATGAAATCAAGGCCAAGGATATTGGCGACCGGCCGGATACCGGGGCCTGCATCTGCTCTCCGGTTCAGGATTTCCAGACCCACATCCATGTGTCTGGACAGGGTGGTTTCATATCCTTTAATGGCCTCGCCTTTTATTTGAGCATCTTTCAGCAGATGATCAAAAAGCTTTCGGGTCCCTGTACCGAGCTGCCGGTTAACAATTGTTATATCCGGTCGGTTAAGGTCATTTACGGACAGGATATTTTGAGGATTCCCCTTTTGAACGATAATGCCCTGTTCTCTCAGGCAGAAATTTACAACAGCAGGCATCTGGTTCATTTCATCTTTTAAAAAAGGAAAATTATAGTCGTCGTTATCTCCGATAAGATGGCTGGATGCAATATGGCAAAGATTTTGTTTCAACGCTCTCAGCCCGCCGAGGGAACCGGCCATGCCGAACATGGCCATATGCTTTTCGTGTTTGATATTAAAGGTTGAGATGATTTTATCGAGCAGAAGATCGTTGCTCCCGGCAATGAGGACAAGACCATGGTAAGGGGGCAGTTTGGCTGTCTGGGGGAAATTTTCCGTGCCCGCCTCAACCCATTGTCTTACAAGGTTTATGGGAAAAAGCCATTTTCCGGTAACTTTGGAGGCCGGCAGTCCTTTTTCCGAGATAAGGGAATATACCATTTTTTCATTAATGTTTAAAAATTTTGCGATTTCCCTGGTTGAATACATTTCTTCCATTTTCCGGCCTCCTTTGTCCTTAATCAATATCTTTCATTGTATTTTTCAGCAATGATCCACTTGCCTGATCGGATGTTATCATATAAGGGGTCCTGATCTTTGTAAAGAGTCAGGATGCGCTTTAAAGCCCTGATATGAATAAAAAAGTGCAGCCCGTTCTGCCAGGGTCGGGACAGAAACGGGCTGCCGGATAATGCTTGCCAAGGAGATGGGGTTTGTTTCAGGTCAACAATTTCCTGTCATTATCCACGGTCGGGTTATTTTTAATAACCACAAACTTTAGGTATGTTAACTATAGTTTTAGTTATAATCTGTCAACAGATAATTTTAAAATAAATAATTTAATATAAAATATAACTAAATATAACTAAAACAAACAATTAAATTTCAACGATCCTTTAAAAACAGGCTGTGATATTCATCTTCTGTAATATGCTGTTTGAGTTTTGCATTAATGAACAAATAGATCTCTTCAAGTTCCTTATCCGGCAGCCGGGGGATGAATGTTTTTAAAAACCGGTCTTCGGAAAATTTCTGAAGATAGAACATGATGGTTTCCTCATCGGTTTCCCGGTCAAGGCCAAAGGCTCCGAGGCCTTTATATTCCTGAATAAAATGATGGGTGTCTTTTTCCATAGAGGCTTACTCCTTTTACTGGGTTATTTATCGGGTTATAAACATGGTGCTTTTATCTTTTTTGTCAATTTCAAAATACAGGGCTTAAAAAAAGCATAAGGCCAAAAAAGAAACCTGATTTTTGAAACGGCTGTTTACAAGAGGATAAAATAATTTTATAATTTTTTTTAAAAATCGTTTCTTATCTTTTTTTCATTCACGTTTCTATCTTAAGGAGTCTTTATGGATTTTAATGATCTTGCATCCCGGCTGGGGGTTGATGAAGAGGATTTTAAAGAACTTGTCGAGCTTTTTGTAACTACCACGTTTTCAGATATAGGTAAAATTAAAAAAGGAATTTCAGACAACAATCCGGCCGATGCAGCGGCAGCATCCCACTCCATCAAAGGGGCTGCCGGTAATCTTGGGTTTGATGAGATTTTTTCGCTTGCCAGGGATATGGAAATGCAGGCCAAAAAAGGCAGTCTTGATGGTTTTAATTCCTATATCAAGGATCTTGAAAACAAGGTCAGCGCCCTTAATCCATCCATGCGCGGATAAAAAAAAGGATATCAGCCATGGAACAAAAGCAGCCTTATACCGTACTTGCCGTTGATGATAACCGGTTGAACCTGAAACTGATTGAAAAATCCCTGTCCAAAGAAGGATATAAAATTTTTTGCGCAGACAATGGGCCGGATGCCAGGGCCATCGCCCTGAAAGAGAAACCGGACCTGATCCTCCTGGATATTGAAATGCCGGGAGAAAGCGGGTTTGATGTGATCCGGAAACTCAAAGACAATGCTGAAACCAATGCCATCCCTGTATTGTTTCTGACAGGTGTCAGCGAGGTGGATTCAAAACTAAAGGGATTTGATCTGGGAGCAGTGGATTATATTACAAAACCCTTTCACCCCCTTGAGGTGCTGGCAAGGGTCAGAATCCATCTGAAACTGTCCATTGCAACCAATTCACTTATTACAGGCCAGGCAAACAAACTCAGGCAATTGACCGAGGCCCAGGTCTCCATGCTGCCGACACCGGCAGACAACCCGGATGCAAAATTCGGTGTGTATTACAAAGCCCTTGAAGAGGCGGGCGGAGATTTTTACGATATCCTGAATATATCGGAAAACATCAAAGGGTATTTTGTTGCGGATTTTTCCGGGCATGATATCAAAACAAGCTATATGACGGCATCGGTAAAGGCATTGCTGGCCCAGAACTGTACCCCGGTTTATTCACCCATTGAAAGTATTAAAATGATCAATGATGTCCTGGTGGAAATCATGCCCGGCGGCAAATATCTCACCGCCTGTTATATGCATATCAACAGGACTACCCACAAATTGACCATCATCAACGCAGGCCACCCGCCGGTTGTCTGCCTGCCGGTTAAGGGAGAGCCATTTCTGATCAAAACGGAAGGAGATATCCTGGGCATGTTCAAAGATGCCCATTTCGGCGTGCAGAGCCTTACAGTATCTTCAGGAGACAGGTTTTTTGCCTATTCGGACGGGCTTGTCGAATCTGCGGAAAAGAAGATCACCTGGGCGAGCGGTGCCGACAGCCTCCTGCCGGTCTACCGGGAGGTTGCGGGGGTTCCCTATGAACAGGCCCCGGAAGCCCTGATTCATTACCTTTTCGGGAAAGGGACCCTGCCTGAGGATGATATTGTTGTCTTATGTGTGGAGGTGTGAATCCATGATAATAGAAAGATCAACCTATGCTGTTTCCAAGACAAAAGATTCCATACGGTTCGATTTTTCATCCAGCATGAGGAATATTGATACAGTCTGTGAGGAAGCCAATCGCTATCTTCTATCAACCCTTACCGGGATCGAAAAGCATTTATTCCCCATCAATCTTGTTATCCGGGAGGGACTGACCAATGCCGTCCGGCATGGAAATGTAGGTGATCCCGGGAAAATCGTCAAATTCGAGCTGCGCGTCATCAATAAAGAAATGATCAAGATGATGATTGAAGATGAAGGGGACGGATTCGACTGGCGGCAACAACGCAGAAAGATCCTTGATGACAGTGAGGATCACGGCCGGGGTATCATTATCATGGAGACCTATTTCAACCGGTATTCATATAATGAAAAAGGTAATATCCTTTATCTTGAAAAAACCATCATCTCCTGATTTGTTAACAAATCCTTTTTACTTCTGCTTGCTTTAAAGAGATTTAACCAGCTAACGGTATTCTAATCTTTTATTAAACTTACCCTAATAAATCCTGTTTATAGTGTGAGAACTGAAGACTGCAGTTAACCTTAAAAACAGGAGATAAAATGAAAAAACTATTATTAAATGTACTGGCCCTTTTCTTTATCACGGGCATTGGCAATGTTCACGCCGAATCCAGAGATTATATCTCAGTTGTCGGTTCTTCAACCGTTTACCCCTTTGCCACTGTTGTGGCAGAAAATTTCGGCAAGTCCACAAAATTCAAGACCCCGAAAATCGAATCCACCGGGTCAGGCGGAGGACACAAACTCTTTGGGGCCGGTGTGGGCGTTCAATACCCGGACATTACCAATTCATCCAGACGAATCAAGGTATCGGAAATTGAAAAAGCGGCTGCAAACGGCATCAAAGAAATAGTTGAAGTCAAGATCGGTTATGACGGCATCGTGATTGCCAATTCCAAAAAAGCCGCACTGATGGAGCTTTCCTTGAAAGACATTTTCCTTGCCCTGGCAGCCAAAGTTCCGAACCCGGACGGAACTCCTACCCTGGTAGCAAACCCCTATAAAACCTGGAAAAGCATTAATGCTAAACTTCCGGATATTGCCATCGAAGTTCTTGGGCCGCCGCCCACATCCGGAACCCGGGACGCTTTTGTCGAGCTTGCCATGGAAAACGGGGGAAAAAAATTTGAGTTTATCGAAGCCTTGAAAAAAACCGATAAAAAGCAGTTCAAATCAATCTGCCATACTATCCGTGAAGACGGCGCCTATATCGAAGCAGGTGAAAACGACAACCTGATTGTTCAGAAACTGGAAGCCAACTCAAAAGCATTGGGTATTTTCGGTTTCAGCTTTCTGGACCAGAATGCCGATAAACTCCAGGGTTCTTCAATTGGAGGTGTAAAACCGGTTTTTGACGCCATTGCCGACGGTTCTTATCCTGTTTCCCGGCCCCTTTATTTTTATGTAAAAAAAGCCCATGCAGACCAGATTCCGGGCATCCGGGAATATCTGAAAGAATTTACCAGCGAGAAGGCCTGGGGCACAGAAGGG
>MGTJ01000014.1 GCA_001799395.1 Desulfobacterales bacterium RIFOXYA12_FULL_46_15 | reverse complement strand
TTGGAACGGTAAAAATGGAAAACAATGTACCCCCGACGCTATGTATGGTTTTGAAAGGCTATCCAAGGATATCTGAAACCTTTATTTCCAATGAAATCCTGCTCCTGGAATCCCTTGGGTTTTCCATCCATATCATCTCCATGCGGGAACCACGGGAATCCTTCACCCATAGCAACGTGGGAAAAATTAAAGCCGCAGTGCAATACCTGCCCAGCACCATCCTGGGCCACCTTTTACCATTAGGATATCATAATCTGATGCTGGCCTTGAAACGGCCCGGTGTTTATTTTAAAGCCCTTAAAACAGCAGCGGCAAGATGGAGGCGAACAAAAACATCAGCCACCATCAAACACCTTCTGCAAGCCGGGTACCTGGTCCATCATTGTCTGCCGGGAAAACATATTATCCATTTCCAGGCCCATTTTGCCCATTCCCCCACATCCGTGGCCATGTTTTCAAGCATTTTGAGCGGGGTACCCTTCAGCTTTTTTGCCCATGCCAAAGACATTTACACCTCAGACCCCCGGCAACTCAGGGAAAAAATGGATATGGCCCGGTTTGTCGTGACCTGCACCCGTTACAATCAAAAATATCTGAACACCCTGGCCGGTAAGGGCAATACTTCTGTTTTTTGTGTATACCACGGCATTAACCCCAACTATTTTTCTCCCCAGCCAAAATCCATCTTGTGCACTCCTCCCTATAAAATCCTGACCGTGGCAAGAATGACTGAAAAAAAGGGTCTTGATATTGTCTATAAAGCCCTGGCCATTCTCAGGGACAGGGGGGTGAAATTTAAACATACCCTGATCGGTGAGGGACAAGACAATGAAAAAATAGTCCAGATAATCAAAGCCCTTTCGCTCGAATCTGTCACAACCCTTGCAGGCACCCTGCCCCATGAAGCTGTCATCAGCTATTATGCCGAGGCTGATCTATTTGTGCTGGGGTGTAAGATTGCCGCTGACGGAGACCGGGACGGCATCCCCAATGTCATGGCGGAAAGCATGGCAATGAATGTGCCTGTGGCAGCTCCAAAGGTGTCCGGCATACCCGAATTCCTTGAAGACGGGATAACAGGGAAAATGGTGCCCGAGAATGACCCGTACGCCCTGGCCTCGGCCATGGAATTATTATTGACTGATGAAGCATTGAGGCAAAAGGTCATCCCAAAAGCCAGGGAAAGGATAATCCGGGAGTTTAACAATAAAGAACTGATCCATGATCTTGCACGGATTTATTGTGACCGGATTCCCGGGCTCATGGCCTGCCCGGGTCATCCACCCAAATGAAAATCGCCTTTTATGCCCCGTTCAAACCCCTGGACCATGACCACCCTTCAGGGGATCTGGCCATTGCCCGGGGTCTGGTTCAATTCCTGGAGGAACAGGGCCATACCATTGAGATCCAGAGCAGGGTAAGAGCCCGGTGGATCTATTTAAAGCCCTGGCTCTGGCCGCTTCTGGCAGTTGATGCCGTCCGGAGCCTGAAAAATTTATCCGCACACCGGCCAGCCATCTGGCTCACCTATCATACCTATTATAAAGCCCCGGATCTTCTTGGCCCTTTGATCTGTCACCTCCTTGGGATAAAATACATCATTTTTCAAGGCATTTATTCCACAAAACAAAAAAGAAGAATTAAAACAATCACGGGATACTATTTGAACCGGTACGCCCTTAAGACAGCTCATCATATTTTTACCAACAAAGGTTCTGATTTTAAAAATCTTCAGCGCCTCATCCCCGGCCATCGCCTGACCTATGTCAGACCCGGCATCACCCCCCAAGCCTTTATGAAAAATAAGCTGGCCGGACAGGAAAACAGAAAAGCCTGGAAACTGGACGATAGCCTGATCGTTTTAACGGCCGCCATGTTCAGAGATGATGTCAAAACCAGGGGGCTGGACTGGCTGATCCAATGCTGTGCAATGCTGGCGGAGGTAATCCCCGGTTTCCACCTGGTCATTGCCGGCAGCGGAAAGATGGAGGGCTATCTCAAGGCCCTGGCCCAAAAACATATCCCCGGGCATTATACCTTTGCCGGGAAAATACCCCCAAAAGAAATGGCCGGGTTTTACAGTTCAGGAGATGTATTCGCATTTCCAGGCATCCGGGAATCCCTGGGTATGGTATACCTGGAAGCCCAGGCCTGTTCCCTGCCGGTTGTGGCATTTAAAAACGGCGGCATTCCCGAAGTGGTCCAAGACAAAAAAACAGGATTTCTGGTTCCCCTGTATGACTGCCCCTTGTTTTTTCAAGCCTTAAAGGATCTGTTGCAGGACTCGGTGCTAAGGCAAAAGATGGGGAAAAATGCAATGGAATATGTCAGGGCCTTTCATGACAGGGATATAAATTATAAAACCGTTGAAACCCTTTTAGTTAAGATGGGTTCATAAATGATCAGACTGGGATTGATCCGGCATGCCAGGACCCCATGGAACCTGGAAAAAAAAATCCAGGGCAGCACCGATATCCCTTTAAGCCCGGAAGGGAAAAGAGAAGCGGCCCGCTGGGGAGCGCTTCTTGCATCCGAACCCTTTGATGTGATCCTGTCAAGCCCCTTGACCCGGGCTAAGGAAACATCCAGGCTCATTTCGGATCAAATGGGTATCCCTCTTTTTTTTGATACGGATTTAAGGGAGCAGGACTTTGGTGACTGGGAAGGCCGGCGGATTACGGATATCAGACAAAAAGACCCAAAGGCAATTGAATTCCAGGAATCACGGGGATGGGAGTTCTGTCCTCCCGGGGGGGAATCCAGAACCAGGGTCCTGGAACGGATTTCAAAGGTTTTTGAAAAGGCGGCAAAAACATTTGAAAACCAATATATCCTGGTGGTCACCCATCAGAGTATCATCAAAATCCTGATCTATGACGCGTTAAAAAGAACCTTTGATCCGGATGAAACCCCTTTACTAAAGGATTATTCCCTCCATGATCTGATATGGGACGGAAAAATTCAGATTCAAAGGATAAACCGCCTCAGGCTGAAATAGAAGACAGACTTTCATGAAAGGCTTTTCTGGGCATTCGTGAACATGGGATACAGGACTGAATTATGAAAATTCTTATTTATTGCCAGCATGTGCTGGGAGTGGGACATTTTTTCAGGACCCTTGAAATTGCAAGGGCCATGAAAGATTTTGACGTGATTCTGGTGACCGGCGGAGATGAGGTCTCGGCCTTGCTGCCAAACCATGTAAGAAAAGTGGCTCTGCCGGGCCTGATGATGGACCAGGGCTTCAGCAGGCTTTACTGTGTCGATCCGCTCAAGGATCTGGAAGAGGTGAAACTTGAACGTAAAAACATCCTGCTGGATCTGGTCAGGACCGAAAAACCGGATTTTTTCCTGGTCGAGCTTTATCCCTTTGGCCGGAGAGCATTTGAGTTTGAATTGATCCCGGTTTTAACCTTTATCAAGGCCAGGCAGGGTATAGACTGTAAAGTGGTCTGCAGCCTGAGAGACATCCTGGTTGAAAAAAAAAACCCGGTAAAATATGAGACCCGGGTAATCGAAGCCCTTCATACCTGGTTTGATGCCGTACTGGTTCATTCCGATCCGGGATTGATCAAACTGGATGCCACCTTTCCAGGAATGGATAAAATTAAAATCCCCCTTGTTTACACAGGATTTGTGACCCCTGTGCCAGACCCGGAAAAAGTCAGCCGGATCAGGGAAGGCTGCGGGCTGAAACAGGGCAAGCTGTTGATCACCGCCAGTGTGGGCGGGGGAAATGTGGGGGCACCCCTGCTGAAGGCAGTGGTTCATGCCTGCCATGGGGTCTTATCCGGGAAAAACCTGCTTTTGAAAGCCTATACCGGCCCTTATATGGATCAGGAAGACCGGGATTATCTGAAATCCTTTGAGAATGAAAGGATCACGATTGAGGCTTTCACCCCGGATTTTGTTTCCCTTCTAGGGGCATCGGATCTTTCCGTCAGCATGGCCGGATATAATACCTGTATGAATATTGTGGCCGCAGGCGTGCCTGCCCTGGTCCTGCCCTTTGCACAGAATAGGGAACAATGGGAGAGGGCTGCAAAACTTGCCGGGTTTGCCCCCATCACCCTGCTTGAGGATCAGGATCTGGAACCTTTAAGGCTTGCCCGGCGGATTGAGGCTGCCTTGCATAGGCCTGCCGGCTTCCCGGGGCCGAAACTGAATATGAATGGGGCAGTCAATACCATGGAATGGATGAGGAGCCGGTGACATGAAGATATCCACCCTCTACCGGTCGAATGACTATCATCTTTTCCGGGATATAACGGATGCAGTTGAAAAACAAATCCGGGCAGCAATGGCGGACAATGAAATCAAGGCCTTTTTCCGGGCAGACGATATTGCTGTGCCGTCAGAAAATTTCTCAAAAATGATGGGCCTGTTTTTAAAATACCAAATTCCCCTGTGCCTAGCCGTGGTTCCGTCCTGGATGACAAAAAAACGGTGGGAGGCCACGGCTGAATTCCGTGAAAAGGGGAAGGCCCTTTTTTGCTGGCATATGCATGGTTACAGACATATGAACCATGAGCCCAAGGGGAAAAAACAGGAATTCGGACCGGCCCGGTCGCCCCAGGCTGTTTTGAATGATTTGACAAGGGGACAAAAAAGGCTTCAAACCATTATGGGAAAAGATCTGACCCAGGTCTTCACCCCTCCCTGGAACCGCTGCAGCATGGATGCCATGATGATGTTGAAAAAAGCCGGTTTTACAGGAATTTCCAGAAGCCATGGCAGCCTTCCGGTTGCACCGGAAGGGCTTGAGGATATCCCGGTTCATGTGGACCTGCACACCCGGAAGGAAAAATCAGCTGAAGAAAGCCGGCCAACCCTTTTAGAAGAGTTCAAAACAGGGCTGGCTTCCGGGATGTGCGGCATTATGCTTCACCATATGTGTATGAATGATCAGGCCTTTCTCCTGCTTGAATATCTTCTTGAGCTTTTCTCAGGATATCGGCAGATCAAAAAGGTCACTTATGATTATTTAATCTCAAAAAACGAAAATCAATAAATTCCTTTTTTTAAAAAAAATAATTTATAAATCATATGCAAGGATAATGCTCTTGGAGGTGTTGTTCGATAAAAGCTGCTTCCTCTGTTTAATAAAAGAAACCAATAATTTTTCTTTTGAATTATTATTCAAATCACTGATACTGATATCGGTAATCTGGCCGGGTATCCTTTTTGCCGCACTAACCGGTGATAGTCCGAGTTCATTCCATTCCATGATTTCAATCAAGCCATAGTCATAACTTCTGAATCCTTTAAACATATCGCTTGTCTGGTTATGATTTTTAATCACCACCAAGGTCTTTTTATCATCACCTTTCATATTATGGAGCAAATTCCTTGGGTGGAAATATTCCCCTGCAAATTCTTCATCAGATGCTTTTGTTCTGTTGAAATAGAAAAATAACAGGCTGCCGCCATATCCTTTTTCACTTGACCAATCGGATCGTCCGGATTCATCAAACACCTTTAACATTCCGTTCTTGTCTGTATAGACTCTTGACTCGCTATTATCTTTAAGGATTTTACCGTTAGCAAATCCCATGATTGAAAAATCTGCAGGTGTTTTCAGGTTTTCTCCGGCAACGTATTTTGATCCTTCGGCATTCACCCGGAACACCTCTTCAGACGTATAAGGCCCACCCTTACCACTCTGTTGGGCATAGAGGAGTTTTTGTCCTTCCGAATCGACCACCCTGAAATACCAAGGGTAGTCTTCCGATCCTTCAACATATTTATTTCCGTTATATTCGTATATAAAAGCGCTTACATTCTGATTTACAGGGTTGATGCAGGACACAAACAGCTCAGAATAGCCGTTATGATTGATATCTGCCACATCAATACCGACAACGGTCAATGCGTGGCTTAAATTAATTTTTGAGCCGGATACAAGTTTTCTTGCAGAGGTTAATTCTAAAACTTCTATGGTATTACCATAAAAAATTACAACTTCATTCTTCTTATCTCCATCCACATCTCCGACAGCCATGCCTTCAATCACATCATTAATCTCAAAAAGAGTTTCATATTTGTTTAAAGGGCTTGCAAAATTATCCTTGGATCCACCCTGATTCTGTGCCAGGGCCAGTTGAGCACTTTGAAACTCCTCTGTCTGTCGTCCGAAAATTTTGAAATTAATCTCTTCTGCTATTTTATCAAGCTCAGGAATAACGGCCCCGGCTTCTGTTCCCTGCCGGTGGAAAGTCAAAGCAGGGGTATTGTTTTTGATATCAATCATATTGACATCAAGGCTCATGCTGTTTCCAAAGAGGGTAAGACTACCGAACAGGACATAATCAACCTTGAGAAAGGTTCCTAATTCCTTTGCTTTTGCTTCATTCACACTCTGGGAGACGGAAAAAGAAGGGTCTGACTTTTTCAGTAGATTCTCAAGATTTTCACGTGTCAGGACAATAATCTCATCTTCATAGGAAATCCTGGATGAGAACATGTCGAAAATGCCTTTCTGTAAGAAGGTAAGATCATCTTTTGTGTTCATTACAAATGGAAGAACTGCAACCTTTTGTATTTCCTTTGAAATGCAGGGGGTAATAAAGAACCCTGACAACAGCATGAATGTCAGAACAAAATAAAATATTCCATGAATCTTTTTATCACTCTTCAAAATCAAACTCCTTTCACTTGTTTTCAGTTAGAGCCTTCCCTGCTCTCTATATCATTAACCTGTTTTTTTAACTATATAAATTTTTTTCATTGCCTGTAATATTTCTGATATTCAAGTTGACAGAAAATGCTGCTATATCCTATTTTAAATTCCGTAAAAGGATTCTTTGAATCGCAATGTAATTCCACATCTGAATCTTCAAAGGGAAAAAAAGAGAATATGGAAACAATCCCGTGCCTTAAGATTATTCATACCACCTGCCACACTGAGTTCGGAGGGCTTGAAAAAAGAATTTTCAATGAATCCTCTTGGATGGCTGAAAAAGGGCATGACATAATCATTGCAGCACCAGGAAATACCCCATTATACAATAAAGCTATGGAAAAAGGCTTTATCACCCATGATGTCAAATTTAAAAGATCAGGCATTGTAAAAGATTTCCTTGCTTTAAGAAAGCTCATAAGAAATTTCAAACCCCATGTCCTGAATACCCATGGAAACGAAGATACAAAAATTGCATTGTCTGCTGCCATGGGAACCGGGATACCTTTGAAAATCCTTTCCCGGCACATCAGCGCCCATGTCGGAAAATCCTGGTATAACGGTCTTCTTTACCATCACCTTTGCAATTATGTCTTTACAACGGCAGATTATACCACCCGGCACCTGATAAAAACCTTTGGCATCCCGAACGAAAGAGTCCGGACGGTTTCTTCCGGCATAATACCGCCGGCAATCCTTGTTGAAAAAGCTGAGGCAAAAAAACGTCTGGCCAAAGAATTATCCCTTGATTCCTCTGCCCGGTTTACCGGGTTTGTGGGCCGGGTCTCCCGTGACAAAGGGGTTGATGTTGTTATCAAGGCTTTTTACAGGGCTTCCTCCCGTATACCACACCATCTTGCCATTATCGGAACAGGAACTGATGAATACCTGGCAGACTTAAGAGCCTGTGCAAAGGATCTGAATATAGAACACAGGGTCCATTTTACCGGGTTCAGGGAAGATGTATGGCCATATTACAGGGCACTTGACTGCAAAATGCTCGCCTCCCGTGATATCAACGGCATTCCTTTTGAAGGCATTCCCCAGTCCATCCTGGAAGCCATGTATGCCGGCTGCCCTGTAATCGGATCGGAGAGCGGCGGGATACCGGATGTGATAAAAAGCGGCATCACAGGTCTCCTCTTCCGGGTGGATGATGAGGGGGATCTGTCTGAAAAGCTTCTACAAACTCTGGATAATGAAGCTGCATCACGGGCCAGGTCTGAAAATGCATTCAGGATGGTTCAAGACCATCACACCATTGATGCCATGGGAGATAAAATCCTGAGAATTTATCGAAATTACTTTACTAAGCCGAAAAAAAATTCAATACCTCTCAGACGATTCTTTTAAAAAGCTTTTCCAAATCGTTTTTTGACATGGTCACCATGATGGGTCTCCCATGGGGGCAATGCATGGGATTATCACATGTTTCAAGGTCTTTTAAGAGATTCTGCATTTCCGCTGCATTCATCCTCGAATTGGCCCGGACGGCTCTGTGGCAGGCCATTAAGATAAGACATTCATCCAGCCAGCCATCCTTTGATGATTCATCTTTTTCGGTTAATGTTTTTTCTATGATTTTTGTCAGGATCGGTTTCATTTCTTTTCCGGAAATAATGGAGGGAATGGATTTAATGACAAAGGTTGTTCCTCCAAAAGGCTCTACCTCAATCCCAAGTATTGAAAGATCCGGGATAAGGCTTAACAGGATATCGGATTCCCTGTGAGTGAGTTCCACGGTTTCAGGGATCAGAAGACTCTGGCCTGCCATGTTTGAAATTTTTAATTTTTTCTTTAATGCTTCATATACTATTCTTTCATGGGCTGCATGCTGGTCGATGAGCAGGAGGCCTGACCCGGATTCAGCGAGAATATAGGTTCCCATGACCTGGCCGATGATTCTTGGCGGATCGGAATAAAACATCACCGGTGTGTGCGGTTTCTCTTTGGGTAGCTCAGGCATGCGTGTTCCGGCCCTGTCCGGTTTCTTATACACAGGCATGTCTGCCGGTTTTCCCCAGGTCATCACGCTTTGTTCCACCCCTGGTGAATCATTTTCCCTGATCAACACAGGTCTATCCGGATGAAAGGCAGGCGGGACGGATGATTGCGAGAATTTCAGGGGTGAATCCCCTGAAATATCTTTTTGTGGTATTGAAAATGATTTCCCGATTGCTCCGGAGACTGCCCCATAGACCCGCTGATGATTAAAGAAGCGGACCTCCCGCTTGGTGGGATGGACATTGACATCCACCTGATCAAAGGCAATATCGATAAAAAGGACGAGTAGGGGGTATCTGCCCTTCATCAGCCTGCCCCGGTATCCTTGAAAGATTGCAGAGATAAGTCCGCGGTCGTAAACCAGACGCCGGTTTACAAAAAGAAAAATCTTTGAAGCACTGTTCCGGACAATATCGGGAAGGACGCAATACCCGCTGATGGCCAGGCCATCCTCAGAATGGCTGATCTCATTCATTTTTCCAGACACTTCGGTTCCAAGGACATTGACGGTTCTTTGAAAAAGACTGTCTGATAATGGAAAATTTTTTTGAAGGCTTTTATTGGAAAAGAATCTGAACCGTATATCCGGATTCCCCAAGGCTATACCGGCAATGCCGTCGCTGATATGGCTGATTTCCGTTGTGTCTGATTTTAAAAATTTTTTCCGGGCCGGTGTGTTGAAAAACAGATCCTTGACTTCCACCAGGGTGCCCACAGGAGCACCAATGTCTGAGACACTGCGGACTTTTCCGCCAAAAATTTCAATGCGGGTTCCCGTATCCCTGTCTTTGGGTCGCGTCACCATAGTCAATTTTGATACCGAGGCGATTGAAGGAAGGGCTTCACCACGGAATCCCATGGTGGAAATGGAGAAAAGATCCTCTTTTGTAAAGATCTTGCTTGTGGCATACCGTTCAATGGATAAAAGAGCGTCATCCCTTGAAAGACCGATGCCGTCATCAGAAACCCGGATCAGCGATTTCCCGCTTTTTTCGACTTCAATGGTAATGGCGGATGCCTTTGCATCAATACTGTTTTCAACCAGCTCTTTTACAACTGAAGAAGGCCTTTCAACCACCTCGCCTGCGGCGATCTGGTTAGACAGAATTTCAGGCAGGATTCTGACTGTCGTCATTCTTGACAAACCTTAGAAGGAATTCAGAATCCTTTGGGCTTAAATCAAACCTGAAGCTTGCATCATCCGCAAGCTTTGCAAGATTGATGTCAGATTTTTCCTTTCGTTTTTCCGATATCCATTGAACAGCAAGTCTAAGCTTTTCCCCCTCGGGCAGTATGGTTGACATCTTTACCTCCTGTTATGATAAATCAGGAAATTTTTTGGATAACCCTATATTCTGTTCAAAACCGTATCCTGCCCTTAAAAGGGACATTTCATCAAATTTTCTTCCCATCATCTGGATGCCGATTGGAAGACCCTTTGATGAATAGCCTGCAGGAACTGAAATCCCTGGAATCCCGGCCATATTGGCAGAGAGCGTAAAAATATCCGTCAGATACATGGTCAGGGGATCATCTGTTTTTTCCCCGATTTTAAAAGCCGGGGCCGGGGCCACAGGGGAAAGGATAAAATCACAGGTTTCAAAGGCATTTGAAAAATCTTCCGTGATAAGGGTCCTGACCTTTGTCGCCCGTCCGTAATAGGCGTCATAGTATCCGGCTGAAAGGGCATAGGTTCCAATGATGATCCTTCGCTGCACCTCAAGACCGAAACCCTTTGATTTGGTTTTTTTATACATCTCGATCAAGTCTTCCGAAGACTTGTCCCTGAAACCGTATTTTACGCCGTCATACCGGGCAAGATTGGAGCTGGCCTCGCAGGGCGCGATTATATAATAGGCAGCCACCACATATTCCGTGTGCGGCAAAGAGATTTCCCTCATCTCTACACCCAGGTCCGTTAAAAGCGTTTTTGCATGAAGGAAAACCTTTTCGACTTCAGGGTCAATGCCTTCGGCAGATAAATATTCTTTTGGTATCCCTGCCCTCATCCCTTTTAAAGCCCCTTTTTCAAACTGATCCAGGGCCTTTGTAAAATCAGGCACAGGGTTCTTTGCACTGGTTGAATCCAGTTTATCATTGCCGGATATGACGTTCAAAAGAATGGCTGCATCCCGGACATCCCTGGTAATGGGCCCGATCTGATCCAAAGAAGATGCATAGGAGACAAGACCGAAGCGGGATACCCGTCCATAGGTAGGCTTGATCCCGACAACCCCGCAATGGGAAGCCGGCTGCCGGATGGACCCGCCTGTATCCGTTCCAAGGGATGCACAACAGAACTGGGCTGCCACGGCTGCCGCAGAACCGCCGCTGGACCCGCCCGGAACATATTCCTGATTCCAGGGGTTTTTTGTAATCTTGTAAGACGAATTTTCCGTTGAAGATCCCATGGCAAATTCATCCAGGTTGGTTTTGCCAATGATAACGGCACCCTCATTTTTTAATTTTGAAACCACGGTCCCATCGTATTGGGGCACAAAATTTTCAAGTATCCTGGAACCGCAGGTTGTTTTTATCCCTTTCGTACACAAAATATCTTTCAAGGCAATGGGTATCCCCGTCAATGCAGATATCCTGCCGGCTGCAATTTCCTGATCCGCTTTTTGGGCCTGTTCTAAGGCCTTTTCTTTATCAACCGTAATAAATGCACCGATCCGGTCCTCATAGGTTTCGATGCGGGATAGGAATGCAGATGTCAACTCAAACGAAGAGATTTTACGACGGGTAATCTGTTCGATGGCGCTTCCGATTGTAAGTTCATGGTATTCCATTGATTTATATCCTAATTCTTACAGGTTCCGATTATTTCACGACTCGCGGTACGACATAGAAATCGTCATCCCTGTCCGGGGCATTGGCCAGGGTTACGCAAGGTCCGGGTGATGCTTCAACCACATCTTCCCTCAGGACATTATTCATAATTGCAGCTCCTGAAGAAAGCCGTACACCGTCTATATTTGCATCTTTGAGTTTATCAATATACTGGAGGATATTCCCCAACTGCTCCACCATTTTTTCCTTCTGGGAATCTTCGATTTCGAGCCTGGCAAGATGGGCTATCTTTTCGACTTCACTCTTTGATATCTTCATTACTCTCCCTTTTCATAATCATTGAATCAATTTTGGCCTTATCCAGCCGGTCCTTGAATTCCTTTGCCGCATCATATGTTTCAAAGGGGCCGATCTTGACCCTGTACAATGTAATGCCGTCTTTTTCCCCTTTTATCCGGTAAGTGGAAAATCCCTTTTCTTCCAGGGCCGCCATCCGTGAAACAGCTTCCTGGAAACTCTTGTAAGCTGCGATCTGAATGGTATATGACCCTTTGGAAACGTTTGTTTCGGTCAGCCCTTCATCAATCTTTTGTTTTTTCCCTTCTGTCTCAATCTCATCTTTATCCTTGCCGGTTTCTTTTACCGGTTCCTTAGCCTGCAATTTTTCAGATTGTTTTTCAGGTGGTTTAACAGGTTCCTTGGCAGTTTCTTTTACAGGTTCTTTTACCAGCTCTTTTTTAATTCCCTTGGCAGGTTTCTTAATTGATCCTTTTTTAATTCCCTTGACCGGCTCTTTGGCAGGTTCTTTTTTAACCTCCTTTATAGGTTCTTTAACTGCTTCTCCTGGGGGTGGTTCTTTTACAGTCTCTTTTTCAGGGGTATTTGCAGAAGGAGGATTTTTAGGTGCCGGTTTTTCTTGCACAGAAGGATTATCAAGATCTTCATAGAGTTTAAGATCCACTTTTTTGCTGATTTCCTTTTTTTGACCAGGGACATCGACCATTTTTTCAAGTTTTTTTGAGAATTCTCTTGTATCAAACGTGACAGGCGAGGTCCCGCGGCCTACCACAATACCCATAAAAAACATCCAGCCTGCAAAACATGCATAGATCAGATATTTCCGAATCCCTTTTAAGGACAGCATGCTTACATTCTTTCCGGTGCCGAAACCCCAAGAAGCGTCATACCGTTCCGAATCACTTTTTTGACCCCCAGAACAAGGCTTAACCGGGCCAGGGTCTGTTCCCTGTCATCGGTAATCACCTTGTGCCGGTTATAATATCCGTGGAAAGCTGCGGCAAGATTCATCAGATAGTTAAAAATCACATGAGGATGTAATTCTAAAGCGCTTTTTTCCACGTTTTCCCTAAAGGTTTGTAAAATTTTCAAAAGATTCACCTCTTCTTTTGTATTCAGAAGATTGAGATGCTCTCCTTTTTTAAAATCAATCTCCTGGATAATATTCTCCTGTTTTGCCTTTAAGAGGATACCGGTGATTCTTGCATGAACATACTGTACATAATAAACAGGATTTTCAGAATTCTTCTGTTTGGCAAGTTCAAGGTCAAAATCCAGCCCGGAATCATAGCTGCGGCTTAAAAACATGAATCTTGCCGCATCTTTTCCAACTTCATCGACAATTTCTTTCAAGGTGACAAACTCCCCTGCCCGTGTAGACATCTGAAAGGGTTGTCCTCCTCGAAGAAGGTTTACCAGTTGAACCAGGATCACCTGGAACTGCTCGCTTTTTCTTCCGGAAGCAACAACGATCGCATTTATTCTTTTGATATAACCGTGATGATCCGCCCCCCAGACATCAATAACTCTTTGGAACCCGCGTTCAAACTTTTCCACATGATAAGCAATATCAGAAGCAAAATAAGTCGCTATTCCGTTATTCCGGACCACCACCCTGTTTTTCTCATCACCGAAATCTGTGGTTCTGAACCAGAGTGCCCCATCTTCTTCATAAATCATATCTTTTGATTTAAAACCATCAATGGCGTTTTGAACCCTTCCTGAATCATAAAGGCTTTGTTCGCTGAACCATTGATCAAAAATAACACCAAAATTTGTAAGATCTTCTTTAATTCCCTGGAGGATAACCCTGGCAGCAAATTTTGCACAAAGGGCAATGGCTTCTTTTTCATCTTTATGAATAAAGGGCTCTCCTTCTTTTTCAAGGATAATATCGGCCAGATCCTTTATATAATCACCTTGATAGCAGTCCTCGGGAAAATCAATGCTTTTCCCTGCCTTCTGCAAGAGTCTGAGGAAAACGGATGTCCCTAAGGTTCTGATCTGACGGCCTGAATCATTGATATAATATTCCTTCTGGACATCAAATCCGGCAAAGGAAAGGATATTCCCGACAGAATCTCCTACGGCCGCCCCCCTGCCATGTCCCACATGCAGAGGGCCCGTAGGGTTTGAGCTGACAAATTCAACCTGGATTTTTTCATTTTTCCCGATATCGGAGCTTCCATAGGATTTATCTGCTTTAAGAATCTCATCCACTACCGGCTGCCAGGATTTATTTGAAAGAAAAAAATTAATGAACCCAGGGCCTGCAATTTCTACTTTTTCAATCATGCCTCCTGTCTCGATGTTTGAAACAAGGGCTTCGGCTATTTTGCGCGGCGCCATTTTCTGGACAGATGCCGAAACCATGGCAAAATTTGTAGACAAATCACCATGAGACTTGTGTCTTGGCTCTTCCACCTCCATGTCGGGAGTCTGATCCGATGGTATCATGCCTTTTTCAAATGCTTTTCTTGCAGCATCAAGAACCGTTCTTTGAATGATCTGTTTCATTATCAGCTCTAATTTTCGTGTTCGGAAATATCTTCCGGTGAATATCTCAATGAATCCTCGCCATCATCGATTTCTTTAATTTCATCCTCACTTGTCTCTCCGTCTTCTTCCAGGATCTGGTCAAGCTCGACATCATCATCCTCCAGAATGAATCTCTCTTCCTTGGGAAAGGTATCTGCATCATCATATTCGATAATGACCACCAAGTCCTTATCATTTTTAAAAAAATCAACAGTCCCTTCAAAAAGTTTCATGCAAACTTCCGATGTTGGAAAAAAGCTTTTCCTCCGGATAATTTGTCTGAAAGCCTTAGATCCTTCAGCAGATGCTTTTGCCACCCCGGCAAGGCTGTATTCTTCTTCAAGAAGCGGCATCACAAAGCCCGGATCCACTTCACTGGATTCCAGAATGACCAATTTGCCTTCCTTGATGTTTTTTTCAAATCTTATTTTCTGCTTCATCCGATATCTCCTGTAAAAACGGGTTAACCTGAAACTTTTTAATATAGCTCAACTATGCTTTCTGTCAATAATAAGATAATTTGACGGCAAAACAAATTTAAGTTAAAGACTGTATTTTGTAAATATTTACCAAAATGGTCTAACCACCCTTTTCAAATACCGGCAAGGAAATAAGGGATATAAAAAAATGGAGCACCAGGCAGTGAAATTATCAGTATATATCATTGCTTTTAATGAAGCGGAAAAAATCGAGGATGCCATAAAAAGCGTCTCTTTTGCAGATGAAGTGGTTGTCATGGACTCTTTCAGCACGGACAATACGGCAAGGATTGCTGAAGCACATGGCGCAAGGGTGGTTCAGACCCCCTTTCAGGGATTTGGAAAACTGAGAAATGATGCCATTGCCGCCTGCAGCCATAACTGGATATTCAGTCTGGATTCGGATGAGCGATGCACAGAAGCGGCCAGGAATGAAATATTAACCATTATTAATACCAAAGACAGCCTAGATGCATATTATGTCCCCCGCCGAAATTATTTCATGGGCAAATGGATCCGTCATTCCGGTTTTTATCCGGACTTTCGTCAGCCCCAGTTGTTCAGAAAATCAGTGCTCAGGTTTAGACCCGATGCCGTGCATGAGCGTTATGAAGTGATCAGTGAAAAGCCCTGCGGATATTTCAAAGCCTATATTTACCAGATCCCTTTTAAGAATCTGGAAGAGATAATCCACAAAGCAAACCGGTATTCTACGCTTGGAGCTGAAAAATTAACGGCATCCAAAAAAAAATCAGGCATGATGACAGCCCTGGTCCATGGATGCTGGGCAGCATTTGCCCTTTATTTTTTAAAACTGGGTTGCCTGGACGGATGGGCCGGCTTCATCATTGCCTTTGCAAATTTTGAAGGCACTTTTTATAAATATGCCAAATTGCATCTTAAAAACAAAGGGATTGATTCATTTATAAAAACACCTCTGCCGGACACTGAAACATAACGGCCGGGTCAGGCAATATCCATTTTATTTTTCCCATGTGCTTTCCATGTATCCAGGCCTGCAAAAAGAACGGCACTCATAAAGACAAAAAACCATCCTTCGGCATGATCAACCAAAGGAGATGAAACCATGCAGGCAAACAGTATTGTCAAAACAAACCCCCTGCTTATGATGGTTTGCTGGCTGTCCTCAAAAAATTTTGCGCAATGCCATTGAATCCCAAAAAAACACAGCAGGGCCAAAAGACCGATAAGACCGAATTGAGTGGTTGTCATCAGATACTCATTGTGGGGGTTGTCTGTCGGATGCATTCCGGTGTTTTTTATAGAATCGGTATAGGTTTTTTCAAAACTGCCTGTCCCGGTTCCCCAGACCGGGTTGTTCTTTATTAATTTCAACGAGTTAATATAAAATTCAAGACGCAATCCCGAAGATGACTCAATGCTGGCCGGCTTACCATATTCCCATGCATTGATCTCTTCAATTACGGTTTTTGCCCTTAAAACAAGAGAATTTGAGGGGGCCACCCATGCGAATAGGCCAATCAGCAGGAGGACAAATCCGGCAATGATAAAACTTTTGATTCTGTCCCAGGAGATAAAATAATATACAAAAAGAACCCCTGCTATTAGATGTCCGGTCCTTCCTTCAACCATAAAAAGCACATTAAAAACACATAGAAGACTGAAAACTCCCCACAGGATTTTTTTTTGATATTGAATGGCGAACCTAGCGTTTACGGCTGCCATAAACGCTATAAACGCCATAAAAATATTCTGTGCAATATGATTCAGAAAAACACTGGAATCCAGTGGCCCTCCCTTGATATGCATGAACCCCGGAAGCATCCCGAACCGGAGGAGATATGATAAAATAAGGGTGATGAACATGGCCAGGGCAAAAGAGAACCAAAATGCAAAGGAATTCTTTTTGTCCTTAAAATATATCATTGCCACGGAGATAAATAAAAATTTGGCTCCGTCCATGAGACTTTCGATTATCTTGTCTTTTTCAGCATCAGTGAAAACAATCCCTGCCAGATGAATTAAAAAAACAATGAGCCCCATGAAGGCCACAGGATTGGATTTTAATATTGAAACCCATCTTTGAAACCGGTCTGAGACATTATCGATCATACAGGATAAAATTATCAACCCCAAGATCACATTGGTTAATGCAGTGGATACAGGGATAAAAAATCCAAGCAGCACAAATAGCAATCTGTTGACGGAATCAAATTGTTCAAACATTATTTTCATTGCCTGTAAACTCCTGAATCATGAATTGCGGAAAAATAATTGACCCGCTGCGCCTATCTGATATAACAGTTTCGGTTATGAAAATCCATCCAATGCTTTTAGTTAAAGGTATCAAAAATGGTATCCGGAGCTTTTTTAATTCTCTACCTAGGTAAACTTCCGCCCTATTTTCAATACTGGGCAAAATCCTGCGAACCTAATCACGGGCAATTTCACTGGTTTGTGTATAATGACCGGATTGACCAGAAAAAAGAATACAACAGAGCCGTCACACTTGTTCCATATTCATTTAAAAGCCTGTGTTCAGACCTGGATTCCATTCTTCATATTCATCTTCCGCCTCAAAACACAAGGGTTGTATGTGACTGCCGGATTATGCTCTATGCCTTTCGGAAAGATGAAGATCAACTGAGGCAATATGATTTTGTCGGGTATTCCGATCTGGATGTCGTTTATGGAGACATCAGCCGTTTTTTACCAGAGAACCCAGGTCAATATTCCCTGATCACTGCAGCAGATAACAGGCCTTGCGGTCCTTTCACTCTTTTTAACAGAAAATATCTTGAGACTGTACTCAAGGATAACCGTATTAAAAAAAGACTGGAACAAAATTTCAAAAACAATCTAAACACCGTGCCGGGCATTCAGGATGAAGGCTCTGCATTCAAACCCATGTCAGGCAACAGTACGAAAGATAAGATTGCAGAACATCTGAATTTTGCCCATCTGGATGAATCCGAAGAACTGGTTGAAATTGCCAAAGCCTATGCTCCCGTTTTCTGTAAGGCAACCCCCCTCCAGCCGGCCATGGGCAGATGGTTCAATCACAGGAAAGCTTTTGCCGTATGGGACAACGGCCGCCTTTATGTCCGGGATGTTTGGGGTCATCAAAAAGAGGGTGCTGTCTTCCATTTTTCAAGGTTTAAAAACCGTTCCCGGTTCAGGATAACATCAGATGCTCTGGGAACCGGTCAGATAGGGGTGTATAAATATGGATTCATCAATGCCGGGTCGTTTTTGACACGGATAAAAATGTTTCTGACCCTTCTCTACTGACATTAATGCAAGACATCATCAGGAAATTCTTTAAATATCCAGGATGCTTTAAATTAGCAAGTTAAGTATTGACCTGTTTTCAGCAAGGTGATATAAAACTTTGGTCAATTTCGGAGGAGTGGCCGAGCGGCTGAAGGCGGCGGTCTTGAAAACCGTTTAGTGTAAAAGCTACGTGGGTTCGAATCCTACCTCCTCCGCCAGACTTTGAAAATAATACGGAGAAATGGCCGAGTGGCCGAAGGCGCTCGCCTGCTAAGCGAGTATGGGGGGAAACTTCCATCGAGAGTTCGAATCTCTCTTTCTCCGCCAGAACCAAAGACCAGAGCCAAAGATATGAGGGATTAAAAGCAATTGCTTTCAATCCCTTCTTTATTTAGACGTTAAAACTGAACGGAGCCAGTGAACAGCCAGATGTCAATACCGTCATTGGGTGATTTAATACCTGCGTTAGAGTAATGAAAATAGGAAATATTCATATCAATGGATCCGATCCGTGCCCCCATACCGACCCGGTCTTCAAACTGGAAACGAGTGCTCAGATTCCTGTTCCGGATATGGTATTCATCAATCAGGGCAACCCCGATCCCCCCTGATACATAGGGCCGGAAATAATCTGTATCTTTTCCAAAATAATAGGCAAACACCGGTGAGAAGGCTATCCCGTTTATTTCATCGGAATTGTATACCCACCGGTTGTAAGATAATTCAAAAAACCCGGAAAGATATCCTGGCCCGTTTTCAAACCACCTGGATGAATACTCCTTTTTAACACCAAACCGGTAGATATCAATATCCTCGTTTCCGACACCATATCCAAGAGAAAGGCCAAGCCCGTCGGATCCGGCGCTTGCGTTACTGCAAAACAACATCAGCCCAACCATTAATAAAAAGAGCTTTTTCATGACCACCATCCATAGTTAATAATTTTAAAGTATGCAATTTCCAAATTCGGTAGAAGTGTCCCTTCTTTGTTTTCTTTAGTCTAAAGAGTTTATTTATTCAATAAAAAAGAGCCTGGTAAATGAAAATCATCCCAAATTACGACATTGAAAAATGCTCTTTTGGAATTCCTGAAACAGTAGTCATTAATGCTTGACATAAAATTGAGGGGAGTTTATATCCTTTTAACAATTTAGATAAAGAAAATACGATAATTTTTAGATAGTCATACTAATAAAAATATGGATTTAAAACAGTCGCTTGACCGGAACAGGGAATCATTTATCAAAAAATGGTTCCAGGCAACCATTAATACCTATCCCTCCCAGGCAGCTAAAATTCTGGGTAAAGACTCCAACCGGTTTGACAACCCCATAGGTGCCGTCACCCATGAAACCGTTGCCGCTGTGTTCGACCTGATTTTAAACGATTTCACGCCTGAATCCCTTGAACAGACGCTTGATCCCGTCATCCGCATCAGGGCTGTACAGGCATTCTCGGCAGCAGAGGCCGTCAGCTTTGTCTTTGCATTAAAGGAAATCGGGGAAACCCTTCTTGATCCGGACATGACAAGAGAATTTAACAAACTTGTTGATAAGATAGCCCTTGCGTCCTTCAACAGGTTTATGAAATGTAGGGAAGAAATATTCCTTTTAAAGGCTACGGAGAGCAAAAGACGCATTCACCGGGCATTTGAAAGGGCAGGTTTAGTAGCCGGGCTGACGGAGGAAGATCTCCTTGGCCCCAAAAAATTTTAACATGCGTGACGGTATGTTCAAATCCTGTCATGCATCAACTCAAGAGGTGGTTATAATATGAATCAAAAGTACTTGATCCCACTGACAACTGTTTTTCTGCTCTTCTTAGTGGCATATACAGGGGTTGAGGGAGCAGGGCTTCATCGGTTCTTCGGGATTGTGATCCCTTATCTGGCGGTTCTTGCCTTCCTTGCCGGGTTTGTATACAAGGTATTGGGGTGGGCATCATCTGCTGTTCCGTTCAGGATTCCCACAACCTGCGGGCAACAGAAATCTCTGCCGTGGATAAAACAGAACTGTATTGATAACCCTGATACTTCAAAGGGTGTATGCGTAAGAATGGTTCTTGAAATTTTTCTTTTCAGATCCCTTTTCAGGAACACAAAAGCAGCTTTTAACAAAAATGACTCTAACAGGCTTACCTATTCCTGGGAAATTTTTCTCTGGGTTGGGGCGCTCGCCTTTCATTATTCCTTTCTGGTAGTAATATTAAGGCATTTCAGATTTTTCACATCCCCGGTACCCTCCTGTATCAAATTTCTTGAATTTATGGATGGTATAGTGCAACTTGGGCTTCCCGGACTCTTTATCTCAGGAGCGGTCCTTTTGCTCGCAACCCTGTTTCTTCTTGCAAGAAGGATTTTTGATGCCAAGGTGACCTATATCTCCCAGGCAGCCGATTATTTCCCGCTGTTTCTGATCATCGGGATTGCTGCCTCAGGTTTATCCATGAGATATTTTACAAAAATTGATATTATCGGCATCAAAACGCTTACCATGGGTCTTGTGACGTTCAGCCCGACCATTCCGGAAGGCGTGGGCGGTCTTTTCTATGCCCATCTTTTCCTGGTAAGTATCCTTTTTGCATATTTCCCGGCCAGTAAACTCATGCATCTGGGCGGGATATTCTTAAGCCCGACACGGAATATGGCAAACAATACCCGTGCAAAAAGACATGTTAACCCCTGGAACTATGATGTGAAAACCCATACCTATGAAGAGTATGAGG
>MGTJ01000013.1 GCA_001799395.1 Desulfobacterales bacterium RIFOXYA12_FULL_46_15 | reverse complement strand
AAATATCACATGACATTAGCAATCTGTTTTTTTATTTACCGGGGGTATCAACATCAGCCTGAAGTCATTGTATTTCTGCAATGCAATGCCGGAGATGATGAGGATGAATCCGATATAGGTCTGCAAAAGGATTTCTTCACCGAGCACGGTATGGATAAAAATCAATGAAATAAAAGGGGTTAGAAAGATCAGGTTCGTAACCCGGTGGGTATTTGATGAAGATCTTAAAGCGCTTATCCATGCAATAAAAGCAAATCCGAACTCAAAACATCCGATCCAGATCGCCCCGTAAAGGCCTTCCAGATGATTAAACCTAAAAGAGGACAATAAAAAGCAAGCCGCACCAATGAATGGAATGCTGAAAACGAAATTCAGAAAAATGGCGACTACAGGGTCCTGTTTTGACCGGATATTATAGATCCAGTACAATGCCCAGATGATGGTACAGGAAATTGCCAGAAACACACCGAAATAGTTTATCCCCACTCCGGAAGCGTGATTGTGCCGGTAGGAAAGCACGACCACGCCTGCATAGCAGATCAGGGAAGCTGCAATCTGAATTTTTGAAAATGTCTGTTTCAATAAGGGGATCGATAACAATGAAAGCGTGATCACCCATGTATAATTGATGGGTTGAACGATCTGGGCAGGCAAAAGATCATAGGCTGTCACCGCCATCCAGTAATATACGAACGGATTTAAAAATCCCAGCACCAGATAGAAGGCATATTCTCCGGGCCGGAGTCTGAATATTTCCTTAAATTTTTTGTTTATGACCAGATAGGCGCCCAAAATGACCGTTGACGTGATGATGGCATAGAACAAAAGCTGAAGCACATCCAGATACCGCAGCGTGATCTTAAAGGCGGTTGCCGATGTCGACCAGAACAGCACTGTCAGGAAACCCAAAACCAATCCGTATGAATTCTTCATAGCCTTCAGCTTATACATCCTGAATAAAATTTTATCAACTTGAATTGATTCCCGCTGGCCAGCCCTTTTATCAGAATAAACGGCCGGGAAAATTGTCCCAAGCCGGGTATCATTCTCCTGTCAATGGATCTTTGCCACGACAGCCGTCATATTGTCCCTGCCACCTGCCAAAAGGGAAAATTCAATCAGATGATCCGATGCCCGGACACAGGCACCGGCCTTTTTTATGACCTCATTCATGATTTTTTTATCCATGGAACGATAGACGCCGTCAGACAACAGGAGGACCATGTCCCCGGATTCAAGACGGATTTCCCCGGTTTCAGGCTTTAATTCCCGGCAGCCGATACACAGGTCCGGCACATTCCGGGAATAATGGGTGCCGGCATCATCCGGCGAAAGCTCTCCCTCATCCATTAAAAACCGGGCCAGGGTCTGGTCATGGCTGATCTGTGCCAGTTCCGGGTTTCTGAAATGATACAGGCGGCTGTCACCTGAGTGGGCCCAGAAAACATGCCTGTCTTTGATGGCAACCAGGATCAGGGTGGTCGCCATCCCGGATAGGATTTCGGTTTCTTCAGCCATGGCGGCAATTTTCCCGTCCATCCGGTAAAAAAAATCAACCAGGTCTGCCTGCCTGGTTTTTCCGGAAAAAAATGCCGAATCTTGCAGACTTTCCATGATAAGGTGAGAGGCGATTTCACCGCCCGGCTCTCCGCCAAACCCGTCTGCCAGTGCCATCAGTACCGTGCCGTCGGAAAGAATCCTTACCCCGTATCGGTCCTGGTTGGTATTCTGCCTGAGCCCGATATCGGTTCGAGCTGAAATCAATAGATTTTCAGTTTGAAACCAGTCCTGTTTTCTGTCCCAGGGGGATTTTGTCTGATTTTTTATAATGACTTATCCTTTTTTGAACGTCTGAATCCTGCTGTTGATTTCTGAAAGCTTCCGGCCGAATTCGCTCAGGAGCATTGAAAATTCTTCTTCCCTGCCCGTCCCGATTTCAAAGGTGAGGGTCCGGGTGATGGTTCTGTCAGACCTCTGAGGACGATTGCCTTTTAGCGGTTTCCCGTTGAGCAGAAAGTCCTGTGCCTGTTTCGGGGTCTGAAATCTTTGGTCAGGATCTTTTTTACAAGATTTTAAAATAAACTCCTGTAATTTTTCCGGAAGGTTGTCCACAAATTTTCTAGGGTCCGGAATGATTCGGGTTTGCATCATTTTCATTTGTTCTGACAGGTTATCGGATAAAAACGGGAGGTGCCCTGTAACCATATGAAATGCCGTCAACCCCAGGGAAAACATATCACTCCTGAAATCCGCGGGTTCACCGTCAAAAATCTCAGGTGCCAGATAATTAAAATTCCCGTCCATTTGGAAATCATCGGCTCCAATGGGACCGGCCAGACCGAAATCAATAAGCTTGATCCGGTCATTGGAAAGGACAATCACATTGGACGGATTGATGTCCCGGTGAACCAGGCCTTTTTCACCCGCATAGGCCATGGCTGAAACCATCTGTTCCAGACAAGCCAGGGCCATGCGGGGCGGTATCTGTTTTAACCGGTGAATCAAATCGGTTAAGGGCTCACCGTGAAGAAATTCATAGATGATAAAAACTGTTTTAAACCTGGTTTCAATATCAAATACCCGGATGATGTTTTCATGATTCAATCCTGCAATGATTTTTGCTTCATTTTGAAAATTCTTCATAAATTCCGGCTGCATGGAAAAATGATGGCGCATCATTTTAATGGCCACGGGCCGTTCCAGTCCGGTATGAATGCCTTTATAGACAATGCTGTATCCGCCGCGGCCCAGGATATCCGTGATCAGGTATTTACCAATGGTCCGTTCGGCCATGGGGCCTTTGCGATCGAGCCGGTCTGCCACAAGTTCGGTCAGAAACGTAAACAGCTCCGGGTCCTCATCCGGTATCTGGTCAAATTCTTTTTTCCGGATCACCCATACATCCATATCGGTTTCCGCTTCGACATGGAATCCGGATGGTTCACCGGTTAAAAGAGAGATCATACCCACGATATCCCCTTCCCCGCGATGGCCGACAGGGTAAAGGCCGGTTTTTTTTTCAACCAGAAGAATACAGGAGCCCTGCTGGATAATACAGGCGGTATCGGCCGGAGTGCCCTGGATGATAAACCGGGTTCCCTGAGGGATTCTTTCAGGGGTCAGGTTTTTAAAAAAAGAAGATTTTGAATAGGGCCGGACAAATCTTAGAAATTTTGTCCGGATGTTGAGACTGCCTTGTTCAGCCCTGACCTGTTTGTAGAAAGGGCATTGGGTGCAGGAATCCCTTTTCTCGGCAAATGTACCCTGGATTTTACCACTGCACAGGGTTCCGGCCACGGCCCAGCAGAACCGCCCCCCGCAGCACCCTGAATTAATACCGTCGTGGGTGGTGTCCACTGCGGCCGGGCAGACGCCTGCTTCAGGCGCATTCCGGCCGCCGGGTTCACGGCCGCATTGCATATATTCCCAGCAGTTTTTTTTCTTTACCATGATGTTTACCTCTCCGGGAGAATATGAGTCAGTTGATCTGCAAGGGTTTCATATTTCTCAAATATGATCTGCCTGCCGCCGGACCGGTCTTCCTCGTCTTCAAACTGCCGGTTAAGGGACTGCTTTTCTTCTGATAAAAGGATTTTTTCCGCCAGGGGGAAAAAAACAACATCCTCTTCATAAATGTGGCGCTGTAGAAGCGAGACATACACGGCCAGATTTTCAAGAAGAAAACTCAGGGCCATGGCGTCATTTTCCCCATACCCGGTAAAGGCCTGCCTGATCCCGGCAATACTCTGCCGACAGCGCTCGTGCTGGTAGCGAAGCGCACCCATGGCGGAATCAAGCTCACCATGGTGTTTATGGGAAAGAAGACCGAACAGCAAAAATTCTTCTTTAAAATGATGGAATTGATCTGCAAAACCGGAACAAAAATTCATGGCCGGTTCAAAAAAAATTACCGGAACCCTTTCTCCTGATTCCATCATTTTTCTTGCGCGCCGGAGCAAGCCAAGGACTCTGAGAATCAATTTGTGTTCCTTAATCAGACGCTGTGTGATATTCATCATCCCCCTCCTTTATTCACGTTAAAACCAGAATTCAGGATATTTTCTGGACCCGGTGAGGTTATTGACCACCAGGGCCACGATCAGCATGATGACAGCCCCGGTCCCAACAGGCAGAAACACATATAAGAACCCAAGCTCATGGATGGCATCCCCCCCGATCACGGCAATCAAAGCCGTTGCCCCGCCGGGCGGATGAAGGGTCCGGGTGGCATGCATGACGGCTATGGCCGTGGCAACGGCAAAGGCGGCGGCAAACCAGGGAACGGCATGGAACAGTTGATAGGATGCCACCCCGATGACAGCCGAAAGGATATGCCCGCCCAGAAGATTTCTGGGCTGGGCCAGGGGGCTTCTGACGGCGCCGTAGATCAGGACGGCCGACGCACCAAAGGACCCGACAATGAAGATGAGGTCCCCTTCCGGGAAAATATTGAAATTCAGGACCGCCACTGCCGAGATTCCGATAAACGCACCCACCCATGACCAGAGGATTTCTGAAAGATGAACTCCCGGAGGGCAGGAACTGCCCCCCTTCATTTTCTGAAAATATTTCAAAGTTGTTCCTTTCATGGAGGTATTAACACATGGTTTTTACAATATCAGACCGGGCGATGATGCCCATAACTCTGAACCCTTCATCCACCACCGGGACCCGGTTGATATTGAACCTGTCCATGATGCCGGCAATTTCAAAGACCCTGGTCCTGGCCGTGACCGTGACCGGGGGAGAGGTCATGATGTCCGAGGCAATCCGTTTTTTAAGACCCTGTGCCATGCACCCGCTGTTTTCAAGACATTGGAGAATAATCCGCATAAACGACAGGTTCTTATCTTCAGTCATCTGCCTTAAGACATCTTTTTCTGAAATCACGCCGGAAAGGGTCTGATCCTTTTTTAAGACCGGAAGCCCGGAAACATTATGTTCAGCCATTTTCCTCACCGCATCGGGCAAGGCGGTGTGTTCATGGACATAAATAACCGTCCGGGTCATGATGTCTTCCGCGTGTATGGCATTTCTCAGCCGTGACAGGGCATGATCGAACGCTACCTGATACACCTCCATGAAGTCGGAAGGCGTAATGTCGAGATAGCCGGGAATTTTTTTCATGGCCTCAACAATATCTTCATCTGTAATCGGCATGGCACATTCATTGAGTGAACTGAATTTCATTTTTGCCTCCCATCAGGGATTTATATAAAAGAATCTCCAGGTTGAACCGTGACCGGTTTCAGGTTCATCATGGCTTTGAGCATGAACAGGACCATGGCGGCAAGCCCGGCATTGGTTCCTAAGAAAGCTATTTTAAGAAGCCTGACATCCCATCCGCTTTCTTTGACAATGGTGCGCATGGAAAATAAGAGAAGCCCGATGGCAAGGATGCCGTAGGTTCCGAAAAGGGCGGTGTGTCCGTGGTTGACCGTGAGATAGGTGGCATGTTCATAATAATTAACCACCGGCGTCGTAATGGAAAGTCCCATGACGCCAGCGCCCAGGAATTCCCAGAAGACGGATGGGAACCGGCTCCAGAGCGGAAATGGTAGACCCGAGGGCGAGCCAGAGAGAAGGTTCACCAAACCAGTAATAATGATGTCCCACCCCGATAATACCGGAATAGACCATTGCCCCTCCTTTGAGTAAATAGTTAAGTTCCGGTAATCCGACCGGCATTTATCAGGCAGAATAGAGTAAACAAATGAAAAAAGAATTGATTTAGGTCAAGCTTATCTATAAATTCCAGGAGTCCTGATAAATAAACTTTGATTTTTCTTTTAGCATCAAGTATTTACTATTGAAAGGATAAAATAGTTTTCCAAAGCATTTAAAATAAAAAATGAGGGAATCATGAAAATAGACGACACCAATATTGACATCATCAGAGAATTGAAAAACGGGAAAAAATCCTTTAAACGCATCGCAGACAAACTCGCCATTACGGAAAATACGGTCCGGTCAAGGGTGAACAATCTTCAAAACGAAGGGATTCTTGAAATATGCGGCCTTGTTGATCCTGAAAAACTACCGGGCCATCGCATCGTCGTCATCGGGATCAAGCTTGCCGAAATGAACCTGGTTGAAAAAGGGGAAGAAATCAGCAAACTGAAAGGAGTTATTTCCGTCAGTGTTGTAACCGGACGCTTTGATCTTCTGGTCCTTGTTCTGTTTAAAAAAGATTTCGGCCTGCTTGAATTTTACACTGAAGAGATTTCCAGCATTGTCGGAATCCGGTCTGTGGAAACCTTTGTGGTTTATAAATCCTATAACCTGAAAGTTCCCTATATCTTTTAGAAAAAACAGGGTATTATTTGTAGTCTTTATTTTGATTATTCTATCGGACAGATGATAAAACAATCTGTCAGATAATTATCAAAACCATATTTTTTGATTAATGTGAGCCATATGAAAAATTACAAGCTTAAAGAGCAGGAACGCAGGAAAAAAGAAATATACAGGATCGCTACCAAAACCCTGTGGCAAAAGGGCTATGATAAGACCACCATCCGGGATATTGCCAGGGCAACGGAAATGACCACTGCCGGTCTTTATTATTATTTTAAAAGCAAGGAAGAGCTTTTGTTTCAGATCCTGGACAGCCATATGGATGATATGATCGCAGGAATTGAAAAAATTCCTTTGGAAGGCGCTGATTCCATTGATATCATAAAAAAATACATTCAATATCAGGTGGACACCTATTGCAATGACAAATACCGGACTAAATTGATATTGAATGACGATGACTGCCTGACCGGGGAATGGTATGATCAGATTAAAGAAAAACAGAGAACCTATCTTATGTTCTGGAGAAAGGCAATTGAAGCCTATTGCGTAAAAAAAATGCTTTCAACGGCAAATATTGCCATTGATGCCCATTGCCTGGTAGGGATGTGCGGCTGGATTTACCGGTGGTATGACCCCAAGGGAGAGATAAAACCCGAAAACCTGGCCCTAAAAATATTTGAAACCTTTCTTTTCGGCCTCACAAACAAAGGGAAAATTTCTTCCCCTGACGCTGAATTATGATTCTCAGATCGCCGGTACAGATATGAAAATGCGGAAACTTAAATACACCAAACTCCGGAGGTCAGTCAGATTCGGCTTTTATCAAATTTCCGCATATTTTCTTTATCTGATCTTTTTTAAGATGCTATGAAATCTTCAGGATCAATGCAGCACCGCAATCACCTGCAGCACAGCCCGTCCACAAACAATAGCCGCCACCGGCCATCACTGTTTCTTCGATTCCCTCTATAATAAGACGTGTGGCTGTCGGACCCTGGGGATGACCAAAAATCAATGAAGACCCGTAATTATTGAAACTCTTGGGATCTACCCCCATCTCCTTTGAAAAAAACAGATCATTGACAATAAACGGGTTGTGGGTTTTTATCACACTGATGTCTTTTATGGACAACCCGGCATTTTTCAAGGCCATGCGGGTGGCCGGAACCGGTGCTGCCGGCATATAGCCTTTGCGTTCCCTGGAATAGCCATAGGCCACCACCTGGATGGTAATCTTTTCATCCGCACTCAGCTCCCTTGCTTTATTAGCCGTAGTGACAATGATGCCGGCATTGCCGTCTGCCGGATGGGTCTGGGCGCCGAAACTCAAAACCCCGCCCGGTATGGTCGGCTTCAGTGCGGCCAGGCCTTCTTTAGTAGATGCCATGATGCCTTCATCTTCTTCTACAATGACGGTTTTCTTTTTTGAAATTTTTATTTCAGCAGGAAGCATATACCGCTTCTGGAATGCCCGGTTATTTTCCGTGGCCATGAGGTATTGCTCATACCGCCGCAATACCAGCTCGTCGCATTCCTCTTTTGTAAACCCGTTTTCCCTGGCCACATTTTCAGCCGTTTCCACCATTTTTTTACCGGTATTGGGGTCTGCGTTGAAATTGTCCATATTCCAGTTTTCAGAAATGACTTCCCCTCCAGGACCATTGGGATTGGGCCAGATAGTATGGGGGCCGTTGGATGTCCGGTCCGTGGTCAGCACATAAGGGGTCTCATACAAGCCGCTTTCAATGCCCATGGCAGCAAGGTTGATACAGGTGGCCCCTGTGGTGCAGGCCTGGCTTACGGCAATGGCGGGAAGGGAATTTGCACCCAGCAATGCAGCCGACCAGGGCGATGCATAGAACTGATGGTGCTGGCCGATGGTATTGCCGAAGATGGAATAATCCAGCATATTCACATCAAAATTTCTTGAGGCAAACCATTGTTTTGACATTTGAGCAGCAAAAAATATGGAATTTTCATTGGCCAGGCTGCACTGCCATTTGCAGAAAGGGGTACTGTAATACCCTTTATAGGGGATAAACGCTTTTGTATACATCATTAAAACTCTCCTTTTTTTATTTTCCCTTGAATACAGGTTTCCCGCGTCCCACTGAAGACAAGCCTTCAAAGGCGTCATGGGTGGAAAAAAGCCTGTCAAGAATACCCAGTTCACATTCAACAGCTTCGGGTATGGACATATTTACCTGTTTGTTCATTGTATCATCGGCCATTTTAAGGGCAATCATCGATTTGGTGCTGAGATTGGCCGCGGTTTTCTTTGCAAGGTCTTCCGGCAACCCGGTCAGGGGCTTGCCGGCAAAAATATGGTTCATGTTTCCAGTGTTGAAGACATTTGCAAGGTCCAGGAATTTTTCTGGGATAGCCCGCCTCTGGTATTTGTCTGTCTCAATCCGGTCTGCAATCTCCCGGATGGCTTCACCCACTGCCTTAGGTTCGACAATTTTAGTGATGATTCCCAGGTCATGGGCATCCTGTGCACTCAACGGCCTGCCGGTGAAGACATAATATTTTGCAAGCTCAAGCCCGACATGACGTTCCATCCGGAGCATTCCTCCAAGCCCGGGTACGATGCCGATGCCGGTTTCGGGAAATCCCATGGACCCGGCCTTTGTGGCTATAATAAATTGGCAGGCCAGGGCCATTTCACTTCCACCGCCAAGAGACAATCCATCCAAAAGGGCAATGGTTTTTTTCGGGCAGTTTTCGATCTTTAAAAAAAGCTCATGGCCTTTCCGAGTAAATGATTCAATATCGCCTATCTTTCCGACTTTGATCCTGTCCACAAAAAACTGGATATCAGCTCCGGCCACAAAGGTTTTACCTGCGCCCTGGAACACGATGGCTTTGACTCCGGGATCATTTTCAGCTTTTTCAAATTTTTCCGCCAATTGCTGAACCACAGCTTCATTCAAGGCGTTCATGGCATCCGGACGGTTGATGGTAATCCATGCGATATCCTCTTTTATATCAAGATCCACTACTTTAAAGGCAAACGGTTTACCGATCTTTTTCTGCTCTATCAGGATCTCCGGCATTTTAAAGCCTGGGTATCTTTGGGTAATGGCTTCCACCACCTCACAGGTTTTGTCAATGCCGATATGGTTCATGATCTCAAAGGGACCTTTGCTCCATCGAAGACCGATCTTGGCCCCGAGATTGACATCCTCCATGGTGGCAACCCCTTCATCCACTATGGTCGCAGCCACACCGAGACAGATACCGTAAAACCGGTCCACAATGGCAGCAATTTTTTCTTCTTCAATTTCACCTGTTTTAAGATCCCAGTCCATATTTTTATCCATCTGGGTTTTCATGATGGCAGGGGTATCGTAGAAAAGCCCCAGTTCATCGCCCAGACTTTTGGAGGCATGAACCGCCAAAGGGATACCGGTAACATTTAAAATTTCAAAAGACCCCATACCGATGCCGAAAGCCCTTTTGCTGCCTTCTTCAATGGTGGGAATATTGCCCATCCCTTCTTCCAGCATCCTGGCTGCCTCGTTGGAGGAGGGGATAAAAAACCGGTTCACGGCAAACCCGGGTGAATCTTTTACAACAATAGCGATTTTCCCGTGACGACCGGCAAATTGAATGGCTTTATCAATGGTTTCCTTGCCGGTTGTGGTATGGGGAATGATTTCCAGCAATTTATTCTTGGCCGGGTGGAAAAAATAATGAAGCCCTATAAACCGGTCAGGGCGATTAATTTTAGCAGCAAATTCACCAACATAGAAACTGGATGTATTGGTTGCAAAAATCGTTTTTTCCGAACAGACCTTATCCAGGTTCAAAAACAACTGGGTCTTGACCTTCCGGTCTTCAAAAACCGCTTCGATCACGAGATCGACATCGGCAACCGCATTAAGATCGGTTGCACCTGTAATACGGCTTAAGGTCTGATCCGCCTTTTCCTGGGTAAAAATCTTTCGTTTGATACCGCCGTCCAAAAGACTTTTAATAGTCCCAAGACCTTTTTCCACATATTCCTGTTTTATATCGATCAATACGACATCCATTCCTTCCTGGGCTATTTTCTGGGCAATCCCGCTGCCCATATGCCCGGCGCCGATGACACCGATCTTTGATATCTGAGACATCTTACCTCCTGTAATTCACGTTTTTATTTCTGCTTCTTTTAAAATCAGATCAATTATGGGTAAAAAAATCTATCATTTGTAAGATTTTTATTTCTATCGTTAGTTATTTTTTTGACTCATGGCTGTCATATGATAATCAGCCTGCTGTTTTTCTTTCAGTCTTACATATTTGAAGGCAAAAACAAAGCAATCTGCGGGAACAGGGTCAAAAGGCCGATACAAATGATTGCCGCAATCAAAAAGGGCCATACCCCTTTAAACATGGTGGTCAGCGGCACATCCGGCACTGCCCCCTTGATTACAAAAACGTTCATGCCCACGGGCGGCGTGATCAATCCGACTTCCAGGACAATGACCATGATGACGCCAAACCAGATGGGATTGAAATTCATGGCCTGGAGAATGGGAAACAGGATGGGAACCATGAGAATCATGATGGCAAAGCAATCCATCACACACCCCAGCAGTACGAATACTATAATGATCATCAAAAGGACGACCATTCTCGGAAGGGCCAGGGCAACGATGCCGTCAGCCAGCATAAAAGGGATTCCGGTCAGTGCCAGAAAAGACGAAAAAATATTTGCGCCGATGATAATCAGAAAAATCATGGCAGTCATGTTACCGGTAATAAGAAGGCTATCGATTAAGGTTTTAAAATTGAGTTTTTTCTTTCCAAGCGTAATGACAAAAGAACCAAAAGCTCCTATCCCGGCCGCTTCTGTCGGAGTAAACACACCGAAATAAATTCCCCCCATTACTAGTACGAACAAAGACAGCATGGGCCAGGTACCATACAAAGAAGTAAATTTTGTTTTCCAGGTGGTGGGTTCTGCCTTGGGACCCATATTCGGGTTCAAGCGGCATTGAATATAAATAGCCAGCAAAAAAAGAAAGGCCAGTAGAATGCCCGGGATGATCCCTGCCATAAAAAGTTTTCCAATGGATTCTTCGGTCAGAAGACCGTAAATGATAAACCCGATACTGGGCGGGATCAGAATCCCAAGTGTGCCGCCGGCAGCGACACAACCTGTTGCAAGGCTTAAATCATATCCGTATTTTCTCATTTCCGGGATGGCTACCTTGGCCATGGTGGCGCCCGTGGCAAGGGAAGACCCGCAGACTGCGGCAAACCCTGCACATGCCACAATGGTGGCCATGGCCAGCCCTCCCCTCAAATGCCCCATCCAGTTATGAACTGTTTTATAAATATCCTGGCTGATACCGGAAACAAAAGCAAACTGCCCCATGAGGACAAAAAGCGGAATAACACTCATGGAATAGGATGATCCCTCAGCCCAGGGAGACATGCCCAGAAGATTCAATCCGGCATCCAGGTTTACGATCAGGCTGACGCCGGCAAACCCGATCAGGGCCATGGCGATACCGATATACATCTTAAAGGCAAGGAATACAAACAACAATAAAATCCCTATTAGTCCTATTAGTTCAGCGCTCATAGATTATTCTCTTTTCCTAATTTTTTAAAAACCGTTCTGAGTATGTCCCTAGCCAGTTCTATACACATGATCCCGCACCCGAAGGCCAGAAAAAAAACAAAGGGAAATTCCGGAATCGGCAGGTTCATGGGTTTATCCCCGGTTGCCATGCTTTCCAATGCTTTTTCATATCCCTTCCAGGTAATAAGGATCATCACAATCAGGCTGACTGAATAATTGAACAGCTCAATAAACGACTGAGCCTTTTTAGGAAAGGTATTGACAAAAATATCGACACTTACATGGGCTTTCTGGGATTGGGCATACCCGACAAATGAAAAAATAAGAATAACGATTAAATATCGGGTAATTTCAAAAGACCCCAGAATTGGGGCATTCAATGCATGCCGCATGACGACATCGACAACCGTCAGGCCCATCATCATAAAAAGGGCCAGACAGCCAAGCCTTGCCAGTATATAGCTGAAAATACCCGTTGTATTGACTAAATTTCTAATATTCATAAACCCTCGAATTTTTCCTATGGTTTACTTCATCCCTGCTGCCCGGACAATCAAGGTGAACATAAAGCCCCCTTGATTGTCCGGTCTGTTATTTCTTTTTTGCAGCCGTCTATTTTTCTTCAATAAATTCAAGCGCGGTCTTCAGGATCGCTTTTCCCGGCAATCCTTTTGCTTCCATTTCCGCAGCCCATTCTTCTCTTAAGGAAAAAGTGGATTCTTTCATTTTTGCAAGCTCGGCCGGATCAAGAATTATTTCCTTGGTCCCTTTGGCAATGGTCATTTCCCTGAAGGGTTTCTCGGCATCATCAAACGCTTTTCCTGCCGCCTTGGACATTTTCAGACCGGTGGTGCTTTCCAGAAGGGTTTTGACATCTCCGGGAAGCCCCTCCCAGACATCTTTATTGATGACAATCATCATGGGCATGGTATAAAGGTCAGCCACTGTTGTAAATTTTGTGACTTCATTTAATTTAAATACTCCCATGCCTTCCCACACAAGAACCGTTCCATCCAGAACTCCAAGCTGCAAGGACTGATAGGTTTCGGTAATGGGCTGGGCAACAGGGACTGCTCCCCAGAGGCTTAAGGCCTTGCTGATGGAAGGGTTGGCGGTTCTGATCTTCAGACCTTTGAAATCAGCCATGGTATTGATGGGTTTTTTGACTGTATGAAAATGGCCGCCGGGATGGCCGAAAAGGGCCAGCACCTTTACCTTGCCGTATTCTTCCTGATATTTGGATTCTTTTTGAAAGGTTTTCCACATGGCTTCGGAAACTTTTTCCCCTGAAGGCGGCATAAAAGGAAGGGAAAATACAGTTGTCAGAGGAAACCGGCCGGGTGTGTAATCGGCCAGGTGATAGGTCAGGTCAGCAACACCTTTTTCAGCCAGGTCAAATTGCTCGGGTGCTTTTCCCAGAGCACCGGCAGGAAACAATTTAATGCTCACCTTGCCTTCACCGGCTTTGTTGATCTCTTCGATCCAGGGGACAATAATTTTGCCTGTAATGGTCTGCTGTAAGGGAAAAGCGCTTGAAAACCTTAATTCAACGGGTTTGGCAAATACCTGGGCCAGGGACAAAAAGAAAACTCCTGATAGAACAATTAAAAAAAGACTTTTTGCTGAAACATGCTTCATGCTCATACCTCCAAAAATGTGGTTGTTGATCCGATTAAACATGAGACCTGGGATATAATTTCTTTTTCCAGGTTTGTTATTTTCCTCCAAAAGAGGTATCGGAAATTGTTATTGCTGCACTGCACAAATCCATAATTGAACTCATTTTCCCCATGGTCACGGGCAAATGAGTTCTCATAAAAAAATCTGCAGATTTTAACTGACCGTCATAAAAATCAGCTTCTTTTCCTTCAACACCTGTTTCAATTTTCTTTTCTGCAACAGCCGCCCGCCACAAAAGCATCCAGGCCATGATCACATCCCCGGTTGCTTCAAGAAACAGGGAAGCAAAGCCGTAAGCCTGTAATACCGCTTCCCCCTTAAGGGATTGATCCATTTTCCGGGCCGTTTGAACCAATTTATCCAAAGCCGTTTCTACCATACCGGCAAGGGGGGACAATAAATCCCTTTGACCTGCTTTTGTAATGGTCTTTTTTATTTCATCCACCAGATCGAAAAATAATCTGTTGTTTTTCATCAACAATTTTCTGTCTAAAAGATCCATGGCCTGTATGCCGTTGGTCCCTTCATAAATGGCAGTGATCCTGACATCCCTGAAAATCTGCTCCACTGGAAATTCCGCAGTATACCCATATCCGCCGAATACCTGTATGGCCATGTTACAGACATCAACCGCACGATCCGTCACATACCCTTTGCCGACCGGAGTCAGGATATCGATGAGGTTTTGCCATTTTTCTTTTTCAGCCTCATCATCACTGACGATTTTTTGGTCTTCCAGGTCTGCGATATAACATAAAAGGCTTCGCATCCCTTCGATATGGGATTTCATGGTCAACAGCATTCTTCTGACATCGGGATGGTTGATGATGGCCACGGATGTTTTATCCCTGCCGGAAGGAAGAGGCCCCTGAATTCTTTCCCTGGCATAATTAACGGCATGAAGATAAGCTGAAGAAGCACAGGCAAGACCCTGGGACCCGACCATGAGACGGGCATGGTTCATCATTACGAACATCATGGGAAGACCCTTGTTCTCTTCTCCCAGAAGGGTTCCGATACATTTTCCCCGGCTTCCGAGGGCCATGGAGCAGGTTGGGCTGCCGTGAAGCCCCATTTTTTCCTCTATCCCGGTGCAAATAATATCATTTTGCTCTCCCAGGCTCCCATCCTCATTCACATGAAATTTCGGTGCAATAAACAAGGATATTCCCCGGCTGCCCGGAGGTGCACCGGCAACCCTTGCCAGAACGAGATGAACAATATTATCCGTCATGTCCTGGTCGCCGCCGCTGATAAAAATTTTGTTGCCGGTAAGAGAATATGTCCCATCCTCATTTTTCACAGCCGATGTGGAAAGATCCCCCAGGTTTGACCCGCATTCGGATTCGGTCAGCACCATGGTTCCACCCCACTGACCCGTGTATAATTTTTCAAGATACAAGGCTTTCTGCCGGCCCGAACCGAACCGCTCAACGATCTGCCCTGCCCCGTTATTCAGACCCGCCACCATAAGGAGCGACAGGTTGGCACCGATCAGGTAATTCTGGGCCATAACATTCAGGGAATGGGGAATTCCCTGCCCTCCCCATTCCGGGTCCTGGCAGGGGGCAAACCAGCCCCCTTTGATTAAAAGATTCCAGGCCCGTTTGAATTCCGGCGGGACCCTTACTTTCCCGTTTTCATACCGGCAACCGGTCTGATCGCCTGTCTTTAGAGTCGGTAAAATTTCTTTAACGGCAAGGGTCCGGGCTTCGGACAAGATCATGTCCATCACCTTTCTGTTAAATTCCGAATATCTTTTGTGCCTGCTCAGGCGTCCGGCTTCAAACTGTTCATGGAGAACAAACTCAACATCCCTTCTATCTGCAATGACCTGGGCCATTTATCTATCACTCCGTCTATAAAAATATTGATCCATATCAGGCCTTATCGGATTTTTCCATGGCCCTGGTTTTCAACTCTCTTTTCAACAATTTCCCTGTGCTGGATTTAGGCAGACTGGAAACACTGATAAATTCTTTTGGAACCTTGAATGGCGACAACCTGGTTTTCAAATAAGCTTTCAGCGATACCGGATCGATCTGTTGACCGGGCCTGGGAATCATATAGGCAACGATTTTTTCGCCATATTCTTTATCAGGGAGACCGATAACCGCACATTCTTCGATTTCGTGCCGGGTATACAGGATTTCTTCGACCTCTCTTGGCGAAACATTTTCCCCGCCGGTGATTATCAATTCCTTGATCCGGTCGACAATATACAGATAGGAATCATCGTCCAGATAACCTACGTCCCCTGAACGGAACCATCTCCCCCGGAATGCGGCTTCAGTGTCTTTTTTACGGTTCAGATAACCCTTCATGATATTAGGGCCGGATATGCATATCTCGCCGGGCTCATTTTTCCCAAGGACATGGCCTTCGTCATCACATATTCGTATTTCAACCTGGGGGACCGCGGTTCCCACCGACCCGGCCACATGGCGGTAATAATGGTTGAACGTTACCATGGACGCACTCTCTGTCATGCCATAGGCTTCAAAAATATCCAGACCGGTCAGGGTTTTCCATTCCTTTACCACTTCTCTGGCCATGCTGGCTGCGGCCGAAAAACAATACCGGATCGAACCAAGTTTTTCTTTAAGATCCGGAAGGGACAAAAGCCTGATATAGACCGTAGGAACTGAAAAAAACTTGGTCACCTGAAATTCTTTGACAGCCTTCAGCAATAATTCCATATTGAAAGAAGACTGGATCACCAGACCCCCGGCGCTGAAGATGGTGGAATTCATGATATGCATCTGGGCAAACACATGGTTTAAGGGGAGAAAACATAAAGCCCTGTCATTTTCATCAGACCGTTCACAACGGGCCACATTCAGAGCCGAGGTCATGATATTGCGATGGGTCAGCTCCACGCCCTTGGACACTCCTGTGGTTCCGCCGGTGTAAAGGATGGCGGCCGTATCGCCAGGTTCTCTTTCAATGGTTTGAAAGCTGCCGGTTTCATTTAAAATCAATGCATCATAAGTGGTATGCCTTGTCCCGGGCTTAGAGGTGCCGGATATGATGGTCTTGATACAGGCTATTGCTTCAAAATCAGAGAATTTCTTATCATCGGTAAACATCATCACGGGTTTGCAGTCGTCAAGAACCGGGATTAATTCACTCCGGGTCATGGCATAGGGCAGCGTAACGGCAACTGCCCCTGCTTTCAGAATTCCGAAATAGAAACAAAGCCATTCGTTTGAATTGGGGGCGCATAAAGCAACGGGGTCGCCGGGGGCAATCCCCGTTTTTTGAATCGCTGCTGCAATCTTATTGGATTCTATATCCACCTGCCGGTATGATAAAGAGGCCTTTTCATCCATCAAGGCCAGGTTATCCGGAAAATGAAAAGCTGAAATCTCAAGGTTTTTTGCGATATTCATTTTTAGCCCCCTTTCCAACCAGGAATTATTCTTTTTTTGCCTGTGAATCATCACGCAATTTAGCCTAACAAGCGTTAGATTTTTTTATCATATGTTAATCAATTATCACGGAGGTTTCCATTTGTCAATATATATTCATTTGAAATTTCATAATTGATTTATCTAATTGATTTTAAACAGAATCCTGATAAAATCAGATCCCGTTGGCCACTTCAAAGGCATCCCAGACCGCATACATGATATTGGCCACCCTCCTGGCATCTCCCAGGAGATAAACTTCAGGCATATCAAACCGGATGTCTTCATAAAGGGAACGGTTGGAGGCATATCCAACGGCAAGGACAACAGAATCGCATTCCAGTGTGGTTTCTCCATCCTTTGCATCACAGACCAGTTTTCCGTCCTGATAGCGTGCCACCTTTGCCGAGGTGATGACCTGAATCTTGTTGAAGGGAATCAGCGCCTTGAGCATATCGCTGTTGGAATGGCATAAAGGACCGTTGACGGCCAGCAGCTCATCCATTACTTCGACAATAGTCACGGTTTTCCCTTCCATCGCAAGCCATAGTGCTGTTTCACAGCCGATAAGCCCGCCGCCCACCACGACCACGCGTTTGCCCGGGTCTGCTTTTTTAAGCAAGACCTCTTCTGCGGTAAAAACCCTGTCATCCCCTCCCAGCCTTATTTTTTTCGGAGTTGACCCTGTGGCAATAATGACTGTGTCACAGGCTTGGGACAGGATATAATCCTTATCAATGGCTGTATTCAAGTTTACCGGCACTTTCAGGGTCTCAAGCTGGTGTTCGAACCAGGATACCAATGCCACGTCATCTTCCTTGAAATCCGGAACTCCGCCCGGAATCAGGTTTCCGCCCAGCCGGTCCGATTTTTCAAAAAGCACGGGCTCATGCCCCCTTATCGCCAGAACCCTTGCGGCTTCACAACCGGCAACACCGCCGCCCACAATCAATACCTTTTTCTTTTTCAATATGGGGGTGTAGGCCCTTGCCTTTTCACGGGCAGCCTGGGGATTGACGGCACAGTTTAATGCCGAATAGGCCTGGACCCGGCCCATACAGCCTTCATGACATGAAATACAGGGCCGGATGGATTTAATATCACCCCCCTGAAGCTTGTTGACATAGTCAGGGTCGGCCAAGAGCGGCCGCCCGAGACTGATCATATCACAGACGCCGTCCAGAATGGCGTTAAGGGCTGTATCCGGGTTGTCCATCCGGCCGGCGCAGATAATGGGAACATTTACATGCTCTTTCATGATCTTGGCATAGGGCATGAACAGTCCTTTTTTCTGGTACATGGGCGGATGGCTCCACCACCAGGAATCATAAGACCCCACATCCACGTCAAGGGCCGCATACCCGAATTCGACCAGGAGTTTTGCCGCTTCAATACCTTCTTCAATATCCCGGCCCTTTTCAATAAATTCCTCTCCGGGCAGGGCCCCGGACCTAAAATCCTTGATAAAGCTTTTAGGGCTGTACCGAAGTGTAACCGGGAAATCAGGCCCGCAAATTTTCTGTATTTCTTCCACGATTTCCCTTGCAAACCTCAGCCGGTTTTCAAGGGTTCCGCCATATTCATCGGTCCTGTGATTAAAAAAGGAAATGGCAAACTGGTCCAAAAGATATCCTTCATGGACTGCATGAATCTGGACCCCGTCAAACCCGGCCCGTTTTGCATTAAAAGCCCCTTTTCCGAACATGGAAACAATATGTTTTATTTCCTCCACCGTCATGGGCCGGCAGATCTTATCCAGCCACCGGTGGGGAATAGCCGAAGACGATACAGGCGGGTATTCCCCCATATTGGTGGGAACCGTCACACGGCCGAATCCCCCGGACATCTGCAAAAATATCTTTGAATCATAGGCATGAATCCGTTCCGTCATTTCCAGGGCTGTGCGGATAAAATGGACCGGGTTATGGGTGGAGCAGGGAACGTGTGGCATGGCATGTTTTTCAACCGTGTTGTCCACAAAGGTCACACCTGTGAAAAGCAGCCCGGTCCCTCCTTTTGCCCTTTGTGTATAATATTCGATGCCGCGATCGTTAAACGCCCCTTCGTTATCGGAAAGGCCTAAAGGCCCCATGGGGGCCATGGCATACCGGTTTTTGATTTCCACAGATCCGATCTTTATGGGTGTGAATAATTGAGAATATTTTTTCAAAACCTGTCTCCTTTAAATACAGTTGCTCATTTCGGAACCCACAGCACCATGCGGGGTTTTTCTTTCATCTTTTGGGCCAACTCGCCAATGGGGCCAAAGGTCATGCAATTGGCCATGCAATGCTTGACACAGGCCGGCTCAAGCCCTTTTTTGGTCCGGGGTTTGCACAAGACGCAGAGTTCTGTCGGAAACGGCAGATAGGTCAGATAATATTTATCATGGGGGAGTTTCTGGACGATTTCATTGACCCGGATTCCCCCCATCCCGGCAGGCCAGCCATGCTCCTGGGCACAGGCCACCTGGCAGGTGTGGCACCCGGTACAATATTCATAGTCGATCAAAAGACCGAATTCCGGTTTCTTACTCATGGTTCACCTCCTCTGGTTTGCACTTATACACTTTGCACATGGAATGTTTGATGGGAGCGCCCATCCCGTCCTTACCCTGTTCATTCATGGGAATGAGCTGCTTGATATTGGATTCCCACATTCCGTAAAGACTCGGTTCCGCCGCCTTTTTTTCCGGGAACCACCAGCCGTGGGCGGCCATGATCATCCATTCGGGAACCACAGGGGTCAGTTTTGCCTTGTATCTTGCCCGGCCCATCCAGTTTTCGATCCAGATCCACTCCCCGTTTCCGATGCCGTATGTCTTAGCCGTCAGCGGATGGATTTCAGCCGTGGGATCAGGGTCAATATCCCGAAGCCAGGGAATATTTCTGTGCTCGGTGTGGAAAAAAGCCGGGGACCGTCTTCCCGTAGACAGGATCAAAGGATAGTCTTTGGCCAGGTCAGGTCTTGAAACCGGTGTAAAGGGAGGTTCCTCATGATGGGGAATGGGTGCAAGATCCCATTCTTCCCTAAGGGTGGAATAGAGTTCAAAGAGACCGGTCTGGGTTCTGAAACCCGGTTTTTTATCAGCCCGTAAAAGTCCTTTTTCATGGCGGAGATAGGGGCAGCTTGAACTTCCTTCCGGCGGATATGCCCAGCCTTTGGACTGGAGTTCTTCAAAAGTCATGCCCGAGGGTTTCAGGATATCGTCATACAGGTCATGGACGGTTTTAAATTTAAAATCCGGATCAAACCGCCGCGCCAGTTCAAAATTAATCTCCACATCAGGCCGGCATCCTTCCACGCTCATGACCTTGTTGATGGTCTGGAGCGGAACCCACCAGGATCTGAAACTGTCTTTTTCAAGAAAGGTCCCGGCCGGGAGAACCACGTCGGCATACTGGGTGGTAGGCGTATGAAAGACATCCACGGCCACGATGAAATCCAGTTTTTCCAGGGCAGCCTTCCATTTTTTCGGGTCCATGCCCAGCCCCTGCATGATGCCGGCAGTCTGTATCCACATTCCCTTGATGGGATAGGGTTTTTCCGTAAAGATCTGATCCAGGGTCATATCGGTCTGGCACCGCCAGTAAAATTTATTGAGCGGCATATATTTTTTCGCACCGATGCGGGGCTCGTCCAACTCTTTACTTTTCAGGCGGATGGCCCCTTTTGTGCCAGGAAGGGCATAGGGCACCACGTCAAAGGCAAAGCGGGCAAATACATTGCCGCCGGGGATATCCAGGTTGCCGGTCAGACCCCAGAGGGCTGTAATCCCGGTGACCAGCGGGGTAAGGGCCGGGGTCATGTCCACTGCCACGCCCCAGTGGATGGAAGCGGGCTTGGCTTTAGCGTAGAACACGGCTGCATCATGGATGTCTTTGGCCGGAACACCGGTAATTTTCTCCACTTCCTCCAGGGGATAGCGATTGACTTCATTTTTAAAGGCATCCCATACTGTGTGGCATAAAATTGTATCGCCACTTAAAA
>MGTJ01000012.1 GCA_001799395.1 Desulfobacterales bacterium RIFOXYA12_FULL_46_15 | reverse complement strand
ATTCATAAATTAGCCCATAAGAAAAGAATCTCCCCCACTCCCATCACTCCTTCATAGCAGCCCTATTCTCTTTCACCGAGAATTGCTGGTGCCCCCAGGTTATTCTTGACAGGGTCCTGGCTTATCGTGTATTAAAGGAGCCTTTAAAAGCATATGAAAGAGGTTTTTATGATTATGAAGTTCATGGATATTGTGTCACGCGTTGCCGACAAAGGGATAACCCTGCCGGTAGCGGATTAATTAAAGTTCTGCCGTATCCAAAACAAGCGTTTTTCCAGTCTGTTCCCCAGCAGATCTCTGATTGAGAATCTATCCCCATAGTTGCCTCCTTTTGTCGGCACCGCCGCCTGCATCAAACATATACAAAAAATAATTAAACGCCCCGGTGGAATGCATTGCCTTGTGCGGTTTCATACACCGGTAAAATTACAGGCAAAGACAGATAGGATAAAGCAATGAACATCAGACAAGATACAAATATAAACAACGATACTCATCATCTTTTACAGATGGGATGGAAGTCCCATTTTCAGACACAATTGGAACAATTTTCCGACAACAGCCTTATCCCGGCCAGGGTGACCGGGGTACGAAAAAACAGCTTTTGCACAAGCAACGGTAAAAGCGAATGGCTTGCCACCCTGGCTGGAAGGCTCAAATATGACGCCAATGGCCTGTATCCGGTCACAGGGGATTGGGTCCTCATGACCGATGCTGTAATTTCCAGGGTGCTGGTAAGAGAAAACGCCTTATCCAGGGCCGCTTCAGGCACACGGAACAAACAGGAGGCACGGCCGCAAAAGGAACAGGTTATTGCAGCAAACCTGAATACCGTATGTATCGTTTCCGGTCTTGACCAGGATTTTAACCTGCGCCGCATAGAGCGGTATTTGACCCTTGTCTATAACTGCGGCCTGAATCCTGTCATCATTCTGACAAAAGCAGATCTTCACCCAGACCCGGATCATTTTGCCAGTGAAGTTGAGGCTGTGGCCTTCGGGGTTCCCATTCACCTTGTGTCCGCATCAGACGACACAGGCCTGGCTGCTCTTCGGCCTTATCTGTCTTTCGGCCGGACCATCACCATGGTTGGGTCTTCCGGTGCGGGTAAATCCACCCTGGTGAACCGGCTTTATGGTAAAACCATACAGCTTACCGGTTCCATCAGCACTCATGTCGGCAAGGGCAGACATATCACCACCACCCGGGATCTGATCATGATGCCCCAGGGGGGAATGGTGATCGACAACCCCGGTATCCGGGAAATTGTCTTCTGGGAAGTCGATAAAGGGATTGAAGCTGCGTTTCCCGAGATTGAAACGCTTGGCTTGAAATGCCGGTTTGCAGACTGCAGCCATACCTGCGAGCCGGGCTGCCGGGTCCTTAGCGCAGTTGGTGAGGGTGAAATCTCAAGAGGCAGGCTGGAAAACTATTGGAAAATGAAACGGGAGCTGGAATATCTGTCCCAACGCCGGCACAAAAGTGCCGGCCGTGTGGAAAAGGAGCGCTGGAAAGAGACCTCCTTAAAAATTAAAGCCATGAAAAGAGGGAGAGTCTTTTTTACCGGCAAGCCTGGCAGTCAGCTCTGAATACCAGGGCAGGCGTCCGATGATGGCAGATCCTGTAATCCGGACGGCGATATAGATTAAAAGAAAGGATCCAAAATAATGGATGCTGTTTCCAAGCAAGGGAATACTGACAGGCAGTTCCAGGGGGGCGTCGGAAAAGCGCAGGTTCATCCAGGCAAGGGCAAAGGGCATGGGCCAGATGGAGACGCAGAAAACAGCCCCGCCCAGGGAGAAAGAATGGCCAAATGCATCCAGGGCCTGGCGGTTGACTGCTTTATAACTTTCTTTGTCTCCCATCATGAGGGCTTTTTCTGAAAGATGGTGGTTGCGGTCCATTTCTTTTTGAATTTTTCTTAAATATTTCCGGTTCAGAAATTTAACACCCATTGCCGAGAGATCCCCCAGGATGAAACACTGGAGCGCAAGGATTGCCGTACCAAGAAGATATCCTGTTGCCGGAGACGATACCATCCGGAAAGGGGCGATAAAAAAGGGATCAAAAAACATGAGTAAAGATAGGATTGAATTCATATAAAAGCTCCGGGTTTTAGGCCCGGAGCCCTCCATTATTAATAGCCGCCAGGGCTGGTCAAGGTCTATCCGAACATTTTAATATTAAAAAAACCTCTTAATACATAATCAATGCCCACATACAGGGAAAGGACGATGAACAGCCTTTTGAGCCAGAGGTCGGAAAAATATTTGGATGTTCGCGGCCCAACCACTGAGCCCACGGCAATCCCGATCATTTCAAGACCGATCAGGGCCCAGTCAAACTGAACCCCTTTTGAAATCAGGGTCACAATGCTCGTTATCATACTGATGAGAACGGCCAGGGCAGAAGTTCCGGCTGCCAGGTACATGGGCAGCTCAGCCACGCTGGTCAGAAACGGTACCAGGAGAAAGCCTCCGCCAACCCCGAGAAAGGCAGCCACGGCAGAAATCGCTATCCCTCCCAGAAGAGGAATCAGGGGATTGAATTTAAATTCAACCCCGTAAAAGGTAAACGTGATCCGGGTTATGGAGAACCCGGTCACCTTGACGCCCAGTGATTTGACATCAACCGTTTCACCGCTCTTCTGTTTTTTGACCGTTTGTTCAAAGGCTTCTGCTGCGGCTTTGGCTTTCTTTTTGCCAGCCTGGCCCTTGGGTGAGGTCTCATAAAAAAGATAAAGGCCCAGCACTAAGACAAAGAGTCCGAAATACCCCTGGTACTGGGAAAAAGAAAGCTTGCCTGCCGTCAGGGTAACAGATCCCCAGGCACCCAGGATGGAACCGATACCCAGGGCGATGGCCAGGGGAACCACTAGCCGTCCCATTTTATAATAATTAAAGGATGAAATAAGGGCTGACAATCCGACGAGATACTGGTTGGACCCCCGGATGGAATCGGTAATGGCCTTGTTCAGGGCAGGAGCTGTCTGCTTAAATGATTTGGCATACCCCCCAAGCCCGAAAACCGTCATGTGCCCGACCCCGGCCATAACCCCGCCAAAAGCGCCAACAGTTGAAAATATCCAGCCCACCCACATGGCCCAGAAAAACGCCACCACCAGATTCACCTGGGGGCCGCCGGGAACGCCGAGAAATCCGGCCGGCTTGCCTGGATCAATCTGGCCTTTTTCAGTACCTGCCGGGGCTGAAGCAATGGCATCCTGAAGCTTACCGGCAAAGGCAGGTTCCATCCATATTCCGGCTGCAAGGACCAATAAGGCCATGAATAAAAAAATTCTGTAATTCTTTGTCACCCTACACCTCCATAAAATTGTAATTCATTGTTACCTGTTACTCAAATACCTGATCCATATTCTGCAAATACCCATAAAGCAATCCCTGTGCCAGGGGTTTAAAAGATGGGGGAATAGGAATAGCCGTCATGGGCCGGGGTTTTAAAAAAAGGAACTGATTTTTGAATTATTGAAACGCAATAGTTTTTATGCAGCATTTTCTTAAAAAAACCTGGCTTTCAATATCTACGGTGTTTTAAAGCCGGAGCAAAAAAGAATCCGGGTGCAATGTTTTTTATGCAGGCAGTTTTATATGCTGTCCCAAAGCTCCAGGGCATCGTTGCCGGTGTTTTCCACGGCAAGGAATTCATATTCCCCGATCAGTTTTGAAAGTTCAATGAAGCGCTCATGGTATTGATCCATGATCCGGATCATCTCTTTACTCCATTCAAGGGGATGACGATACAGGACGATTTTTTCCTGCTCCTCCCAGTTTTTCTTTGTATCAAGGCCATGTTCCAGGAGAAGTTCACCAATGGGGGAAAAAATTTTCCTGATGGGGATGGAAAGGATCTGCGGACCTTCTTTTCCCGTATTAAGGTAAAGGTCTGCGGGGAAATCTTTTAAGGCGAGGCTGTCTTTTGAGTGCAACCAGAAATCATCCGGGTTTATGATGTCATCAACCCTGCCGGAGATATTTTCCATAAGGGTCGTGACCTTTTTTTTAATGGGTGAAAGCCCTTCTTTTCCAAGGGAAATCGCTTTTTCAGGATTTGAAGAAATGGCCTGGCGGACTTTGCCTTCAATGGTTTGTGCTGCAAACCGTTTGCATTCAACAAGAAATTGCTGCTGGAGAAAATCGAGTTCGATTTTTTTACTGTCGATTTCAAACCGTTTTTCTTTCATGTCCCGTAACATTCGTATCTCCCTTGTGGCTATGGTTAAACCCGGATATCTTAATATTCAAAGGAAAGCCTTATCCGGTTATTTGTATATAGCTAAAAACAGGCAATAATCAATCATTATTTTATAAAGCCCAGGCTTTCTTTAGGGCATTTTTATTAAAAACAAAGACGGCGGCTTGACAGAAGGTCCTGCAAATCATAGGAATAAAAAACAGGCAACAGGATAAAGGGGAATCATGAAAAAGAAAACAAGCTTGGGCAAAAAATCGGGAAAGGACCGGGAGAGAGGTTTTACACTGATTGAAATGGCCATGGTCATGGTTATCGTCGGAATTGTAGTTTCCACTATTATGACGGTGATGCCCTCTGTTATCAAGACCGGCAAGCTCAAGGAAGCCCGGGCCAACCTTGAAAAATACGAGAATGCACTAAAGGGATTTGCCATCATCAATTTAAGACTGCCCTTTGCGGATTCCAACGGGGATGGTGTTGAAGATGCCGGGTTTACAGGGACTTTGCCTTTCAGGACACTGGGTTTGTCCAATGGGAATGATGTCTGGGGGAATCCGGTGAAATATGCAGTATATCCGGACTTGGCAGTACCGCCTGCACCATTCGACAAGGCAACGCTGACGGCTAAAATTCAAGCCCTTCCCACCTCCTTTAACCCGGGCATTGTTTATACCACCACGGCCACTCCTTGCACTGCTGCCGTTGGCGCAAATTCACCCCATCAGGCCTGTGTGATTGCAAGTGGCGGCCCCAGGGATCTGGACGGGGTCAACAGCTTTTTTGATCTGTGTACGGGAACGGCCGGGACAGGGTTTAATGCGGAAAATACAATACAGTCCCTTAATTATGACGATCTTGTCCGGGCAGTATCGATCAGTGAATTCTCACTCATCACTTGCGGCCCCTGATCATTACATGGAACCGAGATTGCCCACAAGATCGTAAATAGGCAGGAAAAGTCCTGCAATGATAACGGCAAACATCATCCCTGCCACTACAAGCACCAAAGGCTCGATAATTTTTCCAAGGCCTGCCACAAGCCTTGCCAGTTTATATTTATAATCGTTTGCAATATAATTGAGCTGATCCGGCAGGGTGCCGCTCACCTCTCCGATATTGATCATCCGGCAGATGAATTTTGGAAAAATTTTGGCCCGGGTAAATGAGTCAGATATGCTGATACCAGTGGCAAGATTTGCTCTGATACCCTCTAATTTAGTGCGGAAAACTTCATTTCCGACAGATTCTTCAAGGATTTTTACAGACTGGCGGATATCAATACCTGCGTTCAGGAGAAGTGAAAAATATTCCGTAATAAAGGCAAGATTTGATGCCTGAACCAGGGTGCCGATGATGGGGAGCTTTAGAAAAATCATGTCCATGGCTTTTTTAAAAGGCGCAAAGGATTTGTAGAGAAAAATAACGCCAAAAAAGAAAATGATACTGCCGGCTGCTATTTCCAGGAAAAAACTCTGGATAAAATCTGAAATACCAATCAGGAACAGGGTCAGGGGCGGCAGATGAACATCCAGGTCTTTAAACAGGGCTACGATTTTAGGAACCACAAAATAGAACCAGAAGACCATTCCCGACCCAATGGCGAGAAACACAAAGGACGGGTACATGAGCGCCTGTTTGGTATCACTTATGATGGCCTGGATCCTTGTCAGGTGATCTGCCGAGTCTTTCAGCCGGTCATCCAGGGTTCCGGATTCCTCACCAATCCGGATAAGATGACAGACTGTTTTGGGAAAAATATGGCGATGCCGCTCCACTGCACCGGAAAAATTGCTGCCTCGCTTGATGCTTAAAATCATATCCCTGATGTCACGTTCAAAATCCGGGTGGTCCAGGCTGTCAGCGGATTCCTCAAGCGCTGTGGCCAGGGGCATGCCGGCCCTGACCATCATGGAGAGATTATTAAACCACTCAGCCAGTAATTTTCTTTCTATTTTCCGGCGGCCGGTTTTTTTCATGAATGTAAAGATAAAGGAAGAGACAGCCCCCATTTTTGTTACGGATATGGTTGTGTTTTCACCTCCTTCCAGATATGAGATGGCAGATAAAAGGTCGTTAAAGGGAAGTTTGACAATGCCGGAAACGACATCTCCCAAAGGGTTCAACATTTTGTAACGAAAATAGCTCATATCTGTTTATGGACTTGCTTCAGACTGCCGATCACACGGATGGCCTCTTCAAGGCTGGTAATGCCCATCTTTGTTTTACGGGCCGTAATATCGAAAATATCCTGAAATCCTTTATCCTTTGCTTTTTTTGTGATTTCATTAAGCCCGGCCTCGGTGTCGATCATTAAAGAGAGTTCTGAGTCAACAGATAAAAATTCATATACAAGGGTCCGGCCGAAATAACCGGAATTGTTGCAGAGGTCACAGCCCCGTCCCCGGTAGAGCTTTTCTATGGCAGAATCTTTAAGGTATTCAAGTTCCCAAGGCAGGGGAGTATATTCCTCTTTGCAGGACCGGCATATTTTGCGAATCAGGCGCTGGCTGACAACACCGATGAGGGAATCGGATATCATATAGGGTTTGATCCCGAGATCCTTGAGACGCGGGATTGCACCAACGGCACTGTTGGTATGCAGCGTGGACAGCACCAGATGACCCGTACTGGAGGCGGAAATGGCAGCAGCAGCAGTTTCCGTATCCCGGATTTCACCCACAAGAATGACATCCGGATCATGCCGGAGAAAATGGCGGATGGCATTGGAAAAGGTATAGCCTGCCTTTTCATTGACCTGGGTCTGTCTTAAAAGAGACATATTGACTTCAATAGGATCTTCAACCGTGAGTACATTTTTTTCAAGCAGGTTAAGACTCCTGATCCCGGCATAAAGCGTGGTGGATTTACCGGAACCGGTGGGGCCGGTTAATAGAATAATGCCAAAGGGCTCGTTGAACATTTTTGTTATCCGGTCGATATCCTCATCAAAAAATCCGAGCTGCTTCAGGCCCATGAAGGACCGGCCTACCGGCAGCACCCGCAGGACCATATTTTCACCATAGGGAGAAACCTCGGTGGATGCTCGAAATTCATACCGGTTGCTCAGGACGGATTCTGCAAAGCGACCGTCCTGGGGTATTCTCTGCTCTGCAATATCCATATCCGCCTTCATTTTCAGTGTGGAGACAAGCCGGCCGATGGAAGAGGGAAGGGCCAGGACTGACTGCATCACGCCGTCAATCCTGAACCCGATATTCAGTGTCTGCTCCATGGGTCTTAAATGGATGTCTGTCGCCCGCATCTTAACGGCAAGGTGAAGGATATGGCGGGTCAGGTTTTCCATGCTCCTTGCCATTTCGGTATCGTGGGAAAGGAGTTTGACTTCCGACTCAATGGCTTGTTCAATGGGGTTTTCAAGAAAATAATAGAATTTGTTAATGGCATTGATGATCTTGCTCTTTTCAGCAATATGGAACCTGGGGGTAAGCCCGGTGTGCCGGTTGACCAGTTGCCCGATGTTGGGATCATTCAGATTGCTTACAGCCAGGTCTGCATATTTTTCATCAACCATGTAGGGCAGGAACATATTGGTCAGGCAGAGCTTTTTATTGAACAGTTTTAAAAGCCTTTGATCGGGAAGGAGTTCATCCACATCCACATAAGGAACGTTTTCCTGCTGGGACAAGACCAATACAATATCCATCTCCGTGGCAAAGCTGAGTCTTTCAAGAACCTGGCCCAGCATTTCCTTTGTGATTTTCTGTTCTTTCAGGGCAAATTGAATGTGGGCTTCGTTAATAATCCCTTTTTCCATTAAAAGCATGCCCAGAGGTTTTTTTTTCCTTGGTTCATCCATTGTCAATGTCCTTATCGGTTTTCAAGGCCGCTTACCGTCTATGTTTGCCAGCAGAAAAACCGTTTCCGGGTCTGGGAAACCAGTGGCAGGCAGATGATTTTCCATTTGAAATTCTTTTATACTTTTCATCATGATTTGTCCAACAATACCGTCAATGTTGTAGTCATAGAACTCAGCCTCAAATAACAACCGCTGAAGCCGGCTGATTTCTTCCCCTTTAAACCCTGAATAGAACTGGGTGATTGTCACAACCGGTTTCCAGAAAAGGAAATACTCGGTTTTTGAAGAGTCTTTTTCAACCCTGGAAAGAATATCAAATCCGTTTTTGGCCGAATCCGGCACAAAGGAGAGCCGGAGGAGGCTAAAGCCGGTCTGATGAAAAATCATATCCCTGATGTCATTGATGTTTTTTTGGTTCAGGGCTTTTTGAAACTCAACGGAAAATGATTCAAGGCCATAGGCTGAAAGAAAGGCTGTGACAGAATCAGGTCCTTTTTCTTTCAAAAGGGTGTTTTGAGGGGCAGATGCTATTGCATCGGGTTTTTGATCTATTGGGGTAATGGTTTCCATGGCTGGCAGTTCAGCCGCTGGCACAGGCTTTTCAATTTTGTCAGGTTCTTTCTTGACGGAATAATGCAAAAAAAGGATGGAACCGCCTGCCATACCGAGAATCATGAGAATCAAGAGAAGAATAACAAATGAGGGTTTAAGAATGGAATTTTTCCAGGAAGGCGTTTCAAATGAAATTTCTTTGTCTGCTTTTTTGATATGACCCGGTGTGATGATGGATGTGGCATCATCAAAAGCAAGACAAAGGGCCCGGTCCATCAGGATATTGATCCTTCGAAGATTCCCTAAAGTCAGTTGGTATAGTTTTTTAAGCGTTTTGGGTGAAAGCGTGATTCTGCCAAAATCACCTGCCCGGTTCAATTTGAACTGGATATAGTTTCCAATCTCTGTTTTTTCCAGAGGCACGTGATTCTGCCGGATGGTCACCCTGCTTTTCAATTGCCGTAACTCACGGCAATCCAGTTTTTCAAGGAGTTCCGGCTGGCCCACCAGAAGGATCTGGACCAGTTTTTCCCGGTCTGCTTCAAGGTTGGAAATCATCCTGATAAGTTCCAGGCTTTCAATGGAAAGATTCTGGGCATCATCGATGAGAATGGCGCAATTGATACCTTCTTTATTTTTTTTTAATAAAAAATGATTCAAGAGATCCATGAGGACGGGAAGATCGGCTCTGATTTCTTCTGTGGCCAACCCAAAATCCTTAATAATCTCTTTTAACAGACCGGTTTCCTGGAAAAAGGACTGGAGGATCAGGGAGGTCTCCACCTTATGCTCTTCCAGTACCCGGATGATCTGCCGGCTGAGCGTGGTTTTTCCTACCCCGACGTCGCCGGTCAACAGCATGAATCCTTTTCGGAATAAAATTTCACGGGTCAGTTTGTTTATAATCGATTCATTATGCCGGGACATAAAAAAATCCGTATTATCCGGTGCTACGGGAAACGGATTGTGCGACAATTTAAAAAATTCCAGGTGCTTTTCAACAGGTTCTGTTTGGGATTCTTCTAAACAGGTCATTGTCTTTTTTAAGTCTGTTCCTTTTTTAAAATGAATTTAAAAGGTCATCAACCCGGGTGCTGGAAGGATAGACCTCTTTTAACCGGGTAAGCCTTTGCCTGGCATCCTTCAATTTTTGTTCCCTGATTTCAATGACGGCCATGTTGAAATTGGCATCAAAATCGTTCATATCCCCGGCAAGAACCTGGTTTAAACTTTTTTTAGCTGATTCATAGTTTTCTTCCCGGATGTCCTGAAAGGCTTTCAGCTTAAGATAATAAATGCTGTTTTGGCCGTTTTCCTTTGCAAGCGCATCCAAAAGGGCATGGGTACGAAGGATGTCTTTTGTTTCAACAGCTTCTTCCAAATCTTTGGAAAGAAGGGTAATGGCAGATGTTTTTTGGGTTCGCTGTGTTTTTGCCGTTCTCAGGGCGTCCTCTTGAGTTTTTATTTTAATTTTTGAAACTGCTGTTACCAGTGCTGATGAAGGGTCTTTGTTTTTCACGGGAGGAGCCGGTCCGGCATCTGGTTCAGGAATTGCGGCTTTTTTCACAAGGACAGGGGCAGGCTCGCTGGATAAATTTTTCGGAACGGATTTCGGAATATAGAGCAGGGTGTTTTCCGGGGTTTCATCGGGATCATTGTCTTGGGGGGATATATTTTCCGGCACACTGTCTTTTTTCTCATGCATCACGACAATGGCATTACCGGAAGCTGAATCAAGGTATTCTTTTAAAAAGGATAAAGCAAAAAAACTGATTATTCCGGAAGCAAAAACTGCGGCAACAATGATCAAAGCTCCTCTTGGAGAAAAGATAAGGGTTTTGACGGCATAGATCCGGGCCCTCCCCTGAACTGCCTTTTGTTTAAATTTTTCCGGGTCAGCCGAATCATTTTTCAATGTATTGAGTTTTTTAAAGATAACACTCATGGCAGCCTTTAAATAGTTCTGACATTCAGAATGATCACAAGCTCTTTTCGTTCTTCACTGACATAATCATCTTTAAATGCGTTTCCAAGGAGCGGAATCCTGGACAAAAGGGGGACTCCTTTATCCCTTTTGGTATTTTGGCTGCTGATCAGCCCGCCCAGGACAATGACATCCCCGCTGTTAATGGTAATGGTTGTGCTGATTTCCTTTATCCCGACCTTGGGCAGGGAAATGCTGATATCAGACCCCACCTGTTCCGGTTTTTCAATGGATTCCTTATCCACATCGCTTTTTACAGGATTGATCAGAAGATTTATTTTTTCATTGGGTTCAATAAAGGGAATTACGCCGAGAATCAGCCCGTCAAACACGGATGAGACTTCGACCTCTGTTCTTTCTGTCTGGCCGGTAGCTGTTGTTTCAATGGTTGTTTCCACACTTTTTTTATAGCTGATGGAATCACCGACACTGATGATGGCCGGATTTCCGTGTTTTGCCCGGACAGTGGGATTGGAGACGATTTTGACCTCTCCAAAGGCTTCAAGCGCCGAGATTACCGAGCTTAAGGTAAATGAATCATCAAACCCGTTCAGGACCAGACCATTGGTTAAATTCCATGCTGCCCTGGACAATTTTCGATCTGATCCCGGTGTGCTTGCCCGGACAAGATTCCAGTCTATACCGTATTCAAATCCTTTGGAAAGCGTGACTTCGATTATTCTTGCCTCGATCAGAATCTGCCGGGAGAGCATTTCCCTGAAATGGCTCAAAAGCCTTGAAACGGTTTTTACAACCGAGGGTTTGTCTTTGATGTAAAGGGTTCCGGATAATTTGTTGATGGCGAGAACTCCTCCTTCGGATTTAACCCTGGCGATCAGCTCCTCAAGAACGACATAGGGATTTGCCTTTTCCGGGCCCTTTCCTTTCATGGTCACACTCCCGGCAAGCCCTGAAGCGTTTTCTGTTCCGGTTCCGCTGCCGCCCAGAACATCCCCTCCCACATCAAACCCGATTTCAACATTGGTATCAATGAAATTTAAGGGAAAAAATTGTTCGGCAAAGGTGTTGATCCGGATAATATTGCCTTCCACCCGGCAATCCAGGTCAAACTGTTCGGCCAGTTCCTTTAGAACCGTTTTGGCAGAGACATTTTGAAAATTGAGGGTCACAATATTCTGCTGCCCCTTTAGTTTTGTATCCATCATAAGATTCATACCGACTGTATCAGCCAGGAGAAATAAAATCGTTTCAAGTTTTTCATCCACCATTGAAAAAGATATTTTCTGGTCTTCAAGGGGGTCATATTTCGGAAGAACGGGCTGGACGGCCAGGTTCTTTTCCGCCTTTTTTTCAAGGGCCTGAAATCTTGTTTCCTGGTCTTCTCCCAGCGAATCAGAATCTTTTTTGATCTGTGATCCAAGGGAAGGGTTCTGTTTCTCCGGGATGAGATCATGATGAAGACACCCGGACAAAAAAAAGACCAACATCAGAATAACTCCGATACTTGTGCCGTGTTTCATATGGGCTCCTCACTTTTTTCACTGGATACGTTCTGTATTTGTAACAGATAAAGCCATTCTTTTTTATTCTGTTTTTGGATAAGCACACGGTCATTTTGAATTTTCAGTATTTTCCCGTTGTCAGGTAAAACGCCGCCTATCTCGTAAAGTTTTCCATCAATAACACAGAAATTTTTTTTCAAGGAGGCAAAGGAGAGGGTTAAGGAATATGGAAAAATAATCATTTCTTCCTGTTTTGATGCCGTTCCTGCCTCCTGCTGACTGCTTTTTTCAAATGTATCCGTTTTTCCAAAAGAAGGCAGGGGAGAAAATCCGAAAAGTTTTAAATCCACAGGGGAATCATTTTTACCAGGCCCGGCAATCTCTTTGAGATGCGGGATCAGATAATTCATATAAGCGAGGGTTTTGTCGTCAGGCGCCTTGATCTCCATAACGGCAGCGGGTCCCGGGATTTGAATGCTTCCGGTGACAGTGTCTGCAAGATAAACGCCATAGCCCAGAATACTGGCAAGGGACAGGCCAAAAACAATGAGGCAGGCAAAGCCATGATGTTTATTTTTCATTTAATGCTCCGTGACAGGGTAAGTTCAAATCGGGAAGAATCAATCCTGGTATTGAATGTATTCCCATCAACGGTATACCCTTCTTTTTGCAGGCCGGATACAAGGGTTTGATATTCCTTATAGGCTGTGTCAAAATCGGCTTCCACCCTGCCGGTCAGGCTGATTTTCAAGCCCCTGTCCGGGAAATCGATTTTAAGCTCCTCCACAATGGTTGATGAAGAAATCCCCATTGAAATATCATTGATGATACCCTTGCAGGAAGGCAGGTTCCTGTTTTGAAATAATGAATCGATAAATTTAAGTGTATCCAAATAGTCTGATTCACGGGGCTGGGACAGGGCCATGCGGCTGATATGATGAAGTTTTTCCTCAAGGACGGCGATATTGCCCTTGAGCGGTCCTGTCTTTGACTGAAAGAAAAAAGAACCGTAAAGCATCAGGAGGATCGAGATGGCAAAAAAGGCCATGATAAAAGGGGATAATTTGTCTGCATAAAAAAATAATTTACCTCTTCCGGGAGTAATTGCCTCCATAACCGGGAACATCTGCAGTGCCCTTGTAAAAGAAATAAGACAAAGGGTATTTTCATGGGCAATGGGTTCAGTCTCGATAATATAAGGCTCAATTTCAAGGTCCTTCAGGGTTGGAAGGTCTTCTTTTGTGTCGATCCAGTTCAGGACGATGGCTTTTTTAATCGCAACGTTTGTCTCCCGGATATTGGAAGATATTTCCCTTGAAACTATTTCCCATAACACGGCAATTTGTTCTTCACTGGTGTCAAAGGCTGTGCACTGTGTGGCCAGGTAAAATTGATTCTTTTTCCCAATGACCAGATCTGCAAACCGGTTATGCCTGAAGATAACCGCAATGGGGTCGTTGGGGTTCAACTGGTTGATAAAACCGGCCAGAACACAAAAAACAGGTATCAGCGTCAGGAAATCAGGGTGTTCGACGATTGTGTCCAGATACTGGAGATAAACCCGGGATGTCAGGGCTGTAAAAAAGATATCAACATTTTTCCCTCCCTGTTTTTTTTTCCAATGGGTAATCACCGTAACCGGTTCATCAAATTCTCCCTCATCCTGAAGCGCTCTTGCCACGATAGCTTCTGCATACCGGATATCGCCGGTGATATGCATGACCCTGGAAATTGATTTTTCGAAATCTGAAACAAGAAATTTGCAGCCGCTGACGGATTGAAAATCGCTTTTTTTTTCAAGGATGTGCGATGACAGGTGATAGGTTGCCCCATCAAGCTCAAGGACAAAATTGCTGTTATTCATCCTGCCTCCCCTGTTGCACAAGGAAAATGCCTTTCAGGGAGATGACGGCGTCAGAAGCCGTCTCTGAAACCGGAGTGGTTTTTGCAACATCGTTTCCGGCAGACAGGGCCTCTTCTTTTTTTTCAGGAGTTTTCTTCAGTCCCCCCAGCCGGATAATCAGGGATTCAGGAAGGAAATAATAGTGATCTGTTGTTCCGACCTGGAATAAAATGGTTTTAAGTTGCGAAAAAGAAACCGGTTCATCCTTTAGATCAACGGAAAATTCATCCCAGTTTTTTCTCAAAAGCCTGTACTGTTCGGTATTGTCAAGAAATATCTCTGCCTGCCCGATAACTGATTTTTTTTGTTCCAGACTTTTTACCTGGTTTTTATAAAACCGTTCCTGGTTTTGCAGCAGCTCAAATTTTTTTTGGGTGGTGTTATAATCCAGGTATGCGGTCATGAAAGCATGACCGCATACACAGAAAATAAATGCCAGGATTGCGACTGTAATATGGGGGTTAGGGAGATGTCCACGCATATATCCGGTATACCGGGGGTTAGGGTACATCAATGATGTATTGTGCATTCACAACCAGTGTGGCACTTGCATCAGGCCAGGCAGCATTGACCCACCGTCTGAAATTGCCGGTGCTTCCATCAACGGTGCCGTCCACCAGGGTGTCAAGGGCAATGGCCAGATCCGTCGGCATATTCGTGAAATAAAGAGAATTTCTGTTGCCTAGTGATTGTAAGGACATGGTAATGGTCACAACAGTACCGGCCTGTCCCTTATAGGAAAACTGGCCGCTGTTGGCGGTATTGCTTGTGGGAACCGTCAGCCCCACGGCCTGGAGCCTGGCATCGATGCCGTTTGCCGCACCAAAGGTAGCTCCGCCCACATTGTCAAAGAGTCCATTGGTTGCAGCAGCCGTTCCCCCGTTGGCGGTACTGTCCCCCAGAACCTGCCCGGTCCGGTCATAATAGCTGACAACGGCAATTTCCCATGCTTTCATGCTGTTTGTATAGAATTTTTTTTGTTTTCCCGACTGGATGAGATCCCTTCCCTTAACTGCCGCACCAAGGATCAGACCGATAATAACAAGAACAACGGCAATCTCGATCAGCGTAAACCCTTTATTATTAAGACCCTGACCGCTTTTTGAATATTTCAACCTCAACATGCATGGCCTCCTTTTAGAGAGATTCTAAAATTGATAAAAACCTTATTAACCCTTTAGAAAATTAACTGTTTATCGCATATAGCATGAAGAATGACTTTGCAAGCAAAAAATTGATTATGCTGTTATCATGCATGGGTGTGCAGGATATGAAAAGCGGCTGAAACCCGGTAAGTTTCAGCCGCTTAAGATTCAAAAGCTATTTATACAAAAGATTGGGCAAAAAAAGAACGATTTTCGGGAAAATGATCATCAAAAGAGTTCCTAAAATAACAGCAATCAGGAAAGGGAAAATACCCCTGAATATTTTTTCAAGGGGTATTTCTTCTTTTAATACATTTTTTGCAACCCCGTAAACCACATATACATTGATGCCGACCGGCGGGGTGATAACCCCCATTTCAGTGACCAGAACGATAATGAGGCCGAACCAGATGGGGTCATAACCCAGGGCCTGGACAACCGGGAAGAAAATCGGAACCGTCAGGGTCACAAAGGCCAGGGAATCCATGAAACAGCCGCCGATAAAATAAATACCGATGATGACACCCATGACAAAGACAGGCGCCATATTCAGCCCGCCTACCCATGCTGCGATTTCAAAGGGAATCCTTGTGACGGCCAGGAATTTTCCAAAAATGACGGCACCCGTGATGAGCATGAGAACCATACAGGAGGTTCTCAGGGTTTCCATCAGGGATTTGACAAAAGCGGCCCAGGTGATCTGTCGCCGGATCATGGACACCACAAGGACGGCAAAGGCCCCGATCCCGGCACCTTCGGTCGGGGTAAAAAGACCGACAAAAATACCGCCGATGACTGTGACAAAAATGATCAGGGTTTCACTTAAGCCCAGAAGCGCTTTGATCCTTTCGGCCCAGGAAAAATTTTCACCCGCAGGTCCAAGATCAGGATTGATCCTGCACTGGATATAGATGGTGATAATGAATAACAGACAGATGATGAGGGCCGGGATGATCCCTGACATAAACAGGGCGCCGATGGATTGTTCGGTGAGAATCCCGTAGATGATCATGACCACGCTGGGGGGCATGATCATGCCGATACCGCCGCCGGAAGCCACAGACCCGGTGGATAGGGCATCATCATAATGATAGCGTTTCATTTCCGGAAGCCCGACCGTTGCCATAGTGGCAGCTGTGGCAGGGCTGGAACCGCAGATGGCGCCAAAAGCCGTACAGGCCGTCACCGTTGCCATGGCAAGGCCCCCGCGGGTGCTTCCCAGGAATTTATAGGCTGCATCATAGAGGCGCTTGCTGATGCCGGAGTTGAATCCGAGCTGCCCCATGAGGATGAACAAAGGGATAGTGGTTAAATCATAGGATGAAAAAGTCTCAAATACGTTTCTTGACAGAAGGGCCAGGCCTGCATTGGGGGTGATCAGGGTGCTGAATCCAACAAATCCCACAATGCCCATGACAAATGCGACAGGCATTTCCGTAAAAAACATGAGAATCATGATGACAATGCCGATAATGCCGATAGTTGTTGGACTCATATTGTTTTATTATCTCTCAGTTTCATAATATTTTCGATAATCGTCTCTATGATGGTCACAGAGAACACCAGAAGACCAAAGGAAATCAGGTATACAAGATAGTGTATGGGAAAATGCAGATTCATGGAGACTTCCCCTGTCTTGTCCAGTTCTTTGGCATAAAGGAACATCTGCCAGGCGATAAGGGTGAAAAGGAACAGGGTCAGGGCCTGGGTGATGATTTTTATACCGAGCTGGAATTTTCTCGGAAGCAGACGAACCAGGATTTCGACCCCCACATGTCCTTCCATTTTATGGGTATAGGGCAGGGCAGCGGCAACGGTGATGGCGGCCAGATATCCGATGATTTCGATGGAGCCGAAAATAGGATGTTTGAAAAAACGGCCAACGACATCAAAAACCGTTATCACCATCATGGCGGTTATGGCAGTACAGCCGATAATTTTTAAAACATCTGAGAATTTGTCCAATGCTTTTGAAAAAGAAGTCATAACATATCCTGCTGATTTTAAGTTAATCCATACTGAATGGCTGAAAACCGGCCATCCAGTATGGAATTATTTGAATATTACAGATTTGCCTTGATGAAATCCACAACTGCTTTTCCGTCAATGCCTTTTCCGCTTACGGTTTTGATATATTCATCAAAGACAGGGGTGATGGCTTTCTGCCATTTTGCAGATTCCTCAGGGCTCTGGGTGATCATTTCTCCGCCTTTTTCTTTTAAGAAGGCAATCCCGTCCTTGTCAATCTGATCCCAGCTTTCACCATGTTTCAAAGCCCATTCTGCATTGATTGCTTGAATGGTCTTCTGGATGTCGGGTGATAATGCATTCCATTTTCCCTTGTTCATCATGACTGCAAATGCAGTGGTATATGCAGTGGAATAATTTTCCGTGACATATTTTACAACTTCTCCCAGCTTCCAGCCTTTATTGGCTTCCAAAGGATGAAGAGATCCGTCCACAACGCCCTTCTGGAGCAATTCATAGGCTTCATTCATGGCTTTTCCGACCGGTGACCCGCCGAGAGCGCTGATAACGGCGCCGCTGGCACCGGTGGTACGGATTTTAAGGCCTTTCATATCTTCAAGGGTGGCTACTTTTTTGGAGGTCAGATTCAGGAGGCCTGGGCCATGGGCATGAAGAAACATGATTTTTGTATCGTCAAATTCCTTGGGCTGGAATTTTTCAAGGACTGCGTTGGCAACCTTGGTGGCCTGGACCCCGGATTTATATCCAATGGGAAGATCTATGGCTGCAGAGACCGGGAAACGTCCGCCGGTATAAGCGAGAACCGTCATTCCAATATCTGCAATCCCGCTGACAACGCCGTCATAGGTCTGGGGGGCTTTCACCAGGGCGGCTGCCGGGTAAAATTTAACGACCACTTCGCCATTGGTTCTTTTTTCTACTTCAGCACACCAGCTTTCGGCAAGCTGGCTTTGACCATGGGTGGGGGGAAAGAAACTTGCATAGGTAAGTTCGGTTTTTGCAAATGCATTGAGTGAACTCAAGCAAAGGATCAAAAAAACCAGTAACGTTATTTTCTTCATTTTGTTGACCTCCTAAAAGTGTTTGTGGTGGAGCCAAGAAACTAATTTGTAACCCTGCCATTGTCAGTTAATAATTTATTGTATTCCGAATGTCACCTCCTTTCTTTTATTTTACCTCTGATTATTAGTCTTACAATGTAACTATAAATCAGCCATAATCATTAACTATATTTAAAAGAAAGAAACCATGTCAAGGAAAAAATTAGATTTACAAATTAAAAAAAAGATCAACCTGGTTGATCCGTCAACCAGATATCAGGGACCCATGATGGTATTATTCCGGTGATAATTAATCCTGGCCTGATACAGAATCATACCCTGCTCATTCAGGGGAAATCATTAAAAAAAACTTGACATGTAGCTGCAATGTATCTATTAAATAACTGAGTAATAGCTGGTATTGCATTATACCGGCTTGCATACAGGAGTTTAACGCAACATGGCAATAAGTGATGAGAAAATTGAAAAAGTTGAGCCGGATTATACCCGCCGAAAGGTCAAATTCGAAGTCTACGGCGAGGAAATGATTGAAAAAACGGTCAACTCAAGCGGGAACAGCGGGCGTGTGTATCTGCCGCCAGAGTGGATCGGCACAAAGGTCAAGGTTATAAAATGTTGATATGAAAAACCCGGCAAGGGCTGCCGTTAATCGGATGCAGATGAAAAAGCGGCCTGTACCGGCCTGGAATACTCTATAAAATATTAATGCTGGAATATAAAAAGGAGAGAAAAAATGACGAATGTACCTGATAAAATTCAGACATGGCAGATGGTAAGCCCTTTTACAAAAAACAGGGAAACCGGAGAAATCACGCCCGGGAAACTTGAAAAAACACAAATCCCCGTCCCTGAGCTGAAAGCTGGTGAAGTGCTGGTAAAGGTAGCAGGATGCGGCGTATGCCATACCGACCTGGGATATTTTTTTGACGGAGTTCCCACTGTCTGTAAACCGCCGCTGACCCTCGGCCACGAAATTTCCGGAACCGTTGTGGCCGGCGATGCCGCCTGGATCGGAAAAGAAGTCATTATCCCGGCCGTTATGCCTTGCAGACAATGCCTCTTATGCAAAACCGGAAAAGGAAACCGGTGCCTTGCCCAGAAAATGCCGGGAAACAGCATGGGCATTTATGGCGGATTTTCAAGCCATATCCCTGTTCCCTCCATTGATCTTTGCGAAGTCAAAGACCGCGGTGACATCCCTCTTGAACACCTGGCCGTTGTGGCCGACGCAGCTACTTCTCCCTATCAGGCAATTCTTCGTTCCGGTTTTAAAATCGGCGACAATGCCATTGTCATGGGGATCGGCGGGGTAGGCCAGTACCTTGTGCAGGAACTCAAAGCCATGGGCGCTAACACCGTCATTGCCATGGCCCGCCGCCAGGAGCAGCTTGATAAAATGTTGAAAAACGGTGCGGATTTCGCCATCAACATTAAAGACAAATCATCCAAAGACGTTGCCGGAGAAATAAAAGCCATCCAGAAATCAAAAGGACTTCCCGGATTTGACTGGAAACTTTTTGAAGCAACCGGTTCAAAAGCAGGCGCAGACCTGACCCTTTCACTTTTAAGCTTTACCGGAACCCTTGTAATCGTCGGATACGGCGGATATAAGACCGAATTCATGTTCAGCCGTCTCATGGCCTTTGATGCGGATATCAGGGGAAGCTGGGGATGTCTGCCGGAACATTACCCGACCGTACTCGGCATGGTTACAAAGAAGAAGATCAATATCACCGACTATGTCCAGACAAGACCCATGAGCACGATTAATGAGGTTTTTGCAGAAGCACACGAACAATCTCCTGAAAAGAGAATTGTTCTTGTTCCTGATTTTAAATAACAACACGAGGTAAATATGAAACTTGCAGGAAGAAAAGCCATTGTGACCGGCGGCAGCCGCGGTATCGGAAGAGCCGTTGCCCTGATGTTTGCAAAAGAAGGGGCTGATGTGCTGGTCAATTATCATTCCAATGACGCGGCAGCAAGGGAAACAGTGGCAGAAATTGAAAAGCTCGGCCGCAAAGGGGTGGCCGTGGCAGCCGATGTGGCCGATTACAAAAGCGCCCAGAACATGGTGGATGAATGCGTAAAACAGCTTGGCGGAGTGGATATTGTCGTGAATAATGCAGGCGTTTCCAAACCCTCCATGCTCCTGAAAATGCCGGAAGCGGACTGGGATTACATCATCAACGTTCACCTGAAAGCCGCCTTTAATACAACCCAGGCTGCCGGCCGGTATATGAAGGAAAAAAATTACGGCAAGATCATTAATGTGATCTCCACTGCCGGTATTTTTGGCACCATTGGCCAGATCAATTATGCATCTGCCAAGGCCGGGATTATCGGGTTTACAAAATCCGCTTCCCGTGAGCTTGGAAAATACAATATCAATGTCAACGTCATCTGCCCTGGAATTACAAAAACCGAAATGACGGGCAAGCTTCAGTCTGACGAGAAACTTCGTAAGATTTATGAAGGACGGATTCAGCTCGGCCGGTTCGGCGAACCTGAAGAAATTGCACCTGCTTTCGTATTCCTTGCTTCCGATGATGCAAGCTATATTACAGGGCAGGTGCTTGGAGTGGATGGCGGTTATATCGGATGATACACCATCAGAAAAATGGTCTATATAATAATGATAACAAAAAATATTAATTAAAGGAGAATCAACATGAGTTTAAGCTGGATGCCAAGAGAAAACGAACCCAAAGATCACAGCCTGCACAGAAACCCGCATTGGGGAACGGAAGCTCCCTGTGTCATTTATGAAAAAAAACCGCTGACAGACCCCAAGGGCAATGTTGTGGAAAAATTGTATGTCGCATGGATTACCCTGAACAACCCCAAACAGTT
>MGTJ01000011.1 GCA_001799395.1 Desulfobacterales bacterium RIFOXYA12_FULL_46_15 | reverse complement strand
AAACGACAGGCTTGTGCTGCCATTTCAGACAAGCACGGGGTGTCCGTTTAATTGTGCATTCTGTGAAAGTTCATCAATGAATAAAGTTTCGATTATGCCACCTCAAACCGTTGCAAAATCCCTGGAATATTTTAAACATCAATATCATTGCCATACCTTCTTTTTTGTTGATAATTCCCTGAATGCCAGGCCGGGTTATGTTGAAGAACTCTGCGATGAAATAATTAAAAGAAGATTAAATATACAATGGATGGATTCCGGCTGTGTCAAAGGGATGGGGAAAGACACATTGCTTAAAATGCGTGAGGCAGGATGCATAAGAATTGTATGGGGCCTGGAATCAGGAAGCAAACGTATCCTTAAATTTATCAACAAACCCACCAGCCTTGAAAATGCAAGTAAAGTATTTCACCTGGCAAATGAAGCAGGTATATGGAATGGAGTTGAAATACTGGTCGGCATGCCGACTGAAACCGATCATGAATTTGACGAAACCCTTGATTTTTTAAAAGATCACAAGGATGTTCTCGATGAAATATGGGCAAATCCATACTATTTAAACGCAGTAAGCAAGATGTATCTTGAACCTGACCGATATGGGATTCAAAATATCAAAAGAGTAAATATGGGTCTTACAAAGGAAAAGGGGATGAATCGTGCCTCAGTCGCTGAATTCGATGAAAAATCAGGATTGAAATGGCATGATAAGGAAAAACAGATAGCCCAAAGATTATCCAGCGTCAATCAACTGAAATTTAGCTTAAGCCTTGATCCGGGTTTTGATTTATATGATTATGCACAACATTTATTGTCATGGTGTTATAAAAATTTTAATTCAAAAACCGAAATACGAAAAGCATACAGAGAATTCATATTAAAATTGAAAAACGGCTGAAAACGATTTTATATTTTTGATAGTGTATTATGAAGATTTGCAAGTCCGGAAGAATTTATAAAAGCCATGGGTATTCACACCAAATCTTTAATGTTTTAAAGAGCCTTGAGGACTACCAGGTATTTGAAAAAATTATTTTGCAGTTTCCATGCTCCTATCAGTTTTATGTTTGCGGGGGAATTGTGCGTGATGCAATTGCTCAAAGAAAGAGTCCTCCCAATGATGTTGATATAATTGTGACAGGCGCCGACAACTCAAGGCTTTTCAATGTATTGAACAGATATGGCTTTATAAGGCAATCATTGAGAAATATATTTTTTAAATGGCAGATTGGAAATATCGCCATTGATATATGGCGGGCCGATGACAGTATCCTGAATAATGGTTTGCCAACAATTGCAAATGCGCTTGAAGCCTTTGATCTCACATGCAATGCCATTGCAATGAACCTGAAATCCCGGGAAATAATAGATCCTGTAAATGGAATTGAAGCGGTAAAAAACCGTATGGTTGATATTATTCAGATCAGCAGGCCTGAAAATATTATCTGGCGAATACTGTTCAGGGCAATTAAATATGCTTCAAAACTTGGATTTACACTTACTGAAAATTCAAAAACATATATTTTAAAAAATGTCTATACATTAAAAGAGGCTCCTGTTAATGAACTCTCCGCGCTGTATTTTAAAATTCCGTCTAATGACAGGGAAAAATTCGATCACTTATTAAAACATGTTACAGGTAAAAATGTTATAATATGATATTTCATGCCGCCCGGTTAGAAAGCATCCAATACTATTCTTTGAATCTTCTTTGTATCACGGCAGACAGTGAACAGATAATTTTCATTATTTAGAATCGATATAAATCCGTTAAAGACGCAGGCAGCCTTTAATACCTGTTTACAGGAAGTTCCCGTCTGGGTTTCTATTATGGAAAATGATGTTGTTTCATCGCCTGAGTATGGAATTTTATTTTGCTTCAGATTATCGATATACACTTTTGCCTGACAGGCCTGAATTGAAATGTTCCATGTATCTGCGTCCGTTCCTCCATTGTCCAGGTTTTTATGGTCCTTCATTTTTATCATCATTCTTTTCTGATTTACCCGGAGTGCCGGGGTAAACCCCAAAGATTCCATGATAAAGGGGATTTGATCAATGAATAACAAAATATCCTTTGTTTTAATCTGTGCTGACACAAGGTTTTTTTTTGAGTAGTTTGTTAAAATCGCGACAACTGTTCTCATTGGGTATAATATCTCTGAAACAGGGCTGTCCTTCAACCAGTCAATGGTTTTGTCCGTAAGGTTATCTGAGGAAAAAGAATTAGTAAATACAGGATTGAACAAAGGAAGATCCGGATATTTTTTATTTGGATTCTGTCCTGTGCCTGCCAGTACTGTTATTTCATTGTTAATTTCATCTTTTACCACGCGGACACTGATGAATTCAAAAGGCTTTGAAAAGGATACATAATATTGGTCCTGATGTGACGGATAAGAAATATCGGGGTTTATATTAAATTTATCAATTATTTTTAAAGCCTTATCCTTAAATGCATTTAATTGTATTTTCCCATTTAACTGAAGGCCGTTTCCAAGATAATTAAATACCGGCATATATGGATGGTTAAAAGAGGATTTTATGCAATCCTGTAATGTATCAAAAAATGCTGCGGTTCTCTCATAATAATTTATGAATTTTCCTTTATTCATCATCATCTTCAAATGTGAATATATTCTTCCTTTAACATTTTTCTTATATAATGATCCACTTGTTCAATTAAGTTCCTGTCTGTTGAAAAAGGATCAAGCCTGAAATAATTTGCCAGGATCGAGATGGAAATAAAATCCTGAATGGAGATACATAATTTCTGATTAAATTTTTTCGAAAACATATCAATGTATTCATCTCTTTTATTCAATGTATATTCTCTTAAATTTTCAATTTCAGGCAGGGCTTTCCATCTCCTTGGAAAAAGTATTGTATCTTTCATTCCAGGGTAATGGATTTCCAGGAATATCATCTGTTTTTCCAGAATATCAATTTTCCTCTCTTTTAATAATTTAAAAACACCCATGCTGTTGGGGATGGAATAAAGGCCGCAGGTCGTAAATAGCAACGCACCTTTTTTCTGCCAGTATAAAGATTTGGCAACGGTTGTTTTCAATGATTCAAAATTTTCGGCATGAGAAAAAAGAATTAAATTAATTTCAGGAATAATCCCGGTATCCAGCATATGGTCAAGACTCTTGTCAATATGTTCATCTTTGAAATTTGGTTTGCTTAGATTACACCGTACTGAAAAATCAAAACTTTCAACACCCAGTGCAAGCCGTTTGAATCCTGCACGGGCAAGGGCATCAATTAAGCCCGGATTGTATTGGGAAATGCTCATTTTACCATGTTTTTCCTGTAGCATTCCTTTTTTAACCATCTGATCACAAAGCCATATCATTTTTTGCGGGTCATTTGCCAAATCATTATTATTGAATGAAATGATAGGTTTGTTTTTACCAACATTAAAGATATACTTTAATTCATCCTCCTTGTTTGAAAAAATAGAATACTTGGGAGAGCCACAATAATAGCATCCCTGGTCACAACCGTTATCGCTTAAAATATCTACCGAGCCTTTTACGTTCCCGTTTAATACTTTTGTATTCAATTGGTTATAACTGTATGGATGAATGATATCCCTATATGATTGCGGTACAAAATATTTCTTTACGGTTATTTTGGCCTCAATAATTTCATCAGGGATATTTTTATTATCAGAATTGTATAGCAAACATTTATCCTGGATTTCTGAAAACGCTTTTTCAATGGCATCAAGTGAACTGCATGGATTATCATACAGATAATTTACCATCCCATGGAGTTCATACATGGCATTCCCGCTGATGATTGAAGTAATCGGCAAGGCATGTTGAATACCCCATTTTTTATTTTTTGTCGGTATATATTTCAGTGACTCAGCACCGATACCACCTACAATGAAAACAGCTTCAGGTAAAACCTCATAGATTTTGCTTATTAATTCAGATTCATTATGAAGAATTTCGGGAAAAACACTAAACCCTGCAATAACTCTTTTAGTTGATTTTCCCAGACTATAGATGAAAGTCTGTAATTCTTCGAGTTCAAACATGTTGGGATCGATACAGATGGGAGATGCCTTGGGTGTATTCCTTGCCAGAAGCTCAGCCTGTACCCAGATTCCGTCCGATGGTCTGGAGGATGTCCATTCGCCCTGCTCCAATAATCCATAACTTGAAAATAAAAGAACCCGTATCGGATCAATAACAATATCCTTTAATTCTAAATTGTTATGAGCCAGTTTCTCCAGCGACTGAGGCGGAATATTGAAACGGTACATACTGTTATCTGTGAAAAATCTGAATAATTTTTCAGGTTTTTCATTTTCAATAAAATTATTAATCTGATGTGAAAAAATGCTTTCCTTTTTCTCAAGCTCCACCGTGAGGGAGTGATTGCAACTGAGAGGCCTTGGATCTGGATTATTCGTTTTTATATTCATTGTTATAAAAGACCCCAAAGTTCAACAATGCCGTCAGTTAATAAACCCTTCAAAAGAATGTTTGTATCAGCCAATGCTTTTCCTGGCCGGTTCCAGGTATGAAGGTGATAAGCAAAACCGGTTCTTAATAAAGCATGAGACTTTTTAAGAACCGGCTAAGAGTATTAATACGATATTATGAGTTCAGGAGTTTTATCTTCCGCGGCCTTGTCCGCCTCTACCACCACCACCACCACTACCACCGTAGCCGCCCCTGCCTGAATTCTGCCCGTTCCGGCCGCCGCCGCCGCTTCTTCCGCCGCCATAGCCGTCTTTTCTTCCGCCGCCATAGCCGCCTCTGCCGCCACTATTTTCCGTACGGGGACGGGCTTCATTCACATTCAATGCTCTACCCTTCAGCTCTTTGCCGTTGAGGCCTTCAATGGCCGCCTGGCCTTCTGCTTTGGAAGCCATTTCTGCAAACCCGAAGCCTTTTGGCCGGCCGCTGTCCCTGTCTTTTAAAATGGTGACGGATTCAACCTGGCCGAAGGGTTCCAACGCCTGCCGCAGATCGTCTTCTGTAACCTCGTATGACAAATTACCTAAATAGAGCTTCATCCTTTTCTCCTTTGAAATAAATAATAAATTCTCTTCACACAAAACAATCAATTCTAGGATTTTTCAGTCTGTCATGAAAAAAGAACTGATCCAATAGCAATCAAAGGCTATCCAAAAACAATGGCAGGGTGGCAACATTATTTTTAAACTAAATGCCGGATTTTTATAATACAATAAAAAATGTCCACGGTAAACCGGAAATTCCGGGGTATGGTCATATTTTTTTTATGGTGAACCCCGGCTGTTACAGATTAACAATGGAAGGCAACCACAGGATCAGCTCCGGAAACAGCATCAAAAGGATGAGGCATAAAGCCTGAAGGCCGATAAACGGCCATACCGACCGGTAGATATGGCCCATGGAAATCTCGGGTGGAACCACGCCCTTCATGTAAAACAGGACAAACCCGAATGGCGGAGTCAGATAGGCCATCTGCATGTTTACAATAAACAGGATCCCGAACCACAGGGGATCAAACCCCATCATTGTGATTAAGGGGACATAAATGGGAACGGTAATCATGATGATGGGCAGATCGTCCATGACCATTCCCAGAAGAAAAAAACTGATCTGCATGGCGATCAATACAACCCATGGGTTCAATCCCATGGAATCGATCATGTCCTTGATGATGCCCGGAAGCCCCAGGGTATTGACCACGGCTGAAAAAGCCAGGCATCCGATAATGATCCAGAGCACCATGCTGGTCAGGTGGGCTGATTTTTCAGCAGCCTGTTTGACTACTTTCATAGTGTCGGCCAGTGATTTTTCCCTAAAAAAAACAATCATTACAGAGACAAATGCACCAACGGCTGCAGATTCCGTCGGAGTTGCCATTCCGGAAAATATGGTCCCCATGATGGAAAATATCAGGAAGAACGGCATGAACAGGTTTTTCAGCACTGTTATTTTTTCACCCCAGCTTGCACGCTCCTCCTTTGGAATCGGGGGTGCAAGCGTGGGATCGATAATACTTCTGGTAAAAATATACAAGATAAACAGAAAAGCCAGCAACAGACCGGGGATCACCCCGCCCAGAAACATTTTTCCAATGGAAAGGTTGGATAAGGAGGCATAGACGATCATGGTAACGCTGGGTGGAATCAGAAACCCCAATGCACCTCCTCCTGAAATGCATCCCACGGCAAGGCTGGATTTATAATTGCGTTTGAGCATGGCCGGAAGAGCGATCAGCCCCATGGTGACCGTGGCGGCACCCACCACCCCGACCATGGCGGCAAATACCACGCAGATAAATACCGTGCCTATGGCGAGCCCTCCGGGCACAGGGCCCAGCCATTTATAAATCATATCAAAGATTTCATCTGCAATTCCCGATTTTTCAAGCATGCATCCGATAAATATGAAAAGCGGAATGGCCAGAAGAATGATACTGGTCATCACTTCTAAAATTGAAGGTGGCAAAATGAGCAGGAACTGGGGTCCGTTTGCCAGAAGAAGTGTGCCGATGCCCACAATTCCAAGGGTGAATGCAACCGGGGTTCCGATGACAAACAAAACCACGACGGCCAAAAACATCAAGGCAACAATCAATCCCGGGTTCATTGTTCACTCCTTTTCGTATGATCATACAATGGTTCTAAAGAAAGTTTTCTATACTCCAGAATACTGCGGCAAAGATTGGCTGCAAGCTGAATGATGAAAAGCCAGGCCCCGAGGGGAATCATGATCTTCACCGGCCACAGGGGAGGCGCAAAAAGGGTATGTGAATGCTGGCCTGTCTTTATGGCATGCCATGCGAATTTATAACCCTGCCAGAACAGGATACCGAACATGAAAAAGCCGATCACCGAAACAGCCATGTCAGCCAGGCATTTTCCTTTTTGGGAAAAATTCTGGTAAATGATATCAACGCTAACATGCCCCTTTTCCTTTAGAACCCAGCCTCCTGTCAGGGCAATATAGGCTGCAAAAATAAATCCGCATAATTCATGCACCCATATGGTGGGGCTTTTAAAAAAATACCGGGCCACTACTTCATAAACCATGAGGATCATGAAGGCAAAAATAAGAAAGGCAAAAGCCCGCCCTGTTTTTACATTTATCTTTTCAATGAGATTAAGGAATTTTTCCAAGGATTGCATATTTATTATTCCCGATTTTATAATGGTTTGACTCCCCGGAGACAGGATTTTCGTTCAAAGGTCCTGATTATTCCGGGGAGATGGATGGGTCTTAAGGTCTTCTCCGGTTATAAATCATACCCTCTTGTTTTTAGATCTTTTTTTACAAGTTCGATATAGCGGACAGACATGGGATCCTTTGCAAGTTCTTCATCCCACATGCGCAGCGCGGTTGTAGTCCATTTTTTGACCACTTCTTTAGGCATTTCCACATACCGGGCGCCCTTGGCTTCCATCTTGGCCCTGATATCCTTGTTTTCCGAGGCAAACAGCTCTGCAACATGAGCTGAACAGCTTTTGAGGTTTTTTTCAAATATCTGTTTCAGATCATCGGGAAGCTCATTCCAGCTTTTGAGGTTAAGAATGAGTTCGCAGTTCTGTGCACCGGTAATATCCGGCACGGTCTGATATTTTGCAACTTCATAGGTCCCTGCCAGAAAACTTTCTGTATGGCTACCGCTTATTTCAGCATCAATGGTTCCCCGGGAAAGGGCGACATAGATTTCCGAAAAGGGGATGAATACCGTGGGGATTTCCATTTTCTGAAGAGTCTTGGCAATACTTCCGGATGCGCGAACCTTGAGTTTTTTCAAATCATCCCAGCTTTGGATGGGTTTTTTGGAAACAATAGTATATCCGTCCATGACCATGGGTGCGCCATAAAAAACATCGACGCTGCTATAGGCATCCCGGTAGAATTTCAATACTTCCTCCTGGTAGATAAAATCCCGTATCTGTTCCACATCCCTGGGATCTCCGGGAAGGGCAAAAGCAGTGGCAGCCACGGGAAGGATACCATCATGATAGCAGGAACAGGTCGTTCCCATATTGATGGCGCCCATTCCCACGCTTTCAAATATATTCGGCCCTCCCATAAGGGCACCTGCAGGAAGAATCTGAATATTGATCCGGCCTTTGGATTCAGCCGTTATATCCTTTCCCATCTTCTCTACGGCAATACTGATGGGATGGTTCAAGGAAAACATGTTCTGCATGGTGAATTTATAGGTTTTGTCTGCATGAGCTTTTCCCTGGAATACGATTGTAACCACTGCCAGCAGCAGCATAACAACTGCTGTAATCATTGTCTTTGATTCTGCCGGATGCTTCATAATTGATCTCCTTTGCTGTTGTCTGTTATAGTTTTAACCTGTCTCACACTTACATGGATTTAAGAGTGCAAATTACGAGCCAGATTTGGTATCCATGGGAAAAACATCAAAGCCTGCCCAAAATTTATAAAAAAAATGCAAAATTGCATAATCATCCCTCGGCTTTATCCGGCTATTCCCTGCATATTTATTCCTTTCATGGGCATAACCTGTTGTAATTGTATCTTATTTTTCCAGGGTCTTGTCCATTTTATGCAAAAATGAATAAAAAATGCAGAGATGCATACAAAAAGGATATGCCGGTTAAACCCATCAGAAACGTCCATGGGTGATAACGCTGACAGTCCGGCCAGACCCAGGAAGCCGGACTTGGGAAAGGGCCTTGTTTTGAGTATGGCATGGATTTTGCTCTTTCCATCCAGAGAAACCGGCTTTACCAGTGTACAGATAATTTAAAACCACCAGTAATTTTTAAGCAGAGGGAGACGATCTAACATGACCAGCCATTCATCCGACCATTATTTAGAGCTTAGAAAAACAAATGTTCCCCAGGGGCCTGCCAATATGACATCGGCTATTATCAGCCATGCATCGGGTGCGGTGATGACCGATGTTGACGGACGTGAATACATTGATTTTGCCGGCGGTATCGGCGTAAATAATGTCGGCCATTGCCATCCAAAGGTTGTGGCTGCCATTCAGTCACAGGCAGGAAAACTGATCCACAGTTGTTTTCATGTGGGGATGTATGATACTTATATCAACCTTGCGGCCAGGCTGAATGAACTTGCACCCGGTGATTCTGAAAAAATGACCCTGTTTGCCAACAGCGGTGCGGAAGCGGTTGAGAATGCGGTTAAAATAGCCAGATATGCCACCAAACGCCCGGGGATCATCTGTTTTGAGAACGGTTTCCACGGCCGCACCCTGTTGACCATGACCCTAACCAGCAAGGTCAAGCCGTATAAATACGGGTTCGGGCCCTTTGCTCCGGAGGTCTACCGCATACCCTATCCCTATTGTTATAGATGCCCCTTTGGTCTTGATTATCCCCAATGCAATATCCACTGTGCCGATTATCTTGAAGATTTCTTCATCAGCCATGTGGCGGCAGAATCCACTGCCGCAGTGATTGCGGAGCCGATCCAGGGGGAAGGCGGTTTTGTCACTCCGCCTTTGGAATATTTTCCTAAACTCAGGGATATCTGCAAAAAATATGGTATTCTCCTGATCATTGATGAGGTCCAGACCGGGGCCGGCAGAACAGGTAAGTTTTTGGCCATCGAGCACTGGAAGATTGCACCGGATATCATCACCCAGGCAAAAAGCCTTGCCGGAGGCATGCCGCTCAGTGCCATCACCGGGCGAAAGGATTTAATGGATATTCCCCATATCGGCGGGCTTGGCGGGACATACGGCGGCAACCCCGTATCCTGCAGCGCTGCCCTGGCTGTTCTTGAAATCCTGCTCGAAGACAATCTGCTTGAACGCTCAGTACAGCTTGGGGAAGTCCTTGGAAAACGGTTTGCCGAACTCTGGAAGACCTATGAGATCATCGGGGATGTCAGAGGAAAAGGACCCATGCTCGGGCTTGAACTGGTTCGGGATCGAAAAACCAAGGAGCCTGCGGCTGAAGAGGCAAAAAAACTGACCCGGTTCTGCTATGAAAAAGGTCTTATCCTTTTGTCCTGCGGAAATTTCGGAAATGTCATCCGGACCCTGATGCCTTTGGTTATCACTGACGAACAGCTTGACAAGGGCCTGAATATTCTTGAAGACGGATTAAGGGAACTGACCCGGTAAAGGCCTGATATCTTTTTAAAGGGCAGCTTTTAAGGCTGCCCTGAAACAAATTAGACTGGAACAGGAAATGATCATGAAAGGATTTTTTCAAAAAATTATCATCATTGATGTCACCCGGCAGGAAACCTCGATCCAGCCGATCAGCGAACTTATGCTGAAACAGAATCTCGGGGGTAAAGGACTTGCCACCCATCTGCTTTTGGCGCACACTCCCCCCGGCGTGGATCCTTTATCCCCGGATAACCCCTTTCTCATTGCCCTTGGGCCGGTCACCGACACCAGGGTTTATGGGAGTTGCCGGTACGGCATCTTCAGCAAATCCCCTTTAACGGGTTTTTATGCCGAATCCTATTCAGGCGGAAAGGTTGCTGTCCCCATGAGCCGGGCAGGATATGACCTGATCATGATCCAAGGCGCATCAAAGGTTCCTGTATGGCTTGAAATATCCGATCAGGGGGTCATATTTCACGACGCCCGGGATCTCTGGGGCCTTGCGACCTATGAAACCGAGGATAAAGTCAAGGCCCTCTGCGGGGTGAAAGGGTGCGGGGCCGTGGTCATCGGACCTGCCGGGGAAAACCGGGTCAAATTCGCTGTGGTTGAAAATGATTACTGGCGCTCGGCCGGGCGTACCGGGATGGGAGCTGTTCTGGGTTCCAAAAAAATCAAGGCCCTGGTATTTCACGGCCAAAGCAGAAGAGAAATTCATGATCCGGACGGGGTAAAGGATTATAGCAATGCCATATTCAATGAATTCAAAGACCACCCTGGAACCCGGATTTACAAAACTGAGGGCACCCCTGTCATGGTCGGTGCCCTGAATAAAGCCGGGGCCTTTCCCACCCGGTACTGGTCAAAGGGCAGCTGTGACCACTGGGAAAAGATAAACGCCCAAAGCATGAACGAAAAAATGGATGTCCTCCCTAAATCCTGCATGACCTGCTTCATGGGGTGCGGCAAGCTTTCCACTGTCAAGGCCGGAAAACATAAGGGGCTTAAAATCGAAGGACCTGAATACGAGACCATTTATTCCTTTGGAGGTCTCTGCATGATTGATTCCATTGAGGATATTGCATGGCTCAACGATATCTGCGACCGCCTGGGTATGGACACCATGAGTGCAGGAAATCTATGTGCCTTTGCCATTGAGGCATCCCTCCAGGGCCGGATTTCTGATAATCTCAGTTATGGAAATGCCGGGATGATTGCAGACCTGCTCCATAAAATTGCCCGGCGCGAAGGGATAGGAGGGCTTCTGGCAGATGGCATAAAAGCTGTTGCTGCAGAACTCGGCATGGAAGACCAGGCCGTTCATGTAAAAGGTCTTGAACCTGCAGGCTATGATCCCAGGGTATTAAAAGGCATGGGGCTTGCCTATGCGGTCAGTCCCAGGGGGGCCTGCCATCTTCGCAGCACTTTCTACAAACCTGAACTCAGCGGAGTGATTGATCCGGGACAGATTGAAGATAAGGCTGAGCTTTTCATTGACTTTGAGGACAGGTGCACCCTGTTTGATTCCCTGATCCTGTGCCGGTTTTACCGGGATTTCTACCCTTGGAAGGCTTTGGGCAATATCCTTGAGCTGACCACAGGCATGCACCTTTCCAGGGAAGCACTTCAGGCCGTGGCTTCCCATATTACGGACAACACAAGGAAATTCAATCTCAGGCAGGGACTTACCCCGGAAGATGACCGGCTTCCCAAGCGTTTCTTGACCGGCAAACTGGAAAAGGGCCAGGGGATAACCGGCCCTGAAGTGGAACACCTGGTCCAAGACTATTACCGGCTTCGCGGCTGGACCCGGGATGGTATCCCTCAGTAAAGACCGTATTTTTTAAGTTTTCTTCCTACAGTTGATTGATTCAGGCCCAGAGCCCGGGCCGTCAGCGCCTGGGTACCGTGGGTCTGTAAGGTCTTTTCAAGAATTCGTTTCTCAAGAGCTTCCATCATCTCCTGCAGGGTCTTTCCAGGGTTGATGTCATGATCCTCCGGGGTTTTTGCCCGGATTGAATCATTTACTGATGCAGGCAGGTCATTCAAGGTGATGTGGCCGTCATTGGATAAAACCACCAGCCTCTCGCAGATATTGATCAATTCCCTGACATTGCCTGGATAAGAATAGGAAAGAAGGGCATCCAAAGCCTCTCTTGACACAGTCACCATGGGTTTTTGATAACGGGTGCAGAACTGTTCCATAAAATGATGGAGCATGGACAGGATGCATTCCTTGCGATCCCGCAAAGGGGGCATGAGGATGGGAATGACGTTGAGGCGGTAATAGAGATCACTCCGGAAAAGTTTTTTTTGTATCATCTCTTTTAAGTCCCGGTTGGTTGCGGCAATGATCCGGACATCCACTTTTTTATGGGTGGTTCCACCGACCCGGGTGAGATTCCCGTCTTCAAGAAACCTCAAAAGCTTTACCTGGGAGGCCAGGGGTAGCTCTGCAATCTCATCAAGAAAAATAACTCCTTTGTCAGCCATTTCAAATTTACCTGGTTTGCCCGAGGTCCTGGCTCCGGTAAAAGCCCCTTTTTCATAGCCGAACAGCTCGCTTTCCACAAGGGATTCAGGGATAGATCCGCAGTTGAGCTTGATCATGGGTTCATTGCTCCGGTTGGAATATTTGTGGATCAGATCCGCAATCATGCCCTTGCCTGTGCCGGATTCGCCAAGGACCAGGACCGTGGAGTCAACATTGCCCAGTTTTATTGCCTGTTGGATGATCCGGATGAACTCAGGGTTTTTTGCAATGATCTTCATGGATCGCGTCTCTTCAATCTGCATTTCCAGAAGATCCTGCCTGTACTGGGCATTCAGGGCTGCTTTTTCATCCAGGGCCCTTTGCAGTTCGGTTATTTCCGTTATATCCCTCTCGTTGACCACCACTCTGAAGAGCTTGCCGCCAGGGTCAAACACCGGAGTACCAGTCAGGAAAAGCTGTTTCCCGGAGCGTGTTTTCTGTATCAGACTAGCTTTCTTCCTAGTTTTCAGAACCTCCAGGGTAACGGACTGATCAATCAACCCCTCGTCTACCATATCCTGCATATTTTTTCCCACCATGTCCCGGGAACGGACATCTGTCAGGCGCTCGGATGCCGGGTTGATGCGGAGGACGGTTCCGTTGCCGTCACAGATCCACAGGCCGTCGTTGCTGGAATCAATGATGGTGTCAAGCTCTATGGAAAGCTCCTGGAATGATTTCATCCGGCTGGTTACAGTTTCCATGGCCGTGACATCCTGGGCCAGACACAGGAGCCCCAGGATCTTTTCCATATGGATGACAGGGTTGATCATCACGGAATAGCTGAGGTCGTTTTGTTTTACGACTATCTCATCCAGGGCGGCCTGACCTGTCGCAAGAACAGCCTTAGCCGGTTCTTCCAGGGCTGGCAGGGTAGCACAAAGCAAGGAGCCTGGAAAGAGTTTCAGCCCGTTCTGGGCGTTCTTGTTGGAAATAATGACCTTCAGGTCTGTATCAAGAACCGCTATCCCGCTGGGCGAGGCATTCAGCAGGGCTTTGCTGAACTGGTTCCAGTCCGGTTTGTCCGACCGGCTCTGCCCTGGCTCATTTTGTGAAAAAAGACCGGATTCCGGTAACATATTGAATCCTCACATTGTTATGCCTGCTACAGGATCAACCGCTGATGGTCACATTTTTCCCTGAGCAACCTCAGTTCTTTTTCCGATGGGGGGATCTCTTCTTTGACCCTGGATATATCCACCTCGATTTCCATGTTCATGAGGACCCTTTCAGGGGTGATACCCGGATAGACCCCGGAAAGATACATTTCCTTTGTTGTCTCGTCAAACCGCATCACAGCGAGGTTGGTGATGACCATTATGGGTCCCCCGTCCGGGAGCCCTGCTTTTTTCCTGCCCCCTTTCCCGTCTATATACCCGGGGCTGGTCAGATAATCAAGACGGTTTACAAATTTGCGTTTTTCATGCTGCATGAAAATGATGGAGCGGGGAACAAACGATGCCACGTCACACCCGCCGCCACTGCCTGAAAACCGGATTTCCGGACTGTGATAATCACCGATCACCGTGGAATTGAGGTTGCCGAATTTATCGATCTGGGCAGCACCCAGGATACCTATGACATGCCGGCCTGTGACGGGATTCTGCATGGCAGCAAAGGAATCCAGTAATCCGCCGTTTGCTGAAGTCTTATACATGACTCTTGAATCTCCCACAGCCAGGGGAAGTTCTTCCAACCGGGAATCAAGGGCTCCGGTTTCAAAAAAAATCACACTTTCAGGGGCATTGATATTTTTTGCAGCCATGGCAGCCAGCATGGAAATCCCGGTTCCGCAAAAGACAATATCATCATTTCTGATTTCTCTGGCTGCAATGATGGTCATCATTTCTTTTAATGTATAATCCATTATCATCCTCCTTTATCGCCTGTCCAGATTGGATGCATAGCCGGTTTCAGGGTCTGCCTGTATGGTTTTAAGGCGCTCTTGGCCCACAAGTTCCAAAAGCCCCTGGTGGTCATCCAACCCGTGGATGAATGTCTCAAGATAATCCCCATGGGCTTTATCATTGTTTGCCATGGCTGCATAATCTTTAAGATAGCGGGGATCATAGTCATAATACCGATAACAGGCCGTGGGATAGGCACCGAAAGGGATATGGATTACAGCATCCGCATGGATGAACGGAATCTGGTTGCGGTCTGAATCAGTCTTCAGCACATCGTCCTCACAGATCTCTTCACAGGTGATGATCAGATGTTTTGCAGCCTTGGCCTGTTCCACATCAGCAAAGGTAAGCCCCTGAATCCGGCAATTGCCCCTTAGGTCAGCCTGCTGCACATGGATGAGGGTCACATCCGGGTTGATGGCAGGAACCACCACCACCTTTTGAGTGTCACACCAGTCTTTGAACGGATTATCCATGACCTTGAGCTTATCATCGGGCAAACCCGGAGTGGCTTTTCTCATCTCAGAAGAAAAACCCCATTGACGGATGATATCACTCCCCAGGGACGACCGTGTGGGAAGGAAGGGAATCCCCATGGCGCCTGCCAGAAACCTCAAAGTCATCTGATAATTGGAATAGTCTTCAACCAGGATCTGTTTTTCCTGAACCGCCTTTTTAAATCTGATACAGGTGGAAGCAAATTTCCCGCTTCCGGCATATGCAATCTCCAGGGAGGCAATGCAATGACCCCCAATCAATTCATCAACCCCTTGGCCATTGGAATGGGCATAAAGATGAAGCCCTTTGATTTTCTGCCGGATGATTTCATATACGGCAGCCATAGGGTTCCGGTTGATGGTAAACCCCCCGATGGACAGATGGCAGCCTGGTTTAACATAAGTGCTGATGGCGGTTTTAAGGTCTGTCTGTTTGTTTTGTTTTAAATTCATGATAGCTCATACCCTGTTGTTTTACATGAAATATTGGATTTATGATTTTACAATCGGCAGGGGGCCTGAAACAAACCCCCTGCCTGAGCATTGCAAAAATGGTTCCAGTTATCTTAGGGTTTGGATAAAAAAAATTATTTCCTTTTTATATTGTTAAGCAAAGATATGGATTTTTTTTGCCAAGTCAGATTGACTTATCATTATGATGCGCATATTTTATGCACATAAATAAGGACATTATGATGCTGCAATTTTCCATCCGCCAGAACCTCAATCCAGGCTGGAAAATGACTCGGGTTTGCGTGACCAGGTTGGAATGAATAAGAAAATGAAAATCAATATTGCAATCAACGGATATGGCAGGATCGGCAGATGCGTGGTCAGGGCCTTATATGAATCAAAACAGTTTTATGACAGGATCAGGCTTGTTGCCGTCAATGAAACCGCAGATCCAAAAGCGGTCTTTCACCTGACAAAATATGATTCCACCCATGGCCGGTTCCCCTTTGAAGTGAAAAATGAAAATTCAGCCTTGATTATCGGCACGGATGCCATCAGATTATTTCAGGAAAAAAATATAGTCAATCTTCCCTGGAAGGATTTGAAAATCGATGTGGTCCTTGATTGCACAGGAATCTATAATAACAGAGAATCGGCAGAGCTTCATCTTCTGTCCGGGGCAAAAAAGGTGATCTATTCACAACCGGCTGTGGATGAAATGGATGCCACCATTGTCTATGGCGTGAATCATAAGATGCTCAAAAAGGAGCACACCATTATTTCAAACGCATCCTGCACCACCAACTGCGTGATTCCGGTCATTCATGTCCTCAATCAGGCATTGGGAATTGAAAGCGGGTCCATCACCACCATTCATTCAGCCATGCATGACCAGCCGGTCATTGATGCTTATAATCCGGATTTAAGAAAGACCCGGTCAGCCCTTCAATCCATTATTCCTGTGAAAACCGCCCTTGAAAAAGGAATTTCAAAGATCCTGCCGTCCATGACCGGCAGGTTTGAAACCTTGGCCATCCGGGTTCCTACTACCAATGTGTCGATTATGGATATTGCACTGGTTGTACAAACAGACACAGATGTTGGAATGGTGAATAAAATTCTTAAGCAGGCATCTTTAAATGAATTAAAGGACATTCTCGGTGTCACAGACGAATACCTGGTATCCTGTGATTTCAATCATGACCCGCGATCCTCTGTCATCGATCTTCACCAGACCCGGGTGAGCCGGAAAAGGCTTGTCAAAGTCCAGGCCTGGTTTGACAATGAATGGGGGTATTCAAACAGGATGCTTGATACAGCCATTGCCGCTTTTAATGCCGATTAACCATAAAGCACAGATTTTCCGAATTAGTATGTGAGAGGTCCCGCAAGGCTATCTGGACAGAGCCAGCAGTTTTTTTGTAATTTCTTTCAGCTCTTCCGGAATCCGGGTGATATCATCAAAGGGGCGTTTCCCGTTTCTGTCCGCCGTCACAATCTCATCCATTTCCGGGATAAACCCTAGAATCGTGTAATCCGGCATGCTTTCCCGGATCATATCCTTATCTGCATCGGATTTTATTCTGTTGCCCACCACCACTATATTCTTTATCCCGATATCCCGGCCGAGCTGCCTGATTTTATCTGCGGCAAGGCGGCTTCTCTGCCCCGGATTGACCACCACGATCAAGGCATCCACAGAGCCTGACGTAGCTCTTCCCAGATGCTCGATCCCGGCTTCCATGTCCATGACCACGACTTCATTTCTGGCCAGGACCAGGTGGTTCATCAGGGCCTTCAGCATGGTGGCTTCCGGGCAGATACACCCTGAACCGCCTTTTTTAACGGTTCCCATGACAAGGAGCTTTACCCCGTCTTTTTCAATGGAAAACCGGTCCGGAATATCATCCACCTTGGGATTCAAGGTGAAAAATCCTCCCACGGTGCCGGGTTTTGCGCCGGTCCTTTCATAAATCAACTGGGAAAGCTCAGATACCGGGGTGATGGGTTTTGATTCATCAATACCGAGGCCTGCGGCTAGATTGGCAACCGGGTCGGCATCAATGGCGATGACTTTTCTATCTTTGTTCAGGGCAGCAATGGCGCGGGCAATAAGGGATGTAAAAGTGGTTTTTCCAACCCCGCCTTTACCGCCGACTGCAATTTTTAAACTCAAAATAGGACTCCTGTATGTTAAATATTCAAATTATCAGCCTTGGTATCAAGATATTTTTTCCAGGACCCGTCCGTTTTCATCCATCAGTAAAATATCATACCCGTTCTTCCGGGCCAGAGTCAGAAGGTCTTCATCGATTATGGCCTGGGCCTCATATTTGTTATTCACGATGTCTTTGGGCATGACAAGAAAACACTGCTGTGCCGTTTCTTTTGTTTTAAAGGCAGGAATGAAGGTGGCTCCCGTTTTTTTGTCTGTATATCCTACAAACTGTTCTCCGGATGCTTCCGGGTTCTGGATGATGATATAATACCAGGTGTCTTTTATCTGATCGTTCAATTTGCACAATCCTCCTCAGAAATTAGCTTTGAACCAATATAAGATTGTTTTTTATAAAAGAAAGAAAAAAATCGACACTGAAAATAATAAGCCCCCGGCCAAGAAAAAGTCCGGGGGCTTATTATAACGTATAATACCTGAAAATTGCTAAATTATATCAGGATCAGATTTCCAGCCATGAATCTGAATACAGTGTTTCACCCATGATGACTTTATAGGTTTTTGCATAATCCTGCAATTCTTTGCTGAGGCTTGGAATATTGGGATCGTTGCCGTCCATCATGCCCCAGACGAGATCTACAATGTCCTGACGTTTGCCTTTGGCAATGGCAGTCAACTGTTTGTCAAGCGGATCTGAAATAACGGCTTTCATGCCGTATTTTTCAAGCATCACCATATAAGTCTGGTTCAGGATACCGCGAAGATGTTCCGGAGGACCATTGGAAATATTGGAAAGACCGCAGGTGGATTTGGCGCCTGGAGCGATTTCTTCCAGCATCATCTGGAAATTCATCAGGCTCATGAGCTGCTGCTGCTGAATATTCACCGGGGTAACAATACCGTCTACCCAGATTCTTTCATTGGCGATTCCGGCTTCATTGGCAAAATAAATCAATTCAACAGCCAGTGCCGCTCTTTCATTCTCATCACGGGGCAGACCTTCGGGTCCCCACATCAGGGCAACAAAGTCGGCATCATACTGTGCGGCAAGGGGAACCATTCTTTCATATCTTTCCGGTCTTGCCATGATGGAATTGATGATATGCGGTTTAGATGCGGGTTTTATAATTTTAAGCCCGGCTTCGATGGCGTCGATATTTGATGTATCCAGAAGCAGGGGCATATCCGGAACAGCTTCCTGAACAACATTGATAACCCAGGGCATTAATTCCGTACCGAATTTTTTTGCCGGACCAAGGTTGATGTCAATGTAATCCATGCCCAGTTCTTTTTGTCTAAGGACTTCTTCCTGGATGGATTTTGGATTACGTTTGGCTGGATCCGGCTCTTTGAATTCTTTTCCGATCACCCTGGAAATGACGTTCAGACTTTCACCAAATAGTATCATGGTATCTTCCTTTTATTTTATATGTTTCTTTTTTTTGCCGGGACAAAAGCATCTGTCCCGGCTTTAAATCTTATTTCGATTTCAGGAATGCTGGAATGTGAGCAGCTTCCCTGGGTCCGACCGTAATGGTCCAGCCCGGAAGCTCTTCTTCAACATCGCCGGCAATGGCTGCTGCATAACCTGGAATGATGAGTTCTTTGTGTTTCACCTTATCCATGATGCCGCTCTTTTTTACAAAGGCGCCGACGTCATCACCGCCGAATTTACCGGCGGCCCAGGCTGTCATGACGGAAAGGCCTTCTGAGTCTTTGATCAAAAGCCAGGCTGGAACCTTGCTGGCTTCAATTTCACCAGAAACGATAAAATAGGTCAATGCAAAGTTTGTGGTGACCAGAACCGGTGAGTTTTCATTGGGGTTATTGATCTCGAAAATACCTTCGGTAACCGTCATGGGTCTCTGGGGATCTGTATAGATGTTCAACCGTTCAAGAAGCAGAGGGAAGAGAGATTCCGTGCTGAAGTCGGACATGACCACAATTCCGCCGTATTTAGCCACAAACATGCCGGCAATGAGGGTTTCCATATCAAGATTGGAAGCCATCTCACAGGGGAAGGTGATGGTCGGGAACCCCAGAGCCTTGTTACCGGCTTTGAGTGCTGCACGGCGGATGCCTACCTGATCTTCAAGGGCCTGTTTGATTTCCCTTGAACCCGGATCAATGACCAGGTCTTTAAGACCCATTCCGGTCAGTTTAGTTGTCAGCGGGATGAGGGCATCCACAGAGTCTGCTTTCACTGCCAGGGGCAGGTCTTTTTCCTTTGCAAGGGCGCCAAGGGCATCCACATTGCCGGCTGTTGCCGCATAAAGCAATGGGCGTTTGAATCCGGCGGCTTCAACACCGGCTTTCATGACATCGATGTTTTCTGTCATGAGAACCAGGTTAAACTCGGATTCTTTGGCAATTTTACCTGCAACGGCTGCAAATGCTGCTGCACCGTTTCCGGCATCTTTTACCACCAGAAGCTCGGGTCTCAGGTTTAAGCCGACCCTTTCATACTGGAAAGCATTATAAATTTTCAGGGTTTTATCCAGTTTTGCAGCATCAATGTCGGATGAGACCGTTGCAGCAAGAAGAGTCGGGTTAAAAAATGTTTTTTCATGTCTGTAAAGAACGGTTTCTCCGCCTGTCGTGGTCTGGCGAACGCCTTTTCCCAGTTTGACAGGGCGGATGGGGGGAGCGGAGGCTTCAGCCAGTTGCGCTTTAGCTTCTTCGGAAACATAGGGGCAACTGTCCAGCTCAGCCTTACCCGATGCAAGATTCATTGCAAAAGCAAGGCAGGTTGGGACCCCGCACTCCTTACAATTTGTTTTGGGTAGGAGTTTGAATATCTGTATACCGGTTAATGCCATTTTTTTCTCCTTAAGTTTTTAAAAAACCTTATGGTAGAGGCCCGGCAGCCTCAAATCTGGTGTGATCGGCAACCGGGCCTTTTTGTTGAATTATTATCCGATCCTAATTAGCCGACTAAGGGCTCCATTGAAAGCGCCGGATGACCTTTTTCCTGGAGGAAGGGAAGAATTTCTTCTTCGGTGATTCCAACGGTTTCATCGGCGATCTTGTCGAACAGATCCGGAATCCCCATGGCTTTTCCACGGGCGACGATCCTGTCTTTCAATTCTTCCTTCAACTGCTTTGGCATCCAGACCATTCTTAATAAACCACCGTCACCCAGAAGGAATTTACCCTGGGTGATATTGTATTTGGAATGGCCCACAAATCCGGGAGAGGATGCGCCGCCGCCCATAACACCGGCGAGAGTCGTAAATTTCATACCGCAGGGGGTATCACCGGAATAGTCACGGCCAACCGTCATCACACCATTGCAGGCCGGCAGCATGGCAGCGATACATTCGCAGCAGCCGCAGGTGGTCATGGGAGAATGAACCATGGAGTAGAAATTATAATGGGTCACAGTCCCTCTGGATGCTTTGTAAACAAAGTCAT
>MGTJ01000010.1 GCA_001799395.1 Desulfobacterales bacterium RIFOXYA12_FULL_46_15 | reverse complement strand
AAGCCGTTATTCTCCAGTTCAAATCTGGAAGCCGCCTCCAAAATGAAATCAAGGGTCTTGAAAATATTTTCAAGACCTTTTTGTTTTTCATACCAAAACATTTAAAAAAATGCTAAGAAATCAAATTGTCGAAGTACATATAACTCTGATTTTAACAAAAAAACGGGGGTGATTGATGAAGATTCTGGTAGGATACAAGGGAACCAATGTGGGCAAGGATTTGATGGATATTGCAGTTATGCATGCCAAAGCCTTTGATGCTAATATTTTGGTTGTAACATCATTGATCGGTGGAGATAAAACCGAACAACAGGAAATCATCGATGCAGAAAAAAACCTTGAGAAGGCAAAAGCCTATTTTGATAATCTGGGTGTAAAGACTGAAACACATCTCCTGATCAGGGGATTTGAGCCAGGTGAGGATATTGTGAAATTTGCAAAAGAAAATAAAATTGATGAAATTTTGATCGGCGTTCGAAGCCGCTCAAAAGTTGGAAAATTAATTTTCGGATCAACAGCCCAGGCTGTTATCCTTGATGCACACTGCCCTGTAATAACCGTAAAATAAAAAAAAGAGAAGGACCGGAAAGATATTTTACCGGTCCTTCTCCAGAAGGCAGAATGAATTGTTATTATTTAAAAAAATCCTCTAACCCATCTCTTGTAGATTTCATGGATTTTTCACCTGTACTCCGGTTGGCCGGACAGACTCACCATATTTATAGTTGCTCCTTTTAAGCTTTAGGGTTACGGGTAAAATATTTCCGAGCAGTATTCATAACAACGACCTTTTTATTCCTAATTAATATCATTTCAAAATCCGTGCCGGATTCAAATCGAAGTTTATAATTTAATCTAATATGTTGATATAACAATAGAAAATAACTAAAATATGCATGATAACAATTTATAAGAAAGGGAATATGAGGCATTTATTAAGGCACAACCGTCTCTATTGATGAGACAGTTATGAAGAATATTGTTTCAGATGATTTGAAGGTCTTTGCTTGAGATTTTTCAGGATTATGATAAAAGAAGTTTTAACATTCAGCACAAAGGAGATTGATATGAAATTATGCTATTTTTCACAGTCCTCTTTTTTCATGGCATTTGATAACGGTATCCCGGTTCCTGGGTTCAGGCAGGAAATCATATTGCAGCAGGAGTTTTAAATATCGTTTGAAAATGGAACTGATCAAATGTTTTAAGGCGTTATCCGATAAAACCCGTCTTCGGCTTTTATATGTATTGCGCCGGTATGAACTCAATGTAAATGAAATCGTTCAGGTCGTTGAAATGATTCAGTCCGGGGTGTCAAGACATTTGAAAATACTGCTTGAATCCGGGCTGTTATCCTCAAGAAGAGATGGCAGTTTTATGTATTATTCTGCTTCAAGAAATGATTTTATCAATGCATTTATCGTCCTGGCAGACAATAGTTCGGAAATGGGAGAAATCAGAAAGGATCTCATAAAAGCCGGTGAAATGATAAAAATACGACAGAATATGACCAGGCGCTTTTTCAAGACTGTAGCGCCCCATTGGGACCAGTTGAAAAAGCAGGTATTTGGAAATTTTGATATCAATTCTAAAGTTTTAGAAATCATTTCTTTTCAAGGAAGCATTTCGGATCTGGGGTGTGGAACAGGAGAATTGATTGAAAAACTGTCAGGGCAAACCCGATTCAAAATTATCGGTATCGACAGCTCTTCTGAGATGCTTGAACAGGCCAGGTTAAGGCTTCTGGGAAAGGAAAATACGGAATTAAGGCTGGGGGAGCTTGAACACCTTCCCATGAGAAATAAAGAGATCCATACGGTAATTATGAATATGGTCCTGCATCATATCTCGCAGCCTGAATTGCCGCTTCAGGAAGCCTATAGGATTCTTAAACCCGGTGGGATATTCATCTTGTCGGATTTTGATATTCATGATCAGGTAAAAATCCGGGAACTCATGGGCGGGGCATGGTCTGGATTTGAAAAGGAACAGATTAAAACATGGCTGACGGAAACAGGCTTTCTTCTTAAAAAAACTGATTCATTTCCCGTAAATCAGGGTTTGAGTATTAATATATTTACAGCAGAAAAACCAAAAGCGTAGGAGAATCTTATGATCGTTCCAGTAATTCTTGCAGGAGGATCAGGGACAAGGCTTTGGCCTTTGTCCAGGGACTTGTTTCCAAAACAGCTCATTAATATTGATAATACCCATACGATGCTGCAGAATACTATCTTAAGACTTGAAGGCATTGAAGAGATCAATTCGCCCATTATAGTCTGCAATGAAGCCCACAGGTTTATGACGGCTGAACAATTGAGGCAGATCACGATTCAACCTGAGGCCATTGTTCTTGAACCTGTTGGGAAAAATACAGCCCCTGCTGTTGCCATTGCCGCATTAAAGTCTATGGAGCTAAAAAATGATCCCATACTGCTGATATTGCCGGCTGATCATGTCATTGGAAATATTCCGGAATTTCATTGCGTTATAAAGGCAGGCTATGAATGTGCCCAAAAGGATAAGCTGATTACTTTCGGTATTGTGCCGGATTCACCTGAAACCGGTTATGGCTATATTAGAAAAGGCGACCTGCTGGAAACTTTGAGCGGGGCATGCAGGATCGACGCATTTGTTGAAAAACCGGATTTTGAAACAGCAAAAAAATATATTGCTTCAGGCTCATATTGCTGGAATTCCGGAATGTTCATGTTCAAAGCATCGGCAATTATCAAGGAGTTTGAAAAATATGCTCCAACCTTTATAAAGCTTTGCAGGGAGGCAATTTCAACCGGTTCACAGGATCTTGATTTTTTAAGACTTGACAAAGACGTCTTTAGCCGCATTCCTTCGGATTCAATAGATTATTCAGTTATGGAAAAAACATTAAACGGGGTTGTGATTCCTTTTAACGGAGGGTGGAATGATCTTGGATCATTTGATGCCCTTTGGCAGACCGGCAGCAAGGATGAAAACCGGAACGTCATCAGGGGAGATGTATTGCTCCATGATGTGAAAGACTCCTATGTCTCTTCTGAAAGCAGTCTTGTCACGGCAGTGGGTATTGATAAATTTGTTATTGTGGAAACCAAAGATGCAATCCTGGTGTGTCCGCGCGACAGGGTTCAAGATGTCAAAAAGATTGTCCTGAAACTCAAGAATCAGGGGAGAAACGAATCCGTTACCCACAGAAAGGTTTACAGGCCATGGGGCAGCTATGAAACCATGGATATTGAACAAAGATTCCAGGTTAAACGGATTACGGTTAAACCCGGAGCCAAACTATCACTTCAAAAGCATTTTCACCGGGCTGAACACTGGACCGTGGTATCCGGCACAGCCGTCATCACTAGGGGAAACGAGGAGATCCTTCTCAAAGAAGATCAATCCACCTATATTCCCCTGGGGACCTTGCATCGGCTGGAGAATCCGGGGAAAATTCCGCTGGAACTGATTGAAGTTCAGACAGGTTCCTATCTTGGGGAAGATGATATTGTCAGGTTAGATGATGTCTATGGGAGAAAAGAATAGAATTGAATTTAACGACAAAACTGTTGCAAATCAGGTTAAAATATTTCAAACTGGGCCTTCATGATATATAAAATGCCGGAAAATCTTTACTCAAAAACTATTACGGAGCTGGTCCATGAATGATGAAATCTCACAAAGCATGAAGGGAAAATTTCTCCTTGCCATCCCCGGGCTTCCTGATCCAAATTTTGCCCAGACCATTACATGTATCTGTGAACACAATGAATCCGGTGCTCTTGGATTTATAGTAAATAAAATACATCCGCTTCTGACGGGAAGGGAATTGTTTGAGGATTTGAAGATTCAATGTGACCCGATTGTTGATAAAATTGAAATTTACCAGGGCGGCCCGGTCCAACCCAGCGGGGTTTTCGTCCTTCACGGGCCACCCTTTGACTGGAATGAAAGCATTAATGTGGCTGATTGGCTGGCATTAAGCAATTCACGGGATATCCTTGAGGCTATTGCCGTTCAAAAAGGTCCTGAGTCTTATATGATCCTGTTGGGGTGTGCCGGTTGGGGGCCCATGCAACTGGATAATGAACTGGAAGATTCTGCCTGGCTGACCTGTCCTATTGCAAGAGAAATCATTTTTTCTACAAGTACTGAATTAAGATATGAAAAAGCATTGATGATGATATGATCATTTAATCCTGCCGGTGTGATGACAACCCTTAAGACGCAAAATTCCATTGATGAAATCCTAAAGAAAGCTGTTGCAGTTTTTGAGACGGCAAAAGATATTCCCGGCCTGCTTGAACCTTCTGCGCAATACACGCCTTTCTTTGAGAAAATGCCGGAATATATCCATTCGGATAAATTAAAGATAGCGGTCGTCGGTGTTATTAAATCCGGAAAAAGTACGTTTGTGAATTCAACCCTGGGCAAAGAACTTGTAAAAAGGGGAGCCGGGGTTGTCACCTCAATTACCACAAGGATACAAAAAGGAAAAAAGAATAAGGCCCATATATATTTAAGATCCTGGGATGAAATCAATGCCCGGTTGCGCAAAATGATTCTGCCGGGTTCGGCTCATGCTTTTGGAAAAGGGCTTTCAGAAGATTTTGATATCCGGCGTAAAAATGACAGAGAAATTCTTCACAAAGCATACCAGGAGATGATCAAGGCCTTACCGACGGAAAAAGAGGCCATCCTTTCCGAAATCCATTCCATCAGGCATGCCCTTCAAGGATTTGATGCTGTAAAAGATCTGGTCAAGACCGATGAAACCGTCATCTGTCTTGAATCACAGGGATTTGAAAAACATAAAGAGTATACCGGTGATCCTGATAAGGCATTTTATATCAGGGATGTTTGTCTTTTTGTGCCTGCAAAGAACTTATCTCCCTATATTGAAATAGCCGACTGCCAGGGTGCCGATTCAACCGACCCTTCCCAGCTTTCAAGGATATTGGCTTACCTTGAATTCTCTAATTTTATGATTTATTGTATCAGCTCTAGGATGGGATTACGAGAATCCGATATCGTGTTCTTAAAACGGATACAAAATCTGGGATTATCGGACAATATTGTTTTTATCAACAATTGTGATCTGACTGAGCATGAAACCCTTGAAGATTTGTTAAAAGTTGAGGCCGGCATCCGTGAAGATCTGTCAATGCTGGAAATTAACCCGGAGCTGTATTCTTTTTCTCTTTTATATAACCATTTTTCTAAGATCCCATCAAAAATCTCAAAAAAAGATTTATCCCGGTATGAATCCTGGCAAAAAGAAGAGGAAATGATTCAGTACTGCGATCTGAGAACCAAGGAATTTACTACCTGTTTGAAACAGAAGATCGAAAAAGACCGTCATCAGCTCCTGATTTCCAATTATGTTAAACGACTGCAGATTCTTTTGAAAGATTTGAATTTTCGGATTCAGATTTTTCTTGATCTTCTTTCCTCAGATAAAGAAAAGGAAAAAACTGCTAAAGAGGCAGTTTCTGATTTTTATCGCAATGCATCCCGCATCGAGGCCATTATCACCGATTCCCTTGAAAAAGCAGTCCATGGGATAAAAAAAGAAATCGATAGCCATATCCGTGAGATGTTTTTTCAGGATAAGAGTTCTGTCTTAAGCGACATCTTTGAATATGTCCAAGTGCTTTCCATTGATATTGAATCCCATCCATTTCAGGAAAGGCCGACAGGATTTAACGAGGCGTTGTTCTTTATATTTAAGGAATTTCAGAGAAGGGTGGATTTATACGTTCTTGAGGCTGTAACCCCTTTATTGAAAAAATTTGCTCAATTGCAGGAAGAAAAGATTAAATCCTTTTTTCAATCTTTATTTGAAGCTTATCAAATAAATTTTTTCCCTTCAGATCATTATTCAGACCTGAAAGATTTGATTTTAAAGGAGAGTCAGAGAAAGGTGATGCTTGATGTTGCAGATATGGATGAAATTAAAAAAATTCTGGGACTCCAATTGCCGGCCAAAGTATTTGAGGCCCAGTATACATCCCAAATAAGAACAAGAGCTATGACAGACTTTGGTTTAAAAACCCTTTCCCAGTTTTTATCCGCCATTTTTGATAAAAGATCGGGGTTTTCCTTTAATCCGGCCCTGAAAAAGGCAGCCTGGAAAATTAAAATTGCAAACCAAAAAATTTTTAGAAAACAATTTGAACAATACGGGGCTGATTTGAAAATTTATTATTTTTTGCCCCTCATCGATGCGATGACACGGGATTTCAGGGAGAAGGCGAATCAGCGTTTCAAACTTTACCATATTTTGAATACAAAAATAGATCAATTATTTACTCTTCAACAATCGGAAAAAAATAATCAGAAAGCCGTTGTTTTATCCTTGAAACAACGAACTGACGGGCTCATCAGCATAATTGAATCCCTAATGGTCTTTTAAAAATAACAATTAATAAAACAGTTGATATATTCAGCGTATATGGTATGAGTGATAAACCGTTTTATGGGGATTGACCTTAAAAAAGAAATTGTAGATGAAACGATTCGGATCCGTAAATGAAAAAATTCGTGAAATGAATGAGGATGAGATCTTCCTGATGTATCTTCATCTTCTGATTGTCATGATCAAAGCATCGCTGAAAGGATATCCAACCGGAGAACCCAGAAAAACGGCTGCATTGAATACTGCTAATACTGTCCATAAACTGATTTCAAATATGGATTTGTCATTTCTTGGATTAAAGACATCGTCGCACCTGTTCCGGGAGCGTGTAAAACTCTTGAGTGTTATGGCTTCAGCCATTATCAGTGAGGATTATCCTTTGGGTATCCACAGAAGAGAAGCCGTCATGGATAATATTGAAATCATCACCGAATATGCGTTTCCCAATAAAAACCTTGAACTGTTCCATGAGGTATTAAAAGTCGCCTGATAATTTTAAAGGGAGCTTTGATCATAATTGACAATGTCAAAATAGTGGTTGTTGATGATGATATACTTATCAAAAACCTTACGGTGACGGCATTGGCTTATTGTGTCAATCGTGAGGTCAGATCTTTTGACAACGGGAGGCTTGCCTGGGAATATATCAATGCTGGCGGAGAAGTTGATATTGTTATTTCCGATGTTGATATGCCGGAAATGGACGGTTTTGCGCTAATGAAAAAATTCAGGGAAAAATATCCGGATAAGATTTTTATCATTATGTCTGGAGTTTTGGAGTATGAAACTAAGTCTAAAATGGCCGGAGCAAATGCATTCCTGGCAAAACCATTTGAAATCAACGACCTTTTCAGTATTGTGCAATACTTTGTGGTAAATTAACGCTAAGGATAATCTATCCTTTTTATTTCATTTGTAACATTGGATGATAATTCATCCGGCTTGATGTCAAGATGAAGAAAGATTTTATTTTCCAGGTTCAGAGTGTTTTGGACCATAATCCGGACCCGGTTTTGAAATTCAATGGTTTTGCCATATCGCAGCCGAATATATTCAAGTCTTTCATTCAGGGATACCACCCTGTCATGTAATACTCTTTTATCTGAATAATTAACAATCTCCTGCTCTGAAACCGGGGAATCGGATATATAAGAATCCAGAATTACGTGCTGACGAATAATGCTTCCAACCTCAGGATATCCCATATCCGTTAGTAAGCTCCCCCCTGTTTCAGGATGATTCTCTTTTGTGTGAAAGCTTCTGGTTTTAGTGATATCGTGGAGTAAGGCGGCTGAGGTGGCCAGCTCCGTATTGATCTTTGGAATTTTTTTTTTAAGTTGAAGGCATAAAAAAAAAGTGACATTTGTTACCATAACAGAATGATCAATAATATGATCCATCATATCCATGGTCTTGATCAGCTTAAAGCAGTCGGTTCTGGAAAGGATATTCATAGGCAGACGGGTTTCTTATCTATAAAAAAATTATTATTGAACTTATACCTCTTGCTGCTATTATAGATAAGGATTAATTCAAACACAAGCGATACGGTTTTTATGATAAAAAAAATAATTTCTGGTGGACAGACAGGAGCAGACAGGGCCGCTCTTGATGTTGCAATTAAATTCAATATTGACCATGGCGGATGGGTTCCCAAGGGTAGAAGAGCGGAAGACGGCCCCCTGAAAGGAAAATACAGGCTCACTGAAACGCAGACAGAGGATTACAGGGAAAGAACAAAACTCAATGTCATTGATTCCCACGGTACAGCGATCATTTCGCGGGGTGGTCTTACAGGCGGATCAAAATTTACCCATACATTTGCAAAAGTTGTAGGAAGGCCCGATTGCCTTATTGATCTTTCGCATTCTGAGGAATTTGAGGCTGCCTTGATGTTGAAATCATTTATCATAGAAAATCAAATCCTGGTTTTGAATGTGGCAGGTCCAAGACAGAGTTCTTTACCAGACATATATGCAGATGTTAAAACCGTTCTTGAAGTAACGCTTTATCTTTTGTTTCTCGATGCCCGCCAGGATAACCTGACCCGGGCATACCTTCCTCCCGGTCCGATTAAAGAAGATTTTCCGGAAGATATGAAGACCTGTATCGATATTTTATACCGGGATATGCCCTTAAAGACCCGGATGTTTGTTGCAAAGACCGAACAGGCAGATATTTCAACCTTATATTTTATATTCCTTGATTATATCCGGCACCGGGTCGGGTTTGATACGGAGAATAAACTGCTGTTACAAAACTGTGCCGCATGGATTGAGGATGACTGCACCATTGAAGACGCCGTCATGGCCATTCTAAAACAATTCAAGCATGAGCTTGAAAAAGATCATATTTTAAGGCTGGTTCAATGATACCGATCCGAGACACCCAGCCTTCGTACAGTGTTCCTGTCGTAACCTATTTTCTCATGGTGATCAATCTTTTGGTTTTTATACTCCAGATTCAGGTCGGATTTAATAATGAATCATTTTTTTATACCTATGGGCTTGTACCGTCAAAGTACACCATCCAGGAAATGTCGAGACATTTTTCTCTGGCCAATCAACTGATATCCCTTTTTTCATATATGTTTCTGCATGGCGGGTTTCTTCATTTTATCGGCAATATGTGGAGCTTGTATATTTTTGGAGACAATGTCGAAGAGCATTTCGGTTCTTTCCGGTTTCTTGGCTTTTACCTTATCTGCGGTTTGATTTCCGGTTTTTTCCATTTTATTTTAAATCCGATATCCTCTGTACCGACCATTGGTGCCAGTGGTGCTATCGCCGGTGTCATGGGGGCTTATTTCCTGCTGTTTCCAAAATCAAGAATACTGACGCTCATTCCTATTATTATCATTCCCTGGTTTGTGGAAATCCCGGCATTCATTTTTCTTGGGATCTGGTTTTTTATGCAGGTCTTAAATGCGGCCCAAAGCAGCGCAGGTGCCGGTATTGCCTGGTGGGCCCATATCGGAGGCTTTGCCGCCGGTTTTTTAATGGTAAAACTAAACACAAAGGTTCCAAAAACAGGTCTGAAAAAGAAAATCAGTCAATATACAGCCAGAAAAACCACACCCAAACTCCAGATGATTGCGACTTCATTTGAAGCCGGCAGTTCTGATCTTTTCGGGAACATTGATATTACCTTTATCGAATCAATCACCGGGGCTCATAAACTGATCACCATTCCATGGGGATTTTATAAACCTTTGTACAAGGTTAAAATTCCTCCCGGGGTAAGACAGGGAACAAAGCTGAAATTGAAAGGGATGGGAAAATCCATTGCAGGAGGATTGAAAGGAGATATGTACCTGACGGTAAATATCAAAAATGCAATTTAAAAAAAATATCAGCTTCTTTTTTCTTTTTTTCTTAGGGGGCTTAAGCTTCTTTTTGTTTGTTTTTATCAATATCCCTTCTGTTTTTGAATTCTGGATCCAAAACAATATCCCTGAATTTTTAAAATCAAGCGGTCTTGATTTTTCCATACAGAATATCGGGGTTTCCAATACATTTATTTCAAAGATCAGGATATCAGAAAGCCTTGGCATTGATTCAGTAAGCATTGATTATAAAATCAGATCTCTGGAACGGATTGAAGTGAAAAAGGTGTTAATTTCAGGACTAACCCTTCAAGCAAGCCTTGATAAAAAAAACCGTATTCATATCCTGGGGCTTTCATTTTTAAATCCCTTAAAATCTGAAGATAAAAAAAAGGAAATTCCGTTTCTGAAGTTTTTACCGGAAAAGATTGTTTTAAAGAACAGCAGGATTATCCTCAAAACGCTTAATGAGGATATTCTGATTCCATTTGAAATATTCTCAGCTCTCAAGCTTGAAGAAAACAAAATAATAATTCAGGCCTATCTCCATCCATTTGGAGAAACAGTTATCTCGAATCTGACCTATGACCTTGAAAAGGGTATCGAATTTGTCCAAGTGGAAAGTAAATCCTTTAATCTTGACCATCTTGGCTCCTATATCCAAAAGCATATGAAAGAAATAAAAATATGTGGGGCTGTTGATTTTAAACTGGACTCCTTTTCTCCAAAAAAAGAATGGAACCTTTATGTATCAAGGCTCAGACCTCTTGATCCGATGGATATAACATTGGAAGAGATCAATGCCGGGATTATCATTGATGAGCATATGATCACTATCGGGGGAACATTCAGGGTGGCCCATCCCTTGCTGTCGGAAAATGAAATAAAATATGATTTAAAAATAGATACGGACAAAGGCGTTAGTTCGGAATTTTTTATTAATACAGGTCCTGTTTCGGCAAAATCCGAATCCATGACCGTATCCTTTCCCGAGATAGCCATTTCAGGAAATATATCCATTGACGAAAATAACATACCAGAGACCCATCTTCTTATCAAATCATCAAAAGGAAAAATTCAATCTATTCGGCATAAAGCCCTGGCATCAGATGTTTCATTTGAAATTCCCATTAATTTTCCTTATTTAAAGGAAAGACCCACAGGAAAATTTTCAATTCCTTCTGTGACATACAATGATCAACCTATCTTCACCGCAAGCGGTGCTGTTTTTCAGACTGATACAAGAAAGCTCAAACTTACGGGCAAGGTATTATCCAAAACCCTTCCTTTGGTCCAGGCACAGTTCAAAACAATCCTTGATCTTACCGGGGATCAGTTGAAAACCCATATGCAGGTGAATATTACCGATGGCAATATCGACTTTCCGGAATTGGGTTTAACGGCAAAAGGGATCAATACCCAAATTGATTTTAATGATCTGCTGGTTCCAAAAACCGTTCCTGGACAGACAGTGATGATTCATTCCATTGAGCTTAAAAAAATCAGGATCAGCGACGCAAAAATACAATTCAGTATGGAAGATGCAAAAACACTACTGATTGAAAATATTCGATTCAAATGGTGTAATGGACTTATTTCAACAGAGTCTCTCCGTTTCCCTCAAGAAAAGAATGAATATCTTCTGACCCTTTTTTGTGATCGCCTCGAATTAACCGAGCTTTTAAAACAGATGGGGGTATTTCATGCTGAAGGGGGCGGTACATTGACCGGCAGGATACCCATATTTTATACGGATGGAAAAATTGCTTTCAATAATGGTTTCTTATTTTCGACCCCGGGCAGCAAGGGAAAAATAGTGATTGAGAATACAGACAGGATCATTGCGGGAATTCCAATGGATAGCCCCGAGTTTTCTCAGCTTGATGTGGCAAGGGAAGCCCTGAAGGATTTTAATTATGAATGGGCTAAATTGACATTAAATACACAAGGGGATCATACCCTAACTGTAAATTTGGAATTAAACGGCAAACCGGCAGGGCTTCTGCCGTTTGAGTATAAAAAGGAATTCGGTGGTTTTGTAAGGGTGGATGCCACCAGCCCAGGGTCACATTTTCAAGGTATAAAGCTGGATGTGAATTTAAAACTCCCTTTTAATGAGGTTATAAAATTTGGAAATCAGTTAAATACCATTTTGAAATAAAAAAGGAGGCACATGAATAAAAAGATGACAATCGCATCACTGTTCCTGGTTTTTTATGCTTTTTCAGGCTGCCAATCAAGCCATCAGGTTGAAATCAAGCCGGTTGAAATTAAACCGATTCATATTACTATTGATGTGAATGTCAGGGTTGAAAAAGCACTGGACAGCTTTTTTGATGACCTTGAGGCGGCAGAAAACAAAATAAAAAAAGAATAGGAGAATATATGAATACCCGTAAATTGGTGAAAGCAATCCCTTTTTTAATGATTTTTCTTTTAGTTTTACCATCTTATGTTGCGGCAGATCCCATAAAAGACAGGATGATTAAGCGGCTTCCTGTTATTGCCGATCTTAAGACAAAAGGGATAATCGGCGAGGATAACCGGGGTTATCTTGGATTTGTTACCGGAAACAGGGCTATGGAAGATGTGATTGCTGCTGAAAATGCTGACAGAAAAGCTGTTTATGAAATTTTTGCAAAACAGCAGAACACCGGTTTGGAAGTTGTAGAAACAGTTCAAGGAGCAAGAAAAGTGGAAAAAGCTAATCCGGGCGAATTTTATCAGAACCGGGAAGAACAATGGGTTAAAAAATAGGGCACGGAGATTTTTAATATCATGAGTGAAAAAAAAATTACAGGAATTTTGAACAGAGTGATTGAAATTGACCTGTCTTCAAAAACGGTTTCAACGATTTCAATCTCCATGGATCAGAGACGTCTGTTTTTAGGGGGAAAAGGACTTGGGCTCAAACTGATGTATGACCGGCTGAAACCCGGGATTGATCCTTTTGGTGAAGAGAATATCATCATTATCATGACAGGGGTCCTCACTGGGACCTCAGCACCGTGTTCAGGCAGATTCCATGCTGTTTTTAAATCGCCGCTCACACATATTATCGGTTCTTCGTCCTGTGGCGGGTCTTTTGGAAGAATGCTGAAAACCAATGGCTGGGATGGTTTGATCATCAGGGGGAAATCTCCATCCCCCATATCCTTGCAGATCCATCACGATCAGGTTGAGTTTCTGGATGCAAAAGATCTCTGGGGAAAAGATATTTCAGTTGTTCAGGCAAAGATCGGCAGTAAAGAAAATGAAACCATCGTGATCGGCCCTGCCGGGGAGAACCGGGTATATTTTGCCAATGCTGCTTCCGGATATCGATACTTAGGGAGGGGCGGGCTCGGGGCGGTTATGGGGTCTAAAAATCTTAAAGCCCTTATTGTATTAAAAGGACAATATAAGACTGTTCCTTTTTACCCGGAAAAATTTGAAAAACTAAAAAACAGGGCTAATACATATATTAACAGAAACCCCATGAGTTTGTTGATGCGGGATTTTGGCACAGCCGCCAATGCCGAATATATAATCAAAAACCGAATGCTGCCGGTGGAGAATTTTAGTTTCGGCAATCACCAAAAAGCTATGGAGATTACCGGTCGCCAAATCAAAGCGCGTCATCATACAAAACATCATACCTGTAAGCCTTGTTCTATTTTATGCGGCCATAAGGGGATGTTTAATGACAGTGTTAATACTGTTCCTGAATATGAGACATTAGCTCTTCTGGGTTCAAATCTGGGGATTTTTGATACAAATTTTATCTCATTATTCAATGACATCTGTAATGAAAAAGGCATGGATACCATATCAGCAGGCGGAACACTGGCATGGGTCATGGAAGCTTCAAAAAAGGGTCTTGTAGATATCGATCTTGAATTTGGACACCCGGACAAGATTATCCGGGCATTGAATGCTACAGCAAATCTTGAAGGCTTTGGAAAAGATATGGCAACAGGATCAAGAGCGCTTTCCGGAAAATATGGTGGAAAAGAATTTGCTATTCAGGTGAAGGGTCTTGAAATGGCTGGGTATGATCCAAGAGGAGCTTATGGACAGGGCCTTGGATATGCAGTTGCCAACCGGGGAGCTTGTCACTTGTCTTCATTTCCGGTTGTATTTGAAAATTTACTTGGATTTTTAGACCCAGATACCATTAAAGCAAAACCTGAGTTTGTTAAATTTTTTGAAAATTTCTATGCCGCATTGAATTCATTGGATATATGCCAGTTTACAGGCTATGGATTAACCCTTGAGACATTTTTGACAAGGATAACCCCAAAGGCGGTTCTTGCATTTTTAATGCAGCAGCTTCCTTCTTTTGCATTGTCCCTGGTTGATTTTTCAATTTACCCTGATTTTTTTAATGCAGTTACAGGGATGAAACTGTCATCGCGGGAATTTATGATTGCTGGAGAAAGAATTCATATACTCGAACGTTTGATGAACACGATTGAAGGAATTAGGAAAGCAGATGACACTCTTCCGGATCGCATGCTGTTTGAATCCATGAAAGATGACCCCAGGAAAAGATGTGTTCCGCTTAGCCCGATGATAGACAAGTATTACAGATTGAGAGGCTATGATGATGAGGGAATTCCGAAAACATCATTTCTGAAAAAGCTTAACCTGTAATATTTAAAAATACGGATCAGGCTTTAGGCATAATTGCGGAAAGTTCTTTTTGGATACAGAAATAAATGTCTTCATCGCTGCCGAATATATCAATAACATCCTTGTGATTAATGAGCTTTTCCACAACAAAGGCAGTCAGGTAAAGGCTTGCAATATTGGGATTCGGAACAATGGTTCTCAAAGGTGCAATCATATAATCGATATCAAAATCTTCTGCTTTACATAGGGTGTCAAGGCATCTTGCAATCTGGTTTTCAATACTGGATTTTGAAACCGTCTCAACCAGGCCTTTTTCGATCAGCTTCATGGCAACTTTGTTAGAAAAAGCATCGACGTTATCCCGGATAGTGCTGATGGTTTTGATTCTTTCGCGCTCTTTGGATGTTTCAATTTTTGAAAGAAGTTTTGCTTCCCTGTTTCCGGTATAAAATAATTTTGCCATTTAATTATCCTTAAAATTACCCAAAATATTAAAATATCAACAAAAATTTATATAATAAAACCTACATGTTTATCAAGTAAAAAATCTAAATATCCTCGATAATTATTTGAACCGTGTTTGTTCTGAATTTATTGATTTTGATTTTAAATGCTATTTTCGAGAAATAAACCGGCAGGTTATCAGTATCCGTGATATTGAAATGAAAGGCTTCAAGCGGGTGATTTGAACTGCCGGAGCGTTCCAGTGTCATTTTTCTATGGGAATTGCCGATTATGTAAGAGGACACCACATCAAGATCTTCACACAGAAAAACAGGCTCAGGGTTTTCGATGCCAAAGGGTCTGAGCCGGTCAATCTCTCTTGCCAGTTGAATATCAATATCCTGAGGGTCAAGAATGGCATCAATGGTAAGGGTTTTTTGAAAATCATGATGTGAATAAGAGGTCTCAATATAATTTTGAAGCCTTTGATGTAATTGTTTTAAATTATCCTTTTTAACCGTAAGGCCGGAGGCCATGGCATGCCCGCCGAATTTGACGAGCAGGGATTCGCTCTCTGTCAGTGCCTGATGAATATTGACCCGGTTAATACTTCTGCACGAACCGATGGCATCCCCATTCCCGGTGGAGAGCAAAACAACAGGGCAAAAATATTTTTTTGAGAGCTTTGATGCGGCAATACCAAGCACACTCGGGTCCCATTGGTCATCCCATAAGAATAAAAGTTTTTTATTCAACAAATGAGGGTTTTGGATCAGTTTTTTTTCAATATCAGTGACAATCTCCTGTTCTATTTTCCGGCGTTTGGTGTTCATCTGATCCAGGAGTCCTGCTGTTTTTTCAGCCGATATCCTGTCTGTAGCTGTGAGCTGGGAAACGCAGATCCTGGCATGGGAAACCCTGCCTGCTGCATTGATCCTGGGAACGATTTTATAGGATATATCATCTGAGTCGATTTTTGTAAGGTCAAGCCTTGAGATATCAGCAAGTGATTTCAATCCCGGGCGAGTCCCTTGTCTGATGCGTTTAAACCCGGCAATACAAAGGGTCCGGTTGATATGAACCAACGGAACCATATCTCCGATAGTTCCAATGGTAAACAGATCCAGGCTGTCCTTTAAATTGGGTTCATTCAGGTCTTCCCAGAAGCCTTTCTCCCTTAAGAATTTTCTTAGGGCCATGACAAGGAAAAAGGCAACGCCTACGCCTGCAAGATAGTCCAGGCACGAGCCACAGTCTTTCCGTTTGGGATTAATGACGGCAAGGGCACAGGGCAGTTCCGGGCCGGGTTCATGATGATCCGTGATGATGACATCAATATCCTCATAACCTGCATCCCTGACCGCATCAAAGCTTGTAACTCCGCAGTCGACCGTAATTATCAGGTCCACATCCCGGTCCCTTGCCATTTTGATATGATCGGGCTGGAGACCATACCCTTCTTTTATCCTGTGGGGAATATACCATGAAGTATCGGCATGGCAGTACTCTAAAAAATCAATAAGAAGTGCCGTGGCTGTTACACCGTCGGCATCAAAATCTCCGAAAACTAGGATTTTTTCCTTGTTTTCAATGGCTGTATATATTCTTTTTACAGCTATATCCACGTCTTTTATGAGAAAGGGATCAGTCAGGTTTTCAAAATTTGGATTCAGAAAGGATTCAGCATCCTGGACAGTCAGTATGTTTCTTGCAGTTAAGAGTTTCGCCAGAATAGGATGACAATTCAGTCTTTCAATGAAGAGTTCGACAGCCGCTTTATCAGGTTCAAAATATTTGAGTATAGTATCCATTTTAGTTTGCTTATATTTTATATAAGCAAACGCTCATAAAGTCAAATTTAAGCCTCTCTGTCTGACTGCTTTAATCTTTTATTGACTTGAAAGGCGTTTGAATGGATACTGTAAGCCATTGCCCGGGAAATGATAAAAAATTTTGAAATGCATTGTTTTAAAAAAAAGGAATTATGAATATGGAATTTGATGAGTTGATAAAAAAAAGACGCAGTTGCAGAGCATTCAAACCGACACCGGTTACAGAAGATCAACTTCAGGCCATTGTAACGGCAGGGCAATGGGCCCCAAGTCCACTCAATGAGCAACCCTTTGAATTTATAGCGGTTACAGACCCCATAGTCAAGGCACGGATTCAAAAAGCAGGGATTGAGGCCAAGCAGATTATTATTGATAATAATGGCCCTGCATGGGTCAAAAAATATCCGATGAATTTTATCAGCGAGTCTCCCCTGATTCTGGTGGTTGTTTATAATCCCAACAAAGGAGGACTGGGGAGCTATTTTGGCCAGTCTCACGGGGCGCTTCAGTCAACATCCGCGTGCATCCAGAATATGCTTTTAAAGGCAGCAGACCTTGGCCTTTATTCCTTATGGTTTACATTTTTCAACCCATCAACCTTGAAAATCGTTCTTGATATCCCTGCAGAACTGGATATAGCCGGTGCTGTGTTTATCGGCACACCTGCCATGGAAGCCAAAGCACCTCCCAGAAGAACTCCAATAATTCACAGGGATGGATTTAACAAAGAAAAATCATAAAAAAAAGAAAACTCCATGGAAATGTTCCATAAAGAATATATAGTAGATAAAACAAAAATCGGTTTTATTAAATTTATTTTTGAGGCATATGAAGGAGTTGCCGTTGCAACCACCCTTGATCCAAAGACCGGGCATATAGTGTTTGCCATTGCTCCGGATCGAATTGAAACCGCCCGGACGATCATTGAAGAGTTGAAAAAGGATTTTATGTTTGATGAAATATAGCGGTTATGCTTTTATTTATACCATTGGCTGCCAGATGAATGTCTATGATTCTGAGAAGCTTGCATCCATCTTGAACTCCTGCGGGTTTGAAAAAACAGGGGATATGGACAAGGCTGATGTGGTAGTCTGTAATACCTGTTCTATCCGGCATAAGGCAGAGGAAAAGGCCTATAGTTTTTTAGGCAGATTTGCCGGGATCAAGAAGAAAAAACCACACCTTATCACGGTTATGGCAGGATGCGTTGCCCAGCAGGATGGTGAAAAGGCATTTGAGAGAGTACCGCATCTTGATATTGTTTTAGGAACCCGGGCTTTTTCAAGATTCAGCCGGCACATTAGGTCAATTCAATCTGGACAGCCAAGGATAGTGGATATCGAAGACTCTTCCATGATTTATGAATCCCCTCCGGATTCAGTATGTTTTGAAGAAAATAAGGTTTCAAGCTTTGTCACCATCATGCAGGGGTGTGAAAATTTCTGCACCTATTGCGTGGTCCCTTATGTCCGTGGAAAGGAAAGAAGCAGAAAACCTGAAAATATAGTGGAAGAGATTACATTCCTTGCCGGTTCAAGAATAAAGGAAGTGACGCTCCTAGGGCAGAATGTCAACTCATACGGGAAAAAAGAGGGTGAGATTTCATTTCCTAAGCTTTTGAAAAAAATTAATGATATAGAAAGAATCCATCGTATACGCTTTGCCACATCTCATCCCAAAGATCTTTCCCTGGATTTGATGCATGCCATCCGGGATCTTAAAAAAGTATGCAATCATCTTCATCTTCCGGTTCAATCAGGAGCAGATTCTGTTTTAAAAAAAATGAACAGGGGATATACAAGACAACAATACCTTGAAAAAATTATTCAGCTTAAAAATCTATGCCCTGATATTGCACTCTCCACCGATATTATTGTGGGGTTCCCGTCGGAAACCATAGAGGATTTCAAGAATACCATGGATCTTATCCGTGAAGTCGAGTTTGATTCCATATTTGCCTTTGCCTATTCCAACAGATCCTCAGCCCCTGCAGCAAAGTTTTCAGACCAGATTAATGAAAAAGAAAAGCTTGACAGGCTGAATCTTTTATTACAATTACAGGAAACCTGTACTGAGAAAAAAAACAAGGTTCAGATCGGAAAGGTATTGGAAATTCTTGTTGAAGGAAAAAGCTTAAAAAAACATGATGGATTTGAGCAATTTGGAAAAGATATGGAACAGATGACCGGAAGAAGCGAATCCAATAAAATAGTTCATTTCCCATCCAACCGTGTCAATATCGGGGATATGGTCAGGATAAGGATTGAAAATGCATATCCTCATTCCCTGTGGGGGCATCCGGAGTTTGATTGATAATGAAAAACAGATCTGTGAAAATTGGGCGGAATGACTTATGTCCATGCGGAAGCGGAATAAAATATAAAAATTGCTGTCGGAATTTGAAAATGGATATGAATATTAAGGAAGAATACAAAAGAAAATATGATATTCATTTAAAGGAATCCCATGAGATCGAAGGCATCAGAAAATGCGGAGAGCTTTTAATGTCGATTCTCAATCAGGTGGAATTAATGATACAGCCGGGTCTGAAGACGGATGACATCAATACCTTTGTTCATGAACAGACCATCAGGGCGGGTGCCGTCCCGGCACCTTTGAATTACCGGGGATTCCCCAAAAGCGTCTGTGTTTCCGTCAATGAAGTCATCTGCCATGGCATACCCGGTGACCGTATTCTCAAGGACGGTGATATTGTAAATGTGGATATTACCCCCATTCTGAATGGCTATTATGCAGATGCCAGTAAGACCTTTTTTGTTGGAACGCCCACGGAAAATGGTCGAAAAATAGTTAGTGTGGCTGCCGAATCTCTGAGAAGAGGAATGGAGGCTGTTAAACCCGGTGCTACGCTCGGAGATATCGGTTATGCCATTCAAAGCTATGCAGAATCAGAGGGATGCTCTGTTGTTCGGGAATTTGTCGGTCATGGCGTTGGAACCAATTTCCATGAACAGCCTCAGATTCTTCATTTCGGTACCCGGGGTAAAGGGCTTGCACTTGTTCCCGGGATGGTGTTTACCATCGAACCCATGATCAACTTAGGGAAAAAAGAGCTTCATGTACTTGAAGACCGATGGACAGCAGTAACTAATGACGGGTCCTTGTCTGCCCAGTTTGAACAGACCCTTCTTGTAACGGAAAACGGATGGGAAAGCCTGACCCCCTATGAGCTTTAAAAGCGTTGGAAAGCCCTTTTTTTCATATGCTTATTCTGTCCCCTTAACATCGTCGGATTTCAATTTTTTTAAAAATTTTCCAACAAGCAGATCATCTGACAGGTGGGCATAAATCTGTCCTGTATCAGTTATACCCCTTATTTTGCCGTCATAAAGAAACCACTGGAAAAGTTTTTGAGTTGCTTTCCCCCTGTCGGTAACAGAGAAGGCCAAATAACCGGGGAATGCTTCCGGACCAGGTATTTTGCCGGAAACATCCAGGAGGTTTTTCATAAAATTGATGATTCTAGCAATTCTTAATAATGTAACGGCTTCTAATCGTGATGTTGAATCATCAAAGGGAAGGGCGCTGGATCGCATGAGGCTGAAACTGTCAGGCAGAATGCCTTTATCCTTTAACGCCTCATAATCCAGGCTCCCCGGGGATGGATAATAAATCGAAAGTCCTATCAGGGTTTTTTTCTGGGCAAGATAAAGCAGATCATCTAAGGAGCTTTGTGCAGTCTGGCCCGGTGCTGCTGCAATAATATAGGACACAGTTTCAAGATTCTGATTTTCAGCCAGAAGAAGTGCATTTTCAAATGCTTTCCGGACATCCTGCCGGTTGAATTTTTTTAATTGTTCTTTTGAAGTTGACCCAAGGGAAAGATTCAGGGTTTTAAATCCAAGTGTTTTCATAGCGGCAACAATATCATGGTCGATTGAAGGAGGATAAAGCCCGTTCATGGCCCGGATTTCAATATGTTTTCCTTCCAGAACCGGTGCAAGCCCTGTGCAGAGATCAAGAAACCAGGACTTACTGAGACTGAGATTTTCATCCTCAAAGTCAATAAAACCGATATCACGGGTCCGGATCTGAATCTTGATTTCATTGACAACATCCTCAACAGGCCTTTGCCTGAAAGGCGCATAGGAAGATGAAGCTGACATGGAACAGTATGAACATTGCATGGGACAACCCCTGCTGGAAACAACAAGGGTGGAATGCCTTTTTCTTCTTTTGTAAAAATCCTGATCGACAAGGTCCATGGCCGGCCGGGTAAATTTGTCAGGTTCATTTATCCATGACGGATCTGAAATATGAAGAATTCCGTTTTCTTTAAATGCAATTCCCGGGATGCTTTCCGGATTTGCTCCTCTTTTTAGTGTTTCACAAAGCAGGGGCATGTTTTTTTCTCCCTCTCCCCTAAGCACAAAATCAACCTCCCCGCATTGGAGAATTTTTTCAGGGAAAAATGTAGGATGATGCCCGCCCATCACGATGATGCAGTTGGGATAAAATTTTTTTATGATTTTT
>MGTJ01000009.1:56040-72633 GCA_001799395.1 Desulfobacterales bacterium RIFOXYA12_FULL_46_15 | reverse complement strand
CCCCTCCTCTTCAAGCCCCTGGAATGAGTATGGCGAAGATCTGGGTTTATATGCGCCGCCCCTGAACAGAACTGCCCCGTACTTCTTAACCTCTTTTGCAATGGTCATGGCCTGATCATGGCTTTCTACCGCACAGGGTCCGGCGATCAGGACGATCCTGTCCGACCCTATGACGACCTGGTTGATCCTGACCTGGGTGTTTTCAGATTTAAACTCACGGCTTACAAGCTTGTGTGACGTTTTAATGGGAACGGCATCGGCCACACCTTCCATTTGTTTAAATTCCTCAAGACGCGTCCGGGTTTTACCGGTCACCCCGATGATATTCCGGCCGGCATCCATGATTTCCATGGACATACACCCTTCACCAGACAGGATATGGTTTATTGTATCCTTCTGCCCCTTTGTAATCCCTTTTTCAAGAACAAGAATCATTTTTTTCTCCTCCTGCTAAATAATAAAAAAAACACTAAAAAAATAAAAAGGCCCTGGGAATTTTCCCAGGGCCTTTAAATATAAAAAGCCCCGGGTGGAGTTAACCGTCCACCCGGGGCTTTATTTATCTAATCAATAAAGCGTCACACCGGATGAACGCTTCTAAAAAAGAAGCGTCCAAAATTAAATATGCCGGTATGTGTTGATTTATTCATTCATTTTTTCCAAAATTATTGTTGAACCTTATAGATAGTTTTCATTCTTGTCAACAAAATTTAATGATTTCACAACGATTTTTTTAATACAACGGCTGTTCGGTTAGGCAGATAAAGGCTTAACAGATTTCTTTTTTCACAAAGAAGCGGGTTAAACAATGTAAAATGAACCTGACCGTCCCTAAGCCTCCCTTTTCCGCCAAACCGTATTTCATCTGTATTTAAAACCATTTGGTACTCACCCGGCGGTGCATCAAATTTATAATCCGTAAACGATTTTTCAGGATTAAAATTATAGACAAATATCGTATTATTCCTCTCAAAGGCTATGATCCTGTCATCTTCATGGATCAATAAAAGCCTTGGGACAGATTGAAACGGATTTTCATTTTTCATGAAATCAATCATTTGTTTGTCAAATTCAAATAATGAGGAATAATAAAGCCTTTGATCATATTTCAAAGACCACTGGCGCCTTGCGTGATGATAAGAAAACCCGTTTCGCTCCGAAGGAAAATCCACCCATTCAGGGTGGCCGAATTCATTGCCCATGAAATTAAGATATCCTGAATCGGCTGTGGAAATTGTAATCAGGCGAATCATTTTATGCAGGGATATCCCTCTTAAGACATCAGGGCTTTGTATGGATTTACTCATGGACGTATAAACCTTTTCACCCATCAGGTGCATCATCAGGGTTTTATCCCCTACAAGGGCCTGATCATGGGACTCAGCATAACTGATGGTTTTTTCCTCTTTTCTTTTAGTGGTCAGTTCATACCAGAGCTTACCCAGGTGCCATTGTTCATCCTTAACATCTTTTACCAGTTTGATCCAGAAATCGGCAATCCCCATGGCATACCGGTAGTCAAATCCGGCTCCCCCCTTTGAAATGGGTGCTGCAAGCCCGGGATACCCGGACACATCTTCAGCAATAGTGATAATGCCGGGGTTTATATCATGGGCCAGCTTATTGGCAAGGGTTAAATAGGAGAGGGCATCCACATCAACATCTTTCCCAAAATAATCTTCATAACGGGTAAATGCCCTTCCAAGACCATGATCTTCAAAAAGCATGCTGGTAATCCCGTCAAAGCGAAATCCGTCGATCTTGAATTCCTCTATCCAATAACGGATATTGGATAAAAGGAATCTCAATACCCCGGTTTTACCATAATTAAAACACCGCGAATCCCATTGCCGGTGATAGCCTTTAGGGCCGTCATGGAAAAATTGATAGGCACTGCCGTCGAATTTTGAAATCCCTTCTGTCTCATTTTTCACTGCATGGGAATGAATAATATCCATCAACACCCGTATCCCTTTTAAGTGAGCGGCATCGATCAGGCTTTTCAAGTCATCCGGAGTTCCAAACCGTGATGAAGGAGCAAAAAAACTCGACACATGGTATCCAAAAGATGCATAATAAGGGTGTTCCTGGATCGCCATCATCTGGATGGTATTATACCCGGCATCTGCAATTTTGGGCAGGATATGACGTTCAAATTCATCATAAGAGCAGATCCGTCCTTCCTCCAGGGCCATTCCCACATGGACCTCATAGATCAGGAGCGGGCTCGTTTCCGGGATAAACCTGTCGAGCTTCCAAAGATATGGAGGCTGCGGCTCCCAGACCTGGGCGTTGAAAATAAGGGACCGGGGATCCTGAACCACCCGTGTCGCAGCCGTGGGAATACGGTCTCCCTCACCTCCGGGCCAGGTAATTTTAAGCCGGTAAAGATCGCCATGCGAAAACGTATCTTTGGGAAAATATTTTTCAAAGATATCATTTTCTTTTCTTTCAAGCTGAAACTCCCGGCTTTTCTGCCATGATGTCTTATCACAGACAATAAAGATTTCATCTGCATGGGGAGCCCATTCCCTGAGGACCCAAGCGTCATTTTCAATTTCAAAATGAAACCCAAGGGTTTTGTCATAACCGGCAAAGGCTTTCAGGGAACCCCTGCCTTTTTTTATCAATGCTGACTCAAGTTCCCTTGCATGGGACAGGCGCAAGGCTATGGTATCGTAATAAGGCAGCAGATAGGGATCATCAAAGATGCCTGGGTCAGACAATGAATGGCCTCTGAAGCATTTTTCCATATAAATTGATATAGTCTTCCGCACATCGGCTGTGGTTGAACCCAAGAACACTGTCAATCATTATCCGGTGAATTTGGGTTTCTTTTATTTCAGGGGAAAGAAAATAAAAATCCATAGCCCTGTCAATGGCCCATTTAAAACCCTGGGTATCATGAACCTTGAATAAAAATCCGTTTCCGGTACTGTTTTGCGGATCAAGCTGCCGGATGGTATCGTGCAATCCGCCCGTATCATACACAATGGGCAATGTTCCGTAGATTCCTCCGATCATCTGGGGAAGCCCGCAAGGTTCAAATGAAGAGGGCATAAACAAAAAATCACTGGAAGCAAATGCCTGGTGGGAAAGCGCCTCGTTAAACCCGCAAATTGCGATCCTCCGTCCAAGCCCATGAAACCGGACAATATCATGAAAATGTTTCTGGAATGCCCCGCTGGCCACGGAAACGATCTGGAGTTTCACATCCCAGTATTTGGTAACAATTTCATACATGATCTCTGCCAGAAGGTGACATCCCTTTTGTACAGGGTCCAGGCGCGACGGCCAGAAAAACATGACTGCATTTTCATCCACCTCCAGATCCAGTATCTTTTGAAGGTATCGCTTATTTTTAGCTTTCTGCAACCTATGATTTTTAGGGCCATAATTATAACGGATCAGTTCATCCACAGAAGGGTTGAATTCCGGGTCAGGAGCATTGAGAATGCCGGTGGCGCACCCGGCATGGTATTTCCCGGCCAGCTCATTTTTAAGACAGGTTTCGATGAAAGGATGACGGTTTTCAACAATTTCCGTCAGAAAGGCCGGGCTCACCGTATTGACATAATGGGCTGCAAAAACACCGGAAGTTAAAAAATCCACCCGGTTCCACCCCCTGCTCTCTTCATAATTATGGGGTGGCTTTTTGAAAAACAGCCAGCGCCAGAAAGAAGCTGCATCAATTCCTCTGTCTTCTATTTCCGCCATTGTGGAGGTCATGGTATGGATATTGTGAATAGTAAAAAGACAGGGTATTTCAATCTGTCTTGCCATCGCCGGAATAAGACCTGTCATCCAGTCATTGCAGTGAATTATATCCGGCCGGACCCTGGGAATGATATTATTGATCACCTCCCTTTGAAAGGCAAGGGAGACCTTCAGGTCTTTATCCGAATATCCTGAATAGATATTATCCAGATAATAAAAAGCCCGGTCGGCTGCCAGATGTATTCTCTCTTCATCAAGGCTTTTCCGGATCTTCTCAAGTTCCCTGTTATGGGTCTTGGTGGAATACCCGTTAAAAATGGAACGATAATCCGGCAGCGCTACATGGACATCACAGCGAAGATCAAACAGGGCACTTATGAGTGCTGCCGAGACATCGGCAAGCCCGCCGGCTTTTGCAGAATATCTGGATTGTGCCCCCATATCTTCGGGAAGATAGCTTACTTCAGGTGTTACGATAAGGATTCTCGGTTTTTTTACCATTGGTCTTTTCCCGGATTTTAATTATATCTCAAATCAAATTTTCTCGTCTTATATTCATTTATTTTCCACATCATGTGCCCAGGTAATCAGGCCCGGTGTATGGCACAGGGCCTCGTCACCCCTGGGAATGACCCTTGCCGTATACCCGAACCGGCCGGAATCGGCACAGGTAATGGTGCAGGCATAAACATGGGTGCCTTCGGAAATGGTCTCCTGGAGCCACATGGTTTCGGCCCTGCTTCCTTCAACAGTATCTGAAGATTTGATTTTACCGTGATAGATCTGGACTTCAACTTCTTCCGGGGTTAAATCACCAAGAAAAACCTGAATTGTAATCCTGAAAGTATCCCCTACCGTAAAATCAGATTCTGTCGCCAGTTTTGGAGGAGACAGCCGGATGCCCCCCCAAAGGGATAAAAGGCGAGACTGCAACAGGGCAAGCTCTTTGGCCTTCCAGGCCGTATCAGCAGTCAGCCGGCTGAAATTCCTTAAAGCCGGGATATAATAACGCGATGAATATTCCCTGACCATCCGGTCGCTGGAATAATCCAGAATAGCCATTTTCATGGCTTCCTTCATCATCTTGATCCATTTCTCAGGCGGGTTCCCCCTTTTCCTGTCATAGAATTTGGGAACAACTTCATTTTCAAGGATATTATAAAGGGCCTGGCTTTCGACTTCATCCTGGTAATGGTGGTCGTCATACAGATCCCCATTGCCGATACTCCATCCCCGTGTATCCCTGTATCCTTCACACCACCATCCATCCAGGATGGAAAGATTCAGACCGCCATTGGCCGAAGCCTTCATGCCGGAGGTACCACAGGCTTCATTGGGCCGCCTGGGTGTATTGAGCCAGACATCACATCCCTGGACCATATACCGGGCAATGTTGATATCATAATTTTCAAGAAACACCACCCTGTGCCGGATACTTGGCAATCTGGCAAATTCCACGATCTTCTTTATGATTTCCTTGCCTTCGGTATCATTGGGGTGGGCTTTACCGGCAAACACGATCTGAATCGGTTTTTCCTCATCGGAAATGAGTTTGATCAGGCGCTCCGGGTCTTTCAGCAAAAGGGCGGCCCGTTTATAAACGGCAAACCGCCTTGCAAAACAGATGGTCAGCATACGATGATCCAAGGCGTTTATGACATCATCCAGGACGTTCCTGGGGGCATTTCTGCGTTCATACTGCGCCAACAATAATTCCCGGCATTTGCGGATCAGATTGGACCGGTCCAGTTCATGGACATGCCAGAGGTCGGCATCCTCAATCGTATCAATTCTGGAAATCAAAGCCGGATCGGAAATCCTGTTGGACCAGTCAGAAGATATATATCGTTCAAACAAAGCATTCTTATTCCTGGAAAGATAAGAGCAGATATGGGTTCCATTGGTGATATGGGAAATAGGGATTTCCTCGACATGGCGTTTGGGCCAGAGGGACTGCCACATGCCCCGGGCCACCTGCCCGTGAAGACGGCTGACACCGTTGATAAATCCTGAGAACCGGACGCCAAAGATGAACATGGAAAATTTTCCGGTATCCCTTGAACCGTGCGGCTCACCCCAGGAAAGAAGCTCTCCCTCGGATATGGCAAATTTTTCTGCATAGGGCTTGATATAGGCTCTGATCATTTCCTTTGGAAATTCGTCATGCCCTGCAGCCACCGGGGTATGAGTCGTAAAAACGGAAGTTCGCTTGCAGACCTGGAAGGCGCTCGGAAAGTCCAGATAATATTTGTCCATGATCATGGATATGCGCTCAAGACCGGCAAAAGAGCAATGGCCTTCATTCATATGGCAGATGGTGGGAAACAGGTCCATGGCATTTAATGCTTTGACGCCGCCTATTCCCAGCAATACCTCCTGGGCAGCCCGCCTGTCCCCATCGCTGTCATAGAGCCTGGACGTGATTTCCCGGATCACCATGGGATTTCCAGGAAGATTGGTGTCCAGCAGTAAAAGCTTTATCTTTCCGATTCTTAACTGCCATACACAGGCTTTGATCATTCCTGAAGGTCCGGGAATATCAATCATGATATCATATCCGGAAGAATCTTTGACTTTTTGAACCGGAAGATCAAATACGTCATTAATGGGATAAGTTTCCTGCTGCCAACCGTTATGATCCAGGAATTGTCTGAAATAACCTTCGTGGAACAAGAGCCCGACACCGGTTAAAGGTATTCCGAGAGAGGAAGAAGCCTTCAGGTGATCCCCGGCCAGAACCCCCAATCCTCCGGCAAAAAACGGAAGGGATTCATGAAGCCCGAATTCCATCGAAAAATAGGCAATGGTTTCCTTAATCCCAAGGTTTAATTCCTTGATCTGGGGCACAAAGGAAAACATCCGTTCAAATTTGGCCTTGACCCTGGTCAGATGCCCGAGAAAACTTTCATCTTTTGAAAGCTCATCAAATCGGCGCTGTGATATACAGGAAAGAAATGCCACAGGGTTTTTTCCGATTTTTTCCCATTGCACCGGGTTGATTCTATGGAAGAGTTCTATGGCTTCATGATTCCAGCACCACCACAGGTTCCTTGCAAGATAATCCAGGAAGGACAAGGCTTCCGGGATGGCAGGATACACTTTATAAATTTGCATTTTCTCCATATGACAAACCATCTCCATTTACAATCAGCCTAATAATTTATGCATAACCCGGGCAAATTCACTAGATCCCCAGGCCTGTGCATCACATCCCCGCTGCGTATGCGGATAATCTCCGTCCAGAATCTCAGGGATATATCCTGCTGCGCCTTTTCTCATCAAATTAAATACACTGCCCAGCCATGAAAGACAGGTTGAATGGCTGTTTTTGCCAAAAGCCGTTGCCCATGCTTCACAAAATACCGGGAAAGGCCAGGTCCATGCTGTTCCGTTATGATAAGCCGGTTTTCTTTTTGTGTCCTCATCTCCCTTGTATTGGCCAAAATAAGGGAAATGCGGGTCATTAATCAATTGGTGATTATGATAAACACAGATTGGATATTCAACTCTCCTGTCGGCAAGGCTTCTGATGCCTCCGGGAACCAGCAGCTCCTGACAGGTTTCAACACAGGTCCGGACAATCTTCATATCTTCTATCACATCAAAGGTAAACAGGAACAACTGGTTTGGCCTTAAGGCATCATCGGCCACTGCATTTTTTGCACCCACCGGGCCACTTGCATGAAGACAATCGGAAAAATATCCCTTCCCATCCAGATAGAACAGAGTTTGAACCGATTTTTGGAGGGTTTGCGCTTTTTTCTTCCAGCCGGATGAATTGTCCCTGTCAATGGATGACAGCAGTACCAGTGCATTATACCAAAGTGCCTGGATTTCAACCGGATAACCCTGCCGCGGAGACCCGGCAGGGAAATTGGTGTCCATCCAGGTGAAATGTGACGGGCTGTAAACCAGCATGGTTTCGGGATCTGCGACCACTCCTGTTTTTGTTCCATTGATCAGGGATTGTGCAATGGAAAAAAGAATCTCCCTGATACTTCTATTATCCAGGATCTCAGATAAAAAACCATGGCTCTTTTCTTTTTCGATCAGATCTTTACAACAGGAAAAAAACCAGAGAGGGGCATCTGATGTCTCAATATTGCCGGCATCCTTTCCGCAGATCATATTGGGCAGGGTCCCATTGTTTTCAAACCGTCCGAAAAGACGCAAAATCGCTTTTGCATCCGAAAACCGGCCTAATTCAATCAAGCCCCTGCAAAAAATAAGGCTGTCCCTCCCCCAGTCCAGAAACCAGGGATATCCTGCAATAACGCTTTTTTCATTGCCCCTGTCGACCATAAAGGCATCAAGGCTCTTATATACGGCATCACACAGGTTCATCCCTTTTTGAAAAAGCCTTTCCTTAAAGGTTTCCGGGGATTTATCAAACCGGGTCACGTCCCCATGGCTCTCCATGGCAAAAGAATTGAGCAGGACCTTATCCCCTCCGACGCAGGAAACGCTGAAATAGCCGGGACTGAAAAGATCCGAATCTGGATCAAGGCCTCTCTCAGCTTCCAGGGACCGGTGAACCATATAATGCCATTCCGGTTCATTAATAAATTTTCCTTTGGACAGGCTCACCTTTAATTTTTTCCCGTTTGAAAGGAAAAAATCAAATCCTTTTTCATTGGAAACAACCGCTCCGGGCCAGTTTTTTTCCGGCCCCATATAGGCTTTTACCGGGTCATGGAAGCATCTGTCTTCAATATCCGGGCGGATAATCAGGGTAATGGGTTTATGATTCTCCAGAAAAAATTTTGAATCACCGTTATTGGATTCAGCCCGTTTAATGATGAGATGGACCTGGTTTTCTTCCGGATCAAGAAAAAGGTCAAGCTCAAGGGCATAATATTTCCCCTCTGAAGTGGGGACGCGGAACAGCCACCGGCCGCCGTGATCATATGAGAATGTAAACCTTTCCAGGCAATCCGGAACCAGTTCCCTGGAATACCCCTGGAATATTGCCCAGATCCGGCATCTTGTAAAAACCATCCACCGGTTTTCCGGCATAGTTTTATTGAAATTGGCACCCAGAAAAGCATCATAACGGCTGTCAAGCCTGCTCCACCATGCGGCAGCCCTCATCATGGCCCCTCGTTTTGTAGTTCCCAATAATTTAAGACAAGGCGTTCTGACAATTTCTTTCCGGGTAAAGGAAGAACTCATATAAAGAGATTCAAGGGGGGCGAGGGATAGGAGAAAAACTTTTTCAACCCTTGTTCCGCCCGGTTCAAACACCCTCAGAACCAATGAATATTCTTTATGTTGGTTCCGAATTTCAAATGGATTAAAGATTGCAAAAAACCCATCCCTTGCCGGTGTGGGAAGGCCTTCCTCATATCCCATGGATGTTTTTGAAGATCTGTTTTCATCCAGGATTTCCGCCCTGAATCCTGTCTTACAGGTGATCAGCAGAAAAAATCCGGGCGGAATCATCAACTGACGTTTTAAATCCTTTTCAAATTTTAATTCAATGACCCGGCATTCCTTAGACTCTTTATTTAATGAACGGATGAACTCTGCCGGATGCTCTGCAAATTCAAAGGCGGCTTTCTCGATATCCATACCTTCAACATTTTTGTATCCGTTGAATATTGTATAAAGAGAAAGGACTTTGGCTTTCAGTTTCTGAAGATAGACCCTTTCAGGGGCCTGGCTTTTATCCTGCCGGTTCAGTTCAAGCTGTTTCAAGTCACCGGGATCGGGTGTCAATGCCAGAACCTCTCCAGGCGCAAGCTTGAGAGTAAAAAGATCCCCTTCCTCCTCTGTTTTCACTGTGGTTCCGGATATCAAATCCTTCATGAGGGATTCTTTAAGCCCTGTATCGCCCCTGCTCCAGATTGCGTCCTGGGAATTGACACAGTCCAGGTTTACGATAACCAGGAGTTTTTTATTCTGCTGCTGATAGTGACGCAAAAGGACCAGGCATTCACTTTGATTTTTCTGGATCAGTGAGAGCCTTGTGTGGGCAAAAAAGGTGGGATGGTTTTTCAGGATCAGGTTCAATTTTGCAATATGATCCACCTGGTTGATTTTATCTCCCCAGTTCAGGCTGGAGGATTCATGGACATCTATTTTCTGTGTGGCAAACCATTCCACACCATTGGCAAATCCAAACCCGCCACAGACCGAGAAAAGTGCGCTAAGGGAGGTCCTCATCTTTGCATATTGTCGCGAAACCGATGCCAGCCGGTTATTGTCATGGGTTTCTGCAAAATGGATCATATTCCCGCAACTCTCCGATATATCACAGGCCGTTGGAAGATACCGGGATATCTCTTCCCTGGAATAATTCTGGAAAAGCTCTGAATAAGCCCAGTTAAAATTGGCCCGGCTCAGGATGGTCCGCGTGGTTACAATGGGCCCGCCCAACCCTTCCAGGAAAAAAAGGGTTTCCGGATATTCCGTCCTTACCTTTGCAACAATATATTCCCAGGCTTCCACCGGGATCATATAGCCTGCATCGCACCTGAATCCATCCACACCCCTGTGGCACCACAAAAGGAATACGTCGGCCATATATTTCCATAAATCAATATTGGTATAATCAAGTTTTGTAAGATCGGCCCAGACCGTCCCCCAGGCACCCGGCGCCTCGATCCTGCCGTCGTCCCCCCGGACCAGCCATTCCGGATTGGTTTCATGGATGGAAGCAGCCCACCCGGTATGGTTGATGGCAATATCCATAAACAGATACCCGTTATGAAAATGAACCATATCTGCAAGTTCCATGAACTGTTCCAGGGGAGTTGCAGAAGGATCGAACTCGGCCAGGGCAGGGTCGACTTCCGTAAAATTCAAGGCAGCATAAGGGCTGCCGAACCTTCCCATCCTGGCATAGGTCGTTGGGGTTGGATGAATGGGCAGAAGATGCAGAACCCGGCATCCGAGCCTGGAAAAGATAAATTCCACTTCCTGTTTCAGATCCCTGAATTTCCCTGATTCCGGAATAACCGTATACCCCTGGGCATCAAGCCTTTTGATGATGGATGACAATTCCTTGTCTTCAGGGGCGCCCGATCTTGACCGGCCGAACTGCCGGACAAAGGCATTATAAATGATATTGGCACAGCAGGTGCCGGGCGGTTCGACATTGATAATGCAGTTGGGTCCCGGCGGCCAGACAGGGATGGTCGTGTTTTCCGGGATAAAAAAACATTTTGCCTGGAAAAAGCCTGTCTGATGAAGCGGCAGGACAATCTGAAAGAAAAAATCATTCTTTTTTTCCATTTCGATATCATACCAGGCTTCATCCAGCTTGATTTCATTTTTTTCAATGCGGGAAATCACTTCCCGTCTGGATACGGCAGCAGAACCCAGGTTTGTTCTGACCCATGCCCTGCCTTCCGTCTTTTTTGAAAGCCGTAATTCAAAGGTCAGGCAATCCCCGCCATACATGACCCGGGATTCTCCCGGAACCGGTATCTGTGTAAGGCTGACATCGTTTTTCATCATCGCCTTTTCCATCCGCCCATCAAATGAAGATGAAGATGAAAAATCACCTGCCCGCCGCCTTTTTCAACATTAAACAAGAGCTTATACCCGGAATCCTTTACACCGCTTTCCTTTGCCATATCCCTTGCAACCAGGAAGAGATGGGAGACGATTCCCTCATCTTCATCCTTAAGGTCATTGACGCTTCTGATATGTTTTTTGGGTACCAGCAACAGATGAATTGGTGCTGCAGGGTTGATATCCCTGAAAACAACGCATACATCATCTTCATATATAAATTCAGTCGGCATTTCCCGTTTTGCTATTTTGCAGAAAATACAATCTTCCGGCATTCGGAACTCCTTTAATCGATCATTTCCCGTTAATTTTCTTTATTAATTTCTCCATGGCTGTGAAGGCTTTTTAATATCAGACAAGATCCATTACCTCAAAAACATTAGTCCATAGTTCCGCTATTAAAAGCTTATTACGGAGAAGGTCCCCGCGGTTCAACAGGATTTTTACACATTCCGAAGACTGGAGGGCTGCCGTAAAAAGAGCACAATAAGCAATATTGCCGGTCTTTGTTTCCACACCTTTCATCTGTTTCCGGCTTTTTTCCCCATAAATCAGCGGATACCCCTTATCTTCCGGAAAAATAGTGGTGACCTGGCCTGTGACCCCTGCTATGGCCCCGGATACAATGGGAACAGATGCTTTTTTTGCAGCATCCTGAAGTTTGAACCGTATGTCAATGGAATCAAGACAGTCCATGACCACATCAGATCCTTTTATATGTTCATAGAGATTTTTTTCATCCAGGAATTCAATCCGATGGATCACCTCAACCCCTGAGTTTACGGCTCTTACCCTGTCCTTTGCAGCCTCTGCCTTTGGAACACCGATCAAGCGCTCTTCACTCAAAATCTGGCGATTTAAATTACTGACCTCAAACACATCCCCGTCAACCAGAATAAGCTTTCCTATTCCAACCCTTGCCAGCATTTCGCAGACACTGCCGCCAAGCCCGCCAAGTCCGATCACCACAACAGTGGAAGCCTCAAGTTTCTGCTGGTTCTCATGGGAAAACGTATTGAAATTCCGGTCATAGCGTTCTTTAAAATTTAAATTTTCCATTCTCTAACCGCCTCCGACAGGCGGGAAAAGCCCCACCCTGTCTCCTTGCTTAAGCTGATGCGCTTTATCCTGACGCTTTCCGTTGATAAAAACCAGTTTTACATGTTCATCCGGAATGCCAAGATCCCTGATCAATTTTTCCACAGTTGTACCCTCATGAATTTCAAGGCATTCATTGTTTTCCGGCAGATATCCGGATAATGTCACAAACAGCCTGAGATCAATTCTGATCATTGTTTTTTAAGTTTACTCTTTTTGTTTGTGCTGTTATTTAAGATTTCATATTATATGGCATAAGTGAATTAATTTGTACATGAATTTAATACAAGGGAGAAGGCATGGGACAAGAAAAAATTGAAAGTTTAAGTGTTGATAAAATGGCCCGGGATCTTTCTGCCTTTGCCATCGACAGAACGGATCTAAAAGAACTTCTGTCACTCATTCCCGCTGATAGCAACCTGAATATGACAACCATTGAATACGAACTTCAACTGCTTAAAATCCTCAGCGTGGGCTGGGCACTCTCTTTTTTCATGCCGCAAACCGACAAAAGCAAAGGCCTTTTGACCCGGATTTTCTGGGAAAATATCCGTGAGATCTCCGGCAATATTTCCACATTGACACAAACCACAACAGGAAAATTCGTTGACTATTTTGGAATTCTCAAGGAAAGACTCAACACTTACCTTGAGGCCTTGCAGAAAACCCCGGAAACCTCACAAAATCCGGCCGTCATCATCGGGCCTGTTTTTGCTTCAGCCTGCTTTAGTGACAATAACCCGGCAGTCATACTCACCGGCACAAAAATGTTTGCCCTGACTCTTGGCGCAGTCAAAGATTACTTGAATGCTGTTAAGATTGATGATATCAAGCTTAACTGATTTTTTTATATTACAAGGAGATCTTTTCATGAAAAAACAAGGGTGGATTTCATTCATTTTTTTATTTTTACTGGGGTGCGCAACCCCTGGCCAGAAATTTATCGACATCACTTATAAGGCAGATCACGAAAAAACCCAGACCGGCACCATCGGTATAGCCCCTTTTAAGGACAAAAGAGCCGACAGGGACGGCGGATATGTAGGATACAGGCTCCTCATGGACAACAGCCAGGAAACATTTTTTGTCCAGGGCATGAATCTTGCCGATACATTAAAAAAATCCGTCGGAGACTACTTTGAAAAAACCGGATTTACCATCACTCCCGTTGGTCCCTGGGAACTCTCCCCCAATGGCGTAATGAACGCCGGCGAGGGATTCAAACAGATTGTGGCAGGACATATCAATAAATTTGAATGCCGGGCCAAAAAAAAGGGTGGCACAACCGATATGGTATTTGAAATCGACCTCACCCTGTTTATCGGGAAAAAATCAAACACCAATGAGTTCAAAACCATCCCGGTCGCCCTGACCCTGGAAAGAACGGAAATGACATTCACCCCTGAAAAACTTGAAGCCTTTGTCAACCAGTCTGTGGAAGAGGTGATTCAAAAGGCATTGAAACAATAACAGGAAGAATGATTGATAATAGACCTGAACATACATTTTTATCCCCTGCCGTTGCCCTAAAGGCAATGATATGTACCAATATTATTATGTATATGATCAGCCTGATTTACAGCGGCAGAAATATGACCCTCAGCCTGAACCCTTTGCATGCGCTCACACCATCCACGGATGTACTGAATTTTCTGGGGGCTTCCGGCAGGCTGCCCATTGTCAAATTCGAAGCCTGGTGGTCCCTTGTGACTGCCAACTGGCTTCATGGCGGGCTTCTTCATATCATCTTCAATATGCTGGCCCTGCGCACCGTTGCCACCCTGGTGATGGATGAATTCGGTGTGTACCGGATGTTTTCCATTTTTACCCTCACCGGAATTTTTGGATTTCTCCTGTCCTTTATCGGTAATGTCTATATTACAATCGGTGCATCTTCCGGAATTTGCGGGCTTATCGGGGCTCTGCTGTTTTTTGGCAAATCAAGGGGCGGCGAATGGGGAAAACTCGTTTATAAACAAACCGCAGGATGGGTAATGAGTCTTGTCCTTGTCGGTTTTTTAATGACCAATATCAACAACTGGAGCCATGCCGGCGGTCTTTTTTCCGGTATTTTTTTCGGATGGGTAATGGGATATAATGAAAAACGAAAGGAAAACCTGTTTGACCGATGCCTGGCCTTTGTCTTTCTTGCACTTACCCTGTGGCTTCTGGGAAGATCAGTCTTAAACGGGTTTTTCCTGATTTTTGCTTGAATTTTTTCATAGAATTTTACACAAGTTTTACATTGTCTTCTTGTAATCGGGCACGTTCTCCATTATATCAGCCCATATGAAAAAAATGACAGGAAAAACAGCCGTTGTGGCAATGGCAGGGGTATTTCCGCAGGCTGGAAACACGAAAATTTTCCTTGATCATATCCTTCACAAAAAAGACTGCATCATAAAGATTCCGGATCATCGCTGGACCGGGCCTGTTCAAAACTTTGTATCACGGGTGCCGCTTCCCGACAAAGCAATATCAGGCAAAGCCGGGATTATTGAAGGGTTTGAGCTTGATCCTTCCGGTTTCATGATTGATAAAAGCCTTGTTTCCCTTCTTGACCCGGTTCATAAACTTGTTCTTCACGCCGGACGGGAAGCTTTTCTGCAATGTTTTCACTCAAAGGAAGACAAAAAAAGAACCGGGGTTATTCTTGCCGCCATTGCCCTTCCCACGGACAGATCATCTCATTTTTCCAGGCAGATACTATGTGACAATACCTATAAAGGCCCTGTGCCGGGAGATTTTTCAAGCAACGGGATGGTCTTTCTTCCTGCAGCCATCCTGTCAAGGGCCATGGGGTTTTACGGCACTAGTTTCACCCTTGATGCAGCCTGTGCCTCTTCTCTTTATGCCATCAAGCTTGCCTGTGAGCACCTGCATCTGAAAAAAGCGGATATCATGGTAACCGGTGGTGTTTCAAGACCGGATTCTCTTTATACCCAGATCGGATTTACACAGCTTCAGGCCCTGTCACCCTCGGGACGATGTTCTGCCTTTGACAAATCAGCCGACGGGCTTGTGGTGGGTGAAGGCGCGGGTATCGTCATTCTGAAGCGGCTGGAAGATGCCGTTGCCTGCGGTGATACCATCCATGCCGTGATTACGGGTGCCGGGGTTTCCAATGATATTGACGGAACCCTGGTCGGACCGGCATCGGAAGGTCAGGTCAGGGCCATGATACAGGCCTATAAACAGGCGGATTGGTCTCCTTTAGACATCCAGTATATGGAATGCCACGGTTCCGGTACGCCGGTGGGGGATGCCGTGGAGATTACCAGCATTCATGAACTCTATAATATCTTTGACTGCCCCGGGGCAAGCCTTTCCATCGGGTCTGTCAAATCCATGACCGGTCATCTTTTGACTGCTGCCGGAGCAGCAGGGTTTATTAAAACCCTGCTTTCCATGAACAAGGGAATTCTGCCGCCGTCCCTGAATTTCAATTCCCCTCCGGCCCAAAGCCCTTTAAATCATTCCAATGTCAGGGTACAGACCGATGTTGAAGAATGGAAACCCAAAAGCCCGGGTACTACCCGAAAAGCTGCCGTCAGCGCATTTGGCTTTGGCGGCATCAATGCCCATCTCCTTTTGGAAGAATATAAGGCAGACCCAAAGCGGCATGGGGTCAAAGCCCTTGAAAAATCGGAAAAAATCCATTGTGTTCCCTGCGCAGTGATCGGAATGGACACAATTTTAAAAGACTGCAATGACCTTTCCGGTTTCACGGATCTGATATTCGGGAAGACCCGGTTAACCCCGGGGCTTCCCGGATCACGCTGGAGAAGGACAGGCATCAGGGCCGTCAAAGAAAAAAAAGGCTTTTTCCTGGACCTGTTTTCAACCTTTTACGGGGAGTTTCACATCCCCCCCATTCAGATGGAAGATATCCTGCCCCAGCACATCCTGTTTCTGAAAGCTGCAAAGGGGGCCCTTGAAGATGCAGGCATCAACCCCAGACCCCTGGAAGGGGAGCCGTTGCGGCATCATATGGGATGTGCCGTCGGCATTGAATTTGATTATGGTGCTACGGATTTTCACTTAAGATGGACGGCAGATTCACTAGAGGAAGACCTTAAAACCAACCTGTCTCCTCCGCTGACCTTTAACCGGACCCTGGGCGCTCTCGGCGGGATCGTAGCCTCCCGCGCGGCAAGGGAATTCAAACTCGGCGGACCTTCATTTACCCTGTCCGCTGGCGCCGGTTCAGGCATCAAGGCCATTGAAACAGGGGTTCATTCCCTGAGCACCGGTGAGACC